>MKGP02000027.1 GCA_001913845.2 Limnothrix sp. CACIAM 69d | reverse complement strand
GGAGCGACTGAAGCCACAGGCACGGCGAAACTGTGATGGGGGCAGCGAGGCGAGGCTTTCGTAGAGCATCTCCCGATCATGGTGACGACGACTTTCTACACTACTGCTTTATTCGTGCAAGAGGTCTCTTGACCTAGCGCAACCTAATTTCCGAGAGCAGTCTGAATTTTTTGCTTCAGCGTCTCAGCGTTAAAGGGCTTGACAATAGAGCTGTTAGCGCCCGCTTCCCTCGCAGCAATCGCACTTTCAGTCCTAGATCCTGCTGTCATCATGATGAAAGGAATGGTCTGCAACTTGCTATCAGCTCGCATTTCCTTCACAAGTTGCAGCCCAGACATTGGCTCCATATTCCAATTTGCAATGACCAGTCCATACTTACTCTCCCGCAGCTTTTGAAGTGCGCCAATACCATCGCCCGCTTCTTCAACATCGGTATAACCAAGTTGAAAAAATAAATTTCTGATGATTCGGCGCATGGTGGCATAGTCATCAACGACTAGAACTTTCATCTTCTGTTGCTCCCGTGGGTAAAGAGATGGTGAGCCATAAAGTCTATGCTTGGGCGGAGGATGCAGCCCTTGGCAAATTTGACTATGATGGCTGCGGCAATGAATAAATCTTAATAGATTGGATTGGTTAATGAAGCTAGAAACATCGGGACTCAAAATTAATTTATGTTTTTAATTTTTTGGATATCAATCTTTTAGATTTCAATCTTTTGGCTGAATTGTTTCTGAACTCGCCACTTCCAAGTTGGCTAAATTAACTGGTTCAATGTCCTTGGTTTCGATCGCCTCTGTTGCGATCGACTGGTTACCTGATCGCTGGTGTTTAGCCCAAAGGGGATGGGGCCGGCCCGCCATTGCATCGGAGTCGATCGCGCCGGGGCCCAGGGCCGCCCGCCAAGACCAGGTTTCCGGCAAGGGGTCATATCCTCCCGGTTGGAAGGGATGGCAGCGCAGGATGCGGGCCAAGGCTAACCAGCCCCCGCGCCCCAGACCAAACCGCTGAATCGCCCCGATCGCGTAGTGGGAGCAGGTGGGGTAATAGCGACAGTTGGGGCCCAGCAGGGGCGACAGCAGGACTTGGTAAAGACGCACCAGCCCGATCGCCAGTCGGCCAGGGAGCGATCGCAACAGGGAAATCATGTCTCATCCTCCCGACCAATCAAGATCGAAAAAACCATTCAACTAACCCGTTTAACTAACCCATTTCACGAATCTATTTCAGCTTACGGTTTAGGGTTCCGTGAGCCATCCACATGGGCAGAAATCCACAGAATCAACCATTTCAATTCTGGTTTTTCAGAGAATCTTTGAGCAGTGTTTTAGGCATAGGGCAAGCAATAATCGTTGCTGGGGCAAGGGGCTTAAGCCCCTTGTCTTCGCAGTATTTTAGGCATAGGGCAAGCAATAATCGTTGCCGGAGCAAGGGGCTTAAGCCCCTTGTCTTCATGGTTGGTGAATGGTAGCTGTTTAGGCTTTTAAGATATCCTCTCAGGCATGTTCTTAGAAGGCTTGAATCCATTCTTTGATTTCGTATTCTGTCCAAATACCGTTTTCCCAATAGGGATCGGCTTCGATGAGCTGACGCACGGTTTCTTCGCTGTCTGCTTCATAGATGCCAAATACTTTGCTGTTGTCTTTGGTGGGCCCCAGGGTGATCAAAATGCCTTCTGCTTTTTGCTTGGCTAAACCGTCCAGGTGCGCTTGTCGATAGGGGGTGCGTTTTTCGAGGGCATCTTCACAGTAGCTGCCAAACAAAATGTATTTAGCCATAGTTCAAGGATTGCGATGAATTAGGGGTTTTGGGGTTGCCCATGGGATGGGAAAGCAAAAGCAAGCATGAAAGCGGTGGCTGAACGTGGATCTTTTCAGCCACCGCCTTCAGGCAACTTAGGAAGTGGATTTGGGATGCCAAACCCCATGGAATCCGAGGTTAATCGGATGGGGGAAGGCTAAGCGGGCGATCGGGGCATCATCTAGCCGATCGCTCTGCCAGATGCGCAGGTCGCTGCAATCCCGGTTGCCATCATAGACCACGCTCAGGATCCAACCCGATCGCCCGTCGCCGGCCGGGTCGGCCACAAACAACGGCTCTGAAGGATAGCATCCCGATTCTAGGCTGGCATAGGTGATGCGATCGGTTTGGGCATCGTGGCGGGCGATCGTGCCGAATTGTTCCTGTTTGAAAGCTGCGGGGCGATCGAGGTCGGGTCGATGGGCCGAAAAATAGCTGTAGCGGCTGAGGGAGCCAACTTCGCTGGGGGCCACGGTCGGAAAGTCCGAATGGCGATCGAACAGGATCCGTGTTTCCAGCAATTGCCGCCGCTGGAGATCGAACCGTAATTCCACGTATTGGGACGCTGCGAGGGTGGTGATTTTGCCGCTGGCCGCTTCCTTCAGGTGTTGGTTTGTGGCAAAGTCCGGGTACCGCGCCATGGTCAGGCTGACGGAGCGATCGGGATTTTGCCAACCGTTGCCAAAGTGCCACTGAAACCAAGGTTCCGCCTCGATGGTGGCGGCGAGGGTCAGGGTTTCGCGATCGACAAACCAAACTTGCGTGGATCGATCGCCCTGCCACTTCATCGCATCACTGAAACACTTGAAGTTCAACAGCGCTGGCAACAACTCCAAACTCAAGGGCGGAATGCAAAAAACCAGATAGGGCCCCGCCAACACACAGTCATGGATCAGGGACAGGGACGGTAGCGGCAGTTGGCGTTGGTTCAGGAGGCGACCGGCGCGATCGAACCGCAGCAAGTTCAGCTTGGGACGGGGGCCCGGCAACACTCCAAAGTTATAGATTTCGCCCGTGGTTGGATCCACCTTGGGGTGAGCGGAAAAGGCTTGACCCGGTTTCAGCACCCCATCCAGGGAATCGGGGCTGATCGTGGTCAAGTTGTCTAAATCCAGCGCATGGGGCCAACCGCCTTCCCACAGGGCCAGGAGCCGATCGCCCCAGGGCAAAACGGAAGTATTGGCCGCATTTTTAAGATCGCGCCCCACCCGTTGCCACCAAGGTTTCGGAGCCAGTTGCCCATAATTGGCAAACAACCATCGATCGGCTGCTTCTTCCTGTTCGTAGGCCGCCGTTTGCACCATCCGATAGGTGGCTCGGGCCTGGGGTGGGCCTTGGGGTTGATCGGGCGATCGGCCAAAATGCACCGCCAACACCGCCCCGTCCCCATCAAACCAATGGCCCGTGGGCTGTCCCGATCGCACCATTCGGCCCGGCCCGTTGCGGTAAAGCGTGCCTTGCAAATTTTCGGGAATTGCCCCAGCGGTCACCGTCAAGGGAGTGAGCGGAAACTCGATCGCCGGTCGCTGCACGGCCGGCAACCATTGAGGATCACGACTCGCCTGAGCTTGCTCTGTTGCTAAAACCATTGATCTTGCAATCTCCTGACGAATGATGGCCTGTGTTTCGCGGTTCAGCGCTGTCCTAGCATTAATCTGGGATCAGACTCTGGGATCAGACTCTGGGATCAGACTCTGGAATAAATCTCAGGAACGATCGGCAGACGTTCCTAAGAAGCCGTTGCGCGATCGTTCTCCACTTCCACAGGCGGCACGTTGGGCAATGTGCAGCAATTGACCTGATCTAGGCAAACCTTGCCCCACTGCAACGCCCAACGCACCAAAGCCACCCGATTTTCGGTTCTGGTTTTGGTCAAGATATTACTGATGTGGTTATCAACCGTTCGCTTGCTGATCTCTAACTGCTCCGCAATATCTTGGTTGGTTAAACCAGCAGCCACTAACTCAACAATTTGCAGTTCGCGATCGGACAGGGAGATCCAGTTATCCATGGGACGGTAAGACTTTCCGTTTGTTGAATCCGTATATTTACTTATTTTCCCCCAGTTGCTTGCGGCCTGGGGAAGCGACAACCGGGCCGAGCGCCCCGTTGCTTCAGCAACTCAGATCCCTATGAGTGTACTTGACGATTCTTAACATGCCTATGGGGCACGGGCCGATCGATCCCAGCGGCCCTAAATCCAGCCCCGCAACCAGTAAGCCACCATCCCCACATATTCTTTAATGGCCCGAGTGGTGGCCCGCAAATTATCCGCATCGGGCAAGAAATTCAACGCAATTCCCTCTGGAGAACTGCGCCGCTCGCGCTCATCTTGATCGCTAAAAAGAAAATCCGTGGGAGCCGCGATCGCCTCAATTCCTAGCTTGCGGAAAATGGCGATCGAGCGAGGCATATGCATCGCTGAAGTCACCAACAACACCCGCCGCAGCCGTTCTCGCTCCAGAATTTTCTTCACCTCTTCGGCATTTTGGCGCGTGTTCAAGGAGTTGGGATCCTGCAACATGTCCTCGCTCGGAACTCCCATCACCCCCGCCAACTCTGCCATGGCCGCCGACTCCGGCTGACTGCCCCCGCCCCGCCAAGCAATCCGACCGCCACTAAAAATCAGCTTCGGAGCCTTGCGATCGCGATAGAGCTTCACCGCATAGAGGGTGCGATCGCCCTCATCGGCCAGATCAATCCAGGGGCGAGGTGGCTCCGTGGACTTAATGCCCCCGCCCAAAACCACGATCGCATCGGCCCGGGGCAGGTCACCGGAGCCGCCAGTCTGTTGCTGAAGCACCAGGGCCCGCGACTCCAGCGATCGGGTCAGAGCCACCGCCACCCACCCATTCGCCGCCGTCCACAAAATCACCAGCGCCAAGGCCACCGCCCAAGCCGCCCAACGCCCGCGCCGCATTGACAGCAACACCAACGCCGCCACCATCAGAGCGCAAGTTAGCCCCAGGGGATAAAAAAACAGCGGCAACAGCTTCGATAAAAACAAAAACATGGGCAGCGACGGCAAGGGTGAAAGCAAGGGCGAAAGCATAGTTCATCATTCATAATCCGCCTTTGCTTGTCAATCGCCGTTTCAGTTTCCAAGCCAAAATAAGACAACGAAATTAATGGGTGATTTTTAAAGATTTGACATAAAGTTCAAAGCGATTTTCAAAAAAGTATTCAACACAAAAGCTACTGAGACAAGTTGAATCTTGATTTTTGATTAATTTTGGATTGATTTTCGGTAAAACTTAAAATTCAGATTAAATTCTCGATCACCTATTATCGAAAATTGTCAAAAATTTTTAGAAAATCATTAATTAGTCAAAAGCACTAAGCGTCAATCAATTCATGGTCGTATAGATCAAAACACTTAATACGGGCTTAACCGTTCATTGAATAGAAATTAAATGAAAACCAGGTCAATCGATTCAGTAAAATTCAAGCTATAATTATTGCCGATTATTTTCGGCTAATCACTTTTGATTGGTTTTAATCGCGCTCAGAGTAATTAAGATTACCCTTTTAATCGGTTTTCAGAATTAGTCTGCTGAATTGGCTCAATGAATTGAAATGGGATCCTATGCAAACATCGATGACCTTGCCGGAACCGATAACCTTTGAAGCGGCGATCGAGCTAACGCAAGAATGGCTCGATCGCTGGGCTACTGGATCCTGGACAACAGCAGAATTCACAACGGCGGCAGCTCAGTTAGTAACCCATATTGCCGGGGCCCGTGGTTTTTTTGTGGTCTATTTGACCGACGAGCGATCGATTGTGGATCCAGCGCCGGAAGCCCTTGTGGTCGCCCTTGCTCAATCGCCAGACCAGGTTTTGGAACTTTTGGTGAAAAACCTGGCCATGGCCGCCGCCATGGTCGTGATTCACGAGCGATCGGGCGATGGGGCCATGGCTGACCAATCTCGCCGCACCAGCCGCCGATCGGGCAACCTGCTTCAGCAACTGGATCAGTATTTCGCCGCCCATCCAATCCTCCTGGCAAAAGCCGCCAGCCCTTCCATCACAGAGCTGCTGCACCAACTCCGAACCGCAGCCACCGAGCAAACCGGGCCCTTCGCTGACTTCCTGGAACGGTGGGGCTATGACGATTTGCAACGACGGGCGATCGTGCGGGCGATCGAACATGTGGGTGTGCAGCCGGGTCGCTAGGGCAACGGCCAAGCGTTCTCGATTGCAAATCTGCCCAGCCGCTCAACCAGCGAGGAAATTTATCCCCGATCGTCGCGCTCATCTGGAGTCTGGGGGCGATCTGTCCCGATCGCTCAAATCCTCAACCCTGCGGCAGAACCCCATTGAGGCAAGGGGCTTCAACCCCTTGTCTTTATTAAATTTTAAGTTCCATTACTAATACTGATACCAACACTAAAACTTTGAGATTAATTTTGGAATTAATGTTGGAATTATTGTGCCCGTTGTTACCAGGTTTACCTTGTTTACCCTTGCCTGGAACTTTCAATGCAACTCCGTAAAATTGCTTTTCTTTTGGGTGCTTTTTTTAACTCAACACTTGGAGGATGTTTGGAAAGTATCTTTCGGCCCGTGCCAAGCACCCATAGTTGTGGGGGCAAGGGGCTTAAGCCCCTTGTCTGCATCGATCACTGGAGCGGACAGAGTAGCAATTTTGGCTTTTTAGACATTCCCTTAGACTAATTAGCTTTTATTTTTTAATTGATTATCTAAAATAATCGATCCTCAAAATCCATGACAAGCTTCAAAAAATAATTCGATAGGTAACCGAAAGTTATAAGATGCAAGGCTACCGACGGTGAAACACAGCCTCCACAGTCAAAAATAATTTTGACAGTCTCTATCCATGCCTTGGTGAATATTTGCAATTCATCAGTCAACATATTCACAAATCAACACATTCACAAGTAAAGGCATCACAGGTCAGCTTAAAAAGCAATGGAGATCTCCCTGAAATTTCATTGGAAGATCGCCTGCTTGTGGTTTTTGCTTAACGAAAGTTCAAAATCAATGACACAAGAAACGATCGTGACCCGAAGCAAACAACCTTGGGGTAATCGTTGGCTCGCGTGGATTCTGGCCATGCTGGTTGGTGTGGGGGTTGTTCTCCGATTTAGCCATCTCGAAACCAAAGTGTATTGGGGTGATGAAGTATTCACTTCCTTTCGGATTGCGGGCTACACCCTCGCAGAAGTCAACAGGGAACTGCTGGATGAGCGCCCCCGCACCGTGGCTGAACTGCAAGCCACCTATCAGCAACCCCATGAACAGCGATCGATGAATGACACCATTCGATCGCTCGCGGAAGACGATCCTCAGCACCCCCCTTTCTTCTATATATTCGCCCGGGTTTGGGAACAAATTTTAGGCAGTGAATTGGGCACCAAACGCGCTTTTGCAGCCCTTTGCAGCCTGTTGCTCATTCCCGCATCGGCTGGCATTGCTGTGGAATTGTTTGGTAGTCCGTTGGCTGGCTGGATTGCGGCGGCCATGGTTTCCCTGTCGCCATTTCACTTACTCTATGCCCAAGAAATGCGGGAATATGGCCTTTGGGCAGCCATGATTGCTCTTACCGGTTGGCTGCTTTTGCGGGCACTCAGAACGGGTGGCATTTGGGCTTGGGTTGGGTGGAGTTTATCGCTTACCCTGTTGCTCTATACCCATCTGTTTTCAGTCTTAATTGCTGGGGGATATTGCTTGGTTGCGGCCTATTGGCTCTGGCGATCGAGTCAGTCTGCCCCAACTGATCAATTGACTCTCGCTAGATCATCTTCTGCGGTTCGTCCACCCGCTGTGATTGAGCAAGTTGCTTCGGCAAATTCCCTCCCAGCTCCACTGCCCAGGCAATGGCAATTCTTTGGAATCAGTACCCTTAGTGCTGGTGTTTTATTTTTGCCTTGGATCATTGCCACTCTCCAAAACCTCAGCACCATTTCTCGCACCAACGGATTCACCGCCCAAGCTGTTCCTTTCAGCACATTGCTTTATAACTGGTGGCTGAATTTGGCTCGACCATTTGCAGATTGGGAGCCAACAGGACAGATTTCGAGCAACCCGATCGCGGCGCAGGGAACCGTCTTGGGTATTGCAATTCTGGTGACCATTAGTTTTTGGAACTTGGCTGATCGTCAACCGCTGTTGAGTCGGTTGTTATTGTGGGCCATGATGGGATCACAGGGCTTAGCATTGGTGATTTTAGACCTCAGCCAAGGAGGGTTTCGATCGACCATTATTCGCTATCTTGCGCCTTGTTATTTGGGATTGCAACTGACCATTACGGGCTATTTATCAACGCTGTTGTTGCCAAACGTCCTTCCCGATCGCCCTGCCCCGGAAGCTCATAGTTCATCCAAACTTTTGTTCATCAAGCAGGGCATTGATCAGAACATTAATTACATTCATCGGCAGCTCATTGCCTATAGCCTTTTGGCTATTCTTTTGATTGCGAGCGGCAGTTCTTGCGCCATGATTCTACCTGCCAATACTTGGTGGAACAAACAAGGAAGCTATGCAATTCCTCCCTTGGCTCAGGTCATCAAGCGTTATGAATCGCCTTGGATTGTTGCTTACGACACCATGCCGCGCATGTTCTCCCTCAGCTACCACCTCAATTCTCGGGTCGTGATGCAATTTATACATGCTCAATCACCTGTGAATGTGCCCCCAAATTATGATCTTCTGTTGTTTCGTAGTTCCCTGGAGGTACGCGATCGACTGCAGCGTTCTGGCTGGCAGGTCGATCGCCAATTTCAAACCAGCACCATCTATCCTTATCTATCTCCCCTGGACGAACAGGCTCAACTTTGGCTGGATTCGGTGCAGCGCAATTCCCTGCTTCCTTAGACCTCTTGCACGAATAAAGCAGTAGTGTAGAAAGTCGTCGTCACCATGATCGGGAGATGCTCTACGAAAGCCTCGCCTCGCTGCCCCCATCACAGTTTCGCCGTGCCTGTGGCTTCAGTCGCT
>MKGP02000068.1 GCA_001913845.2 Limnothrix sp. CACIAM 69d | reverse complement strand
GACGACCTTTGACTAAACCACTCTTAATGATGTTTTGAGAATCACAATGGGGACAGTGCATTGTCATGGCCAAGCTGAACAGCGACTCACCCCATTCTGCCATAACGTTATCTACTTGAAGCTCTCATTTTGCGGTCTTGAGAGTCTTGTGATGGGGTTCGATGACAGGGGGCGATCGATTCCCGATCGCCCCCTGCACCTAAGAATCCAATTGGAACCTAGAAACTAACGAACTCACCAGCCTACGAACCAATGATGCCGCCGTCCTTCTTGCGAATCACCAGCGTGCAATCGCGAGGAATCCGACCGCTACCTTGGGGTGCTGGGAAATTGGTCTTCGCCGGGTTCCCATCCCCAGGGTGCTGTAGATTCACAAACATCGTGCGGCGATCGGGCGTAACCGTAATGCCCGTCACCTCACAGTCCGTAACCCCCGTCAGCAGGCGGCGAATATCACCCGTTTCCAGGTTGGCCACCAACAACTGATCATTCAGACCCTTCTTCTGAGCACCATCAGTTTCAATGAACAGACGGCCATCGGGATCCGCCCACAGACCATCGGGGCTGCTGAACGTGCGCTCATCGCCGTTGCCATGGGTATCCTTCGCCAGGATGAAAATATCCCAAGTGAAGCTAGTTCCCGTGTAATCATCGCTGTCGCGCCAACTGATGATGTGGCCATCGGGGTTGGGGCCCAAGGGATTCGCCGCATTCACCTGCGTGTCTTTGCGCTGGGTATTGTTGGTCAGGGTGCAATAAACCCGCCCATTCGCCGCCGCCGTAATCCACTCGGGGCGATCCATCGGCGTTGCGCCCAGGGCATCCGCCGCCAACCGGGCATAGGTCAACACTTCCGCCTGATCGCTGAATTTGCCACGCAGGGCCGGGTTGCTGATGTTTAGCTCCAGCCAACTGCCCGTGCCGTTGTCATTGAACTTGGCCACATAGAGCTTGCCTTCGTCCAAGGGGCTGACCCCACGGGCCCGCATCGATCGCCAGTTGTCCGCCGAAACGAATTTGTAGATGTAGTCAAAGCGCTCGTCGTCGCCCATGTAGACCACAATCCGGCCGCCGCGACCTTCCACCACTTCAGCCCCTTCATGCTTAATCCGACCCAGGGCGGTGCGCTTGACGGGGGTTTGGTTGGGGTTCATGGGGTCAATTTCCACCACCCAACCGAAGCGGTTTTCTTCGTTGGCATGTTCAGCACTGGCCAAGTCAAAACGCTTGTCAAACAATTCCCAGCCATAACCAGCACCAGCCGCCGCAAAGCCGTAACGCTTTTGGGCGTTGGTCGTTTTCCAAGTACCCGTTTTGGTTTGGGCGTTGTAGGTGCTGTCGCCAAAGTAGCCGTTGAAGTTTTCTTCGCAGGTCAGGTAAGTGCCCCAAGGGGTTTTGCCGTTGGAACAGTTGTTCAGAGTTCCCAAGGGCGGGTTACCGGCAGCGGTGCGCAGCAGGGGGCTGTTGGCAGCGGGGCCGCTGAAGGTGACGGGGGTGTTCACATGGATCCGGCGCGATCGGGGGCTGGGCACTGCTTGCCACTTGGCTCCCCGCACCCGCCGAATTTCCACCACCGAAACGCCGTGGGCGTGCTGCGAAACCCGCACATCTTCCAGGCTGGTGGGCAAGTTTTTGCCAATGACGTGGCTGTTGGTTCCATACTCGTGGTTAATGGCCAACATCCCGTTGTCGTTGCCTTGATCCAACGGGAAATACCACATTCCATCGTGGCCAATGCCGATTTGCTGGGCCTGTTCGGCCGAGCTGGGGCGACGGTTGGGATCCCCATTGTAGTTGGGGCCTTGGCCGGGGCCTTGCAAGGGGCTGCCCCAAGGAATCAGAATGTCGTATTCATAGGCGGAGGAGATGGCCGGCACCGGGCCCGAGCCTGCCGCAGCAGGGACGATCGGGAAGTCCACCAATTTCCGCGCTTGGGCCAGCAATTCCCCACCGGCCAGGCCGGCTTCGGGGTTGGCTCCCGTGGCCGCTGCGGCCCCTTGGGCCAGCAGTTTATCGCCAGCCAAGGCCGCTAAAAAGCCGCTGGCTCCCAACATGGCGCTGCGGGCCAAGAGGTTTCGGCGGGACAAGCGGGCGCGCAAAATGTCTTCAAAGGGGCGGTTGTTCGATCGATTGCTGATGCCGTTGTCGTGAATCACGGGTCTTCTCCTAGTCCTGGCGATGCAAGTGGTGGAAACAGGCTGATGAATAGGGCTGGCCCCGGGCGATCGGGGCATCAGGGCCAGGTCACCCCCCAAGCGGTTGCTGTCTTTGTCACTGTTCTAATCGAGGTCGCTGAGATAGTCCTGAGCTTGCGATCGCGTCATTTGACCCGTATCCCAAGCCTGATCAATGGTTGCGCCGCGACCACCCACGCCCCGAGGGCCCGTTCCCGGTTGCCCCGACTGTGTTGGGTTAGCCGGTTGCGTCGCCACCACAGAATCGGGCTGCTCCGCTGGCTGAGGATCTGGCCGTTGCAGCAAGCGACCGGACGCATAATATTGCGTCCAGGCGTTGACCCTTGGGTTTTGTTGCCACTGCGATCGGGTAACACTCACCGTCAAAATGGGCACTAAATTCCCATGGCGATTGCCCAACACCACAACCTGAACCATCGAAAGGGCCGGTTTTTGCTGAAATTCCCGCGCGATCGCCGCTTGAGCCATTCGTTCGGCTTGGGCCACTAAATCGCGCTGTTCGGTCAGGGTATAAATCGGCAATTCGAGAGTTAGGCTGGGGGGGTTGGCCAGGGCCGGCTGATCAATTAAAACCAGGCCGCTCCCAAAGTTCCAAGGCCCGATCGCAACGGGATTCAGAACAGCCATGCAAACTGAGGCCAATGCAAACCTAGCCAAGCTCATAAATTCAGCGACGCACGAGACCCATTTGCCAAGAAACCAACATCCACCATGTCGGTTTCCGCAAAGAGCCATAGACGCTATTTACGCTAGGTTTCTTCAGTAAAGACAGGGTTAAGTGAAAACTGGATTTTGATTAACTTTTGAGATCCTTGATCCTTAGAAAGTCTTAATTTCTTGATTTACTTAATCAAATTTGATCGAAGAGAGTCTTAAATCGACCAATCTTAAAATTATTCGCAATTTGATATAATTCGGGTTTTGTAAATTTCCAGCGATCCTAAGAAATACAATGTAAGATCTAATTTTGGAAGACTTAATTTTAAGAATTTAAACTCGAAAATCTAAGCTCAAATTCAAAAATTTAGTCTCAAACAATCAAAGCCAAAATTCGGAATTAAAAATTGTCAAAAAATTGTCAAAAAAATTAAAGCTAGAATCTAAAGCCAACAATTTAAACCTAGCAACTTGAAATTAATGATTCAAAAGAATCTGAAACCCCAGAAAGTCTCATCCAGAAGCCCTAAAAAAAGGATAGATTTTGACTCTATCCCTTTGGCTCAATCACTCAAAAGCCTGGATCGGTGATGATCGGGAATGGGGATCGAGGGAGATCATCATCCTCGATCCCCATTTCACAGTTAGATCCTTCAGCTCAATCCCTAAGAGGATGTCTGAAACGCCAAAATCGATACTCTGCACGCCTCATCGATTGACGGAGACAAGATGCTCAAGCCCCTTGCCCCCACAACTATTGGCGCATTGCCCGTGCCAAAAGACACCTTTCAGACATCCCCTAAGCCAAGGCCGGCAGCGCCACCCGTAGGTGGGGATAGAGCGGGAAGCGATCGCACAGGGCCGCCACCCGATCGCGGCAGGCTTCTTCAACTGACGCATCGGTTGCGTTGATCAACCGCTCGGCGATGATGTCACCGATTTCCGTGAATTCCGCTGCACCCATACCGCGCGTGGTCATGGCCGGCGAACCCAACCGAACACCACTGGTCACAAAAGGCGATTGCGGATCGAAAGGTACGGTGTTTTTGTTGGCGGTGATGTTGATTTCACCCAACAGGCGATCGGCTTCCTTACCGGTCATTTCGATCGAGCGCAGATCCACCAGCACCAAGTGATTGTCCGTACCGCCAGACACCAGCTTCAGGCCACGCGCTTGTAACTGAGCACCCATGGCTTGGGCATTTTCAATCACTTGAGCGGCGTAGGTCTTGAAGTCCGGGCGCAGGGCTTCCCCAAAGGCCACGGCCTTGGCGGCGATCACATGCTCCAGGGGGCCACCTTGGCTGCCGGGGAACACCGATTTATCAAACTTCTTACCCAGTTCCTCATCGCGGCACAGAATCAAGCCACCGCGAGGGCCGCGCAAGGTTTTGTGGGTGGTGGTGGTCACCACGTCACAGTAGGGCAGGGGGCTGGGGTGCAGGCCCGCGGCCACCAGCCCGGCAATGTGGGCGATGTCGGCCATCAGGTATGCGCCCACTTCATCGGCGATCGCCCGGAATTGGGCAAAGTCGATCGTCCGGGGATAGGCGGAATAGCCACAAATAATCAGCTTGGGCTTGTGCTCGATCGCCAGCTTGCGAATCAAATCAAAGTCCAGTTGCTCGGTTTCGGGACTCACGCCATATTGCACCACGTTGAACCACTTGCCGGATACGTTCACCGGGGAACCGTGGGTCAAGTGGCCACCATGGGACAAGTCCATACCCATGATCGTGTCGCCCGGTTGCAGCAGGGTCAGGAACACGGCGAAGTTGGCTTGCGCGCCCGAGTGGGGTTGCACGTTGGCCCAAGCCGCGCCGAACAGTTCTTTCACGCGATCGATCGCCAACTGCTCCACCCGATCAACGAATTCACAGCCGCCGTAGTAGCGCTTGGCGGGCAGGCCTTCCGCATATTTATTGGTCAGCACCGAGCCTTGGGCCGCCATCACCACCGCTGAGGTGAAGTTTTCGCTGGCAATCAGTTCCAGGTGGTCGCGCTGGCGCTGTAACTCGAGACCGATAATTTCGGCCACGAGGGGATCGGATTCGGCCAAAAAATCCAGGTTCGTGCGAGTCACGATGTCAGTTTCCTTGCTTGTTGCGTGGGTGGTGGGGCTGGGGCGAGTGAGGGTCGCGTGATCGATCTCAGTACCACATCGGTGCTGCGAAAACACCCCAAGCCAATCATCATACGGCCGATTGGACTGAGGGGCGATCGATCCATAATGCAATCAGCAGTTTCACCAGCCCCGACGGGGCGCGATCGATCATGGTGACGTGGCAATCTTTAAGTGAGCAAGCCGAACAACTGTCCTGTCGCGATCGGCTGCTGTTGATCTGGCAACTGGTGCGATCGTTGGGCAGGCGATCGGCTCCAGTTCAGCCACCGACAACAGGAGGATCGTTTTTCGATCAAATTGCTCCTTGGGTTGGTGTGGGTGATGGGCCTGAAGACCTATCAACAAATCCCGCCTACCTAGAAGGTTATGGTGAGCCTCGTTCCAAATTGATCGCTCCCCTTGATCGGGATCATCAGTCATGACTGATGCTGTGGCAATGATTTAGCGCTAGTTTGTATCCCCGATCGCCACGAAAGCCGCCCAGTTTTGGGGCCCCGGATATTGTGCCCGCACTTGCAACATGGCCGATCGCAAAGCCGTTGCCGCATCCTTTCCGGTGGCTTGTTCCGCATAGAAGATTTGCATCATCAGAGCCGTGGGTTCATCCGGCACTTTCCAAAGGCTGGCCACCACCGTCGGCACACCGGCCTTGAAAAATGCCCGTGCCAAACCGATCACCCCTTCACCGCTGACGGTTCCTCGGCCCGTGTCGCAAGCACTCAGCACCGCCAGCCGCGCTTGCAGGTTGCGATCGAAAATTTCCGCGATCGTCAATCGCCCGTCCTCATTGCCGCCGGGAACCAGGGCCAACCAACTGTCCAACCCGCCATCAACCGTTTTGGGCACAACCCCATGGGTCGCAAAGTGCAGCAGACCCGCGCGATCGATCTGTTCTTTCACCTTCGATTCGGTGGCTTGGGATCCAATTAACGGCTGGGCATTCAGGGTTTGGGCGATCGCCCGGGCCTCCGTTTCTGCGCCCTGCAAAGGGTTCAGATTGTCCGGCATCGGATCGGGATTACCCACAATCAGCGCCGGGCCATCGGCTGGTTTGGGGCGGCGAGCTGCTTCGGCCAACACCGACACCGATGGGGCAAAGGCCAGAGTGTGGCGATCGATCAAAAATTTGCCCGACTCATCCCGCAGGGCCGCAAAGGGAACCACCGCCAATTCCCGATGGGGAATGATGATCAATTTGCTGCCCGTTTCTGAAGGCAATAGGTCAGCGATCGGCTTGATCAACAGGTCATAGCCTTGCCGTAAATCCGTGGGATTGGCCGCGATCGGGTCGCTGCCCGTTCCTCGTAATTGATTCGCAAAATCATTCAGACCTTGATCATTGCCGCGCAGGCTCATTAACCGCAAAGTGACCGCACTGTTTCGCAAAGCCTCAGCCGTTTGACCCAAGCCTTTTGTGGAGTCGGGTAAGGGAACTTTCCGAAAGGCGATCGCCCCTTGAGGTGGAATTACCCAAATATATAGCTCTCCCCAAACGGCGGAATAGTGAATGATGGTGCCGTTTTGTTGTTGAGCGATCGACTGCATTTCAGCAGCCGTCAGAGATGAATTTGGAGATGTGGAATTGGACTGCAAAAAAGACAGCAAAGAGCGGGCCCGACCGCGATCGGCAACGACAACCCCTTCAGCCGTTTGATTCATGGCGATCAAGGTTCGTTGCAAGGATTGATAAACATTTTGTTGGGTTTCCAGCAGCGAGGTGCGATCGCGATCGTTCTGGCCCAAATCAGTTTGAATGGCTTCCAACAGCTCTAAGCTAGACTGCAACGCTTTGGCAGATTCCGCTAATCGATTGGTATAGAAATAAGCAAGACCAAGATTACTGAGTGTCATGGCTGCCACCTCGCGATCGCCAATGGAGCGAGCGATCGACAAGGACTGTTCGTAATAGTCAATGGCTTGCTGATATTGTTTGAGAGTGTAGTGAGCCAGTCCCAAAACACTCAGGGAGTAAGCTTCTCCCGCTCGATCGCCAATTTTGCGTTTAATTGCTAGGGACTGTTCATGATAGGCGATGGCGCGTTGATATTGTTCGAGGTCATGGTAACTGTTACCCAAGCTACTCAAAACTACAGATTCACTCGCTTGATCACCGATCGCCCGCTGAATTGCTAAAGCTTGTTCATAATAAGTAATCGCCTGCTGATGCTGACCTAGATTGTTATAGGCATTGCCCAAACTATTCAGAGAAATCGCTTCTCCCTGGCGATCGCCAATTTTGCGCTTAATCGCCAGGGCTTGTTCTTGATAATCAATCGCCCGTTGTTGCTGACCGAGAGAATTATAGATTTGACCAAGATTACCGAGTGAAATGGCCTCCCCGTTACGATCGCCAATTTCGCGCTTGATTGCCAGGGCTTGTTCTTGATAATTAATTGCTTGTTGATATTGACTGAGTGAGTTGTAAACATTGCCAAGATTACCCAGAGAAATTGCTTCTCCCTGGCGATCGCCCAATTGACGATCGAGGGCTAAAGATTGCTCATGATAGTCAAGGGCACGCTGATAGTTGCCGAAGGATTGGTAGGCTAATCCCAAATTACCTAAAGAAGCAGAAATTCCTCGTTGATTGCCGATCGCGCGGTTAATTTCTAGGGATTGTTCGTAATAGGTAATGGCGCGTTGATATTGTCCAAGTTGGTTATAGGCATTGCCCAGACTGCCAAGGGAATCGGCCAGGCCTGCTTGGTTTCCTAATTGACGTTCGATCGCCAGGGATTGCTCATAATAGGTAATCGCGCGTTGATAGTCTCCGAGGGATTGATAAGCATTGCCCAGGTTATGAAGAGACCGGGCGGCTCCCTGGAGATTTCCCCGTTGGCGATCGAGGGCTAAGGCCTGTTCGTGATATTCAACGGCGCGTTGGTATTGACCCAAAGCATCATAGGCATTGCCCAAATTACCGAGGGCCGCTGCTTCCCCGCTCTGAGATCGAAGGGCGCGATAAATTTCCAGTGCTGCTTCCCAGGACTGAAGGGCCGCCCGAAACTGACTGGCTCGGTATTGTTGAATTCCCTGTTGCAACAGTCGATCGGCCGTTGGCTTGGAGGGCGAATCCGTGGGCGATTGGGCGAGTTGTGCCGATCGAACCGGCTGAGGCAGGGCGATCGCGGGGGTTGCGCCCAACAGCCACACCAACCCGCCCAACCAGAGTCCACGCATGGCCCATTTCCCCCGCACTGGATCGCCTTGCCACCCACCATAGCCCAGCGCCCTGCCTTTGCAGATTGGATTACGCTGGGGCCCGGGTCGATCGGCTGCGATTGGGCAATCTACAACCTGGGGCGATCGGCTGAAACCCGCATTTTTTCGTTGAGGTTGTGGATCGTTTTGAGGTTAAGGGTTTTGGGCGTTTTCCACAGGACAAGAATTTGGGTTTTGTACGTATCTCTAGGGGGTTGTAGATCGAGCGCCTTGCAACCCTTACGCCACAAGGGTTAATTTAGGGGGGAGGCCCCACTCGCTGGGGCCCCCACTTGATTGGAAACCCGTCATCGTCCAACCGGAATGACTGGATAGACACCCGGCCCCACTCGCTGGGGCCCCCACTTGATTGGAAACGGCCGCCAGCGCTCCCTCCGTTTGCGCCAACGGCACATGGCCCCACTCGCTGGGGCCCCCACTTGATTGGAAACGCAACTTGTCTCGGATCCCTAAGAACGCTAGAGCATGGCCCCACTCGCTGGGGCCCCCACTTGATTGGAAACCCCCACCAAGTCGCGCCCATCACTGCGATTTCTCACCAAGGCCCCACTCGCTGGGGCCCCCACTTGATTGGAAACATCGATGATGGGCAACCCAGGATATGCGGATAAAGATGGGCCCC
>MKGP02000085.1 GCA_001913845.2 Limnothrix sp. CACIAM 69d | reverse complement strand
CTAAGCCAAAAGAAAAAGAATTTGCTACGGCAAATACATCAGCAAACACCACAGCAAACGCTGTAAATGGAATTGGAATTGAAAATGGAATTGAAAATGGAATTGAAACTGAAAATGAAACTGCCCCGGAAAAGGTGGGTTCGGGAGGAAAAACGGCTGCCCTGCTCCCCTGGCCCTCTGCCGCCTTTGCCGATGCCTGGCAGCAGTGGAAGGCCTACCGCCGCAAGGAGCACAGCTTCCGGTACCGGAGCGCCGAGAGCGAACAGGCAGCCCTGATGGAGCTTTCGGCTTTAGCCACCACCGGCGAGGCACAGGCTATAGCCATCATCCGGCAAAGCATGGGCAAGGGCTGGAAAGGATTTTTTGAACTGAAGCAACATGACGCTACCCCAACCAAAGCCGGAAGCCGCGTGCAGTACAGCGACGATTTCCGCCGAAAGATTGCTGAGCGTTTACAGCCCCCGCTAACTGCATGCGCCACGCCGGCAAGCTCACCACCATTACGCAGGCCATGGAAGCCGCCGCCCCATCACTCGGTTTGGTACAGCGCGAACAGGGAACCGACTTTGCCCGCGGGGTTTGTGATGGCGTGGCTGGTGTACCTGAATGCGATACTGAACCTGAACAAGCCCATGACCGAAGACCAGATCGAGCTGTGCGCACAGGAGGTGGTCGACACGTTTTACAGCCTGAAGGTAAGCGACCTGACGTTCCTTTGCAAAAAGATCATCGCAGGCCATTACGGCGAATTCTACGAGAGCCTGACGATACCCAAGGTGCTATCGTTCTTCCGGGATTATTTTGAGCAGCGCTGCCTGCTGGCCGAGGAGCTCTCGCAACGCGCCCACGCCGACTTCGCCTCCCGCGAGGAATTCAACCTCTCGAAGAATTTGAGGAGAAAGTGGGGAGGGTAGTTTGGGGTTGGGTGTTTGGGGTTTCAAGTTTCAGGTTTCAAGTTGAGGTTGGCACCTCGAGCCCAGTCGAGAGGCGGTACTTGGTAGTCATGCTGAGCCTGTCAAGGCATCGGCAAGAGTGTTGTTCCATTGGCTGCGCCGAACCACTCGGTTAGGCTTCCGACCTTGTGGAGGAATCGCAATAATTCAAAATTTAAAATTC
>MKGP02000044.1 GCA_001913845.2 Limnothrix sp. CACIAM 69d | reverse complement strand
TCGGGAGAGGGACTTGAAAATCAACAACGAAATCGCCGTAAATCCCGATTTCTGGCTCCCCTTCGCCCTCCCTTGGGAGAAGGGGTTGGGGGATGAGGGCTGTTAGCTGATTCGTGCAGGAGGTCTATCCTCTCAGCGAGAAGGTGGTGAGCCTCGATCGCCCTACTCGCTGGTTGAGCTAGCTGGTCACCAAATAAAAAGCGGGAGCCAAATAAAAAGCGGGAGCCATCATTCACTGGCTCCCGCTCCGTCATCTCTACCAATATTTTTTTTTGCAACAAAAAGCTGAGGGGATAGACCATCCCCGCTGGCAAGCTTCTACAGGTTGCCGCCCCGGAAGGCCAAAATAAACACAATCACCGGGCCGGCAATCACTAGAAGTGCCAACGTGGTCAGTTGCCCCACCACCAACCAGTTAATGCCGCCGATCGCATCCGTCAGTGCTTCCATAGTCTTCCCAGTTCCTTTAGGTCTTGAAATCGGTTTTGAGTCGTTTTTGAGTCATTGATGATCTGAGACGCTCTGAATCATGAATGACTCGTTGATTCTCTGATCAGGGTCTGATCATGGGCCGAGTGGCTGGGCCAAGCTGGTTTCTAAGCCAGATGTTGCCACCCAATCATTGCGAAAAATCGATTCAATTATCCTACGGTTGGCGACTCGGGAGATTTAAGAAAGTTTACAAAAATCCATCTCGACTCCCATTAAGCGGCTGGGGTTGTCTGCGGGCCGGCCGTGGGCCGGTGAAGTTGACCCGATCGCCCAATCCCCATCGAGCCTGAACGCATCCGTTTGATAGAATATCTCCGTTCGGGCGCTCGCTCGGTGGCATGGCCTGAGCGCGCTGTGTTGGAAAATACGGAAAAATCCTATGACGATCGCCTTTCAACTCGTTCTTTTTGCGCTGGTTGCGTTGTCGTTGGTCTTGGTTGTGGGTGTGCCAGTGGCCTATGCGCTGCCCCAAAGCTGGGATCGTTCCAAGCCCTTGCTGTACCTGGGTTCCGGTGTTTGGTTCCTGTTGGTGATTGCGGTGGCCGTTTTGAACTTCTTTGTGGCTTAGGGTTCGATCGCAGCCGCTACCACAAGTCAAACCAATACCAAATCGCAAGCCAAAGCAGTAGCCCTGAGCCACTGTGCAAGGTTAAAAGCAAGGTTGATGGGGGCGATCGCTTGCCCCTAATTTATTTTGGCCAAATTTCTTGGCAGATTGAGTTTCTTGGCCAATTGAGTCCAGTTTTGAGTGCAACATGGCTGTTTTTGAAGGAAGTTTCGATCGCGCTGGATCACAACGATTTGCCATCGTTATTGGCCGCTTTAACGACCTGATCACCAGCAAATTACTGGCCGGTTGCCAAGATTGCCTCAAGCGCCACGGGGTGGATATTGACCCCCAAGGCCGTCAGGTGGACTATGTTTGGGTTCCCGGTAGCTTTGAAATCCCCACCGTTGCCCGCCAATTGGCCCTCAGTCAGCGCTACGATGCCGTGATTTGCCTGGGTGCGGTGATTCGCGGTCAAACGCCCCATTTCGATTACGTTTGCGCGGAAGTTTCCAAGGGAATTGCTGCCGCCAGCTTCCAAACCGGTGTGCCAGTTGTGTTCGGCATTGTCACCACGGACACGATGCAACAGGCTCTGGAACGGGCAGGCATTAAGAGCAATTTGGGTTGGAACTATGCCATGAGCGCCCTCGAAATGGCGAGTTTGATGGCACAGGTGCGGGCAGTGGCTCCGGCGGTTGATGCGCCCCCGATCGCCCTAGGATCCTTGCCTCCCACCCTCACGGAAGCCTAAAACCCCCAAACCCGAATGGTTGCGCGATCAATCGTAGGGGCGGGGTCTCCCTGCCCAGTCTCCCCGCCCAGCCCCTGCAATTCCTGACATTTCCGGTGGTGGAGTGGACAGGCTGGGAGCGATCGCTCGGGTCAGGGTTGGGAGACCCAACCCCTACGGCGACGGAATTGATGACATCCCTTAAGCCCCTTGTTTGGGTTGATCGATAGGACTTGCAAAGTGGCAACCTGGACTTTTCAGACATTTCCTAAGCACTGATCGCCAGACCTGTTTTGCGAGGAATCTCTCGTCCGATGGCGGCACTGAACAAGCCATGATCAACCAATTATGATTAACGAGCATTAACGGGTATTAACGAGTAACAATTTGTTCGATCGCCTGCTTCAGTTCTTCAGCACTGAGATCCGTGATCACAAAAACTTCTTGAATGGTTTTCCCCTTGCGTGCAATTAACTTGTAGCCGCCCCGGATTGGTACGGAAACTTTTAATTGTAATTGGGGGCTGTTGCTGCGGCCGTGGGAGAGCACGGCCGGTGTGATGGTGCTGATGCCCGTCACTTGGGTTAGCTTTTCCAAAATGGGAATTAGTCCATCCAAATGAGTGGAATGGTTCCAAACCAGCCGCCCTGAAGTGGGGGCGGTTTTGGCTTTTTTGGAGTTTTTGGGGGACTGGTCTGGCTCGGGCGATCGGGTGTTGGCTTGGGGGGCGGGAAGGGCGGCGGTGGGTTGTTTTTTGGATTTTGCCATGACGTTGGGCGCTGAATTTAGGCGCTTTCTAGGGGAGCCATGGTTAGTCCTTCGCGGCTCAGTTGTTGGTGATAGAGTTCTGCTTGTTCTTGGGGGCCAACCCAAACGATGGCCTGCCCTTCGTTATGAATTTGATAGGTTAATTTCCAGGCCCGATCGGTTGTCATATTTGGAATATATTTCGACAAGCAATTCGCGACGTGATTGAAGGTGTTCACGTCGTCATTCAAGACAATTACTTTATAGTTTGGATAGGTTTTGCGGACGGTTTGATCGGCGCGTTCGGGAGTCTTGACCGGGGCTGTGGTGGCAGCCCGATGCAACGGTTGAGGAGCGAGCACAGCAGTCATAGGGGCGATCGAGCGGTAGTTTTGCGGGGACAGAAAGCAGCGATCGGTTGGGCCAAATACGCAATGATCAGACTGATGCAAATTGTAACAAAATGATTTGGATTCGCGGCTCGATCGCACCACTAGCGATCGCCCGCCCGAGTCAATGCCAGATTCAATAATTGCTCGGCAATGCGGCGAGCGGCTCCGGGCGGGCCCAACCGTTGCCGGCCATTGTCGATTTTGGCCTGCCATTGGGTGGGATCTTGAAGTAATTGCTCGATCGCCCCCGGGAGTTCCGTTGGCTCCTGAATCCAAGTGACGGAGGGGCCCAACAGGCGGGTTTGGGCTTCCGCAAAGGCGGGGGTGAATTGGGGCCCGTTGCCCGACAGCGTAATGGCCGGTTTGCCCAAGCCCACCACCTGTTCCGTGGCAGTGCCGGCCGTGGCGATCGCGAAGTGGGCCGCCTTGGCCCAATCCCAAAACCGATCGCTAGCCAGTTCCAACTGGGCCAACCCGCAATGCCATTGTTCCCCGGTGCTCGATCGCCAGCCGGCCTGCTGAAGGGCCTGCTGGAGAGGCGCACGATCGATTCCAGGGGCGATCGCCGCCTGCAACATCACCACCCGTTGGGCCAAGTCGGGCCAGGCTTGCAACGCCGTCAGCATTCGTCGCCAATTGTCCAGCACCTCTGGAAAACGCGACCCCGGCAACAGCAGCACGCGCAAGGGTGAACCCGGCTCCGGCCGAGCGCAATCGGGCAAATCCCCCGTGAAGCCGTCCATCATCGGATTGCCGCAGTCAAAGGTGCGATCGGGCAGCCAACGCCGCAAAATCTGAGCCGTCAGGGTGTCGCGCGGGAACAAACCCCGACAGCGCGATCGCCCCATCAGCCACCGTTCCCAAGGTAGATAAACCGAACCCGACCAGCCCTCCCAACGCCGGGCCCCCAAAAACTGCCCTTGACTATCCCGCAGGTAATATTCCGATTTGGCCGTGCCCACAAAGCCATAGGGCGCACCGCTGGCCCAAGCAAACAACAGGGGCACAATGTCACCCACCGCCAACACCAACAGCGGTTCCGAGCTGGTTGCCCGGTGTGTTTGCACCCATTGCCGAACCGATCGCCACTGTTGCCAAGTCAGGCCCACCAGCCCCCCGCGCATGTCCCGCAGCAGTTGGCCCGCATCCATATAGACAAAGCCACCTGACGGTAGGGTTTTCACTTCGCCAATAATCGGGATTCCGGCGCGGCGGTAGGCGTTTCCTTCCCCCACCAATGGCAAAGCAAATCGATCGGGCTGGGTGGGCAACTGTGCGAAGGCTTGCAGAATTTGCACCGCGATCGCGTCTTCACCATGGCCATTGCTGATGCACAGAAGCTTCATGGCACAAACCGATCGATCAGCTTGGTCAGCCGTTTTGGCATAACAAGATCCATGGGGATTATTCAGCTCAAAAGACTAGTTAGCTCAAAAAACGAAGCTCAGAATCAAAGCGGGCGGCGGGAATCGAACCCGCAACGACAGTTTGGAAGACTGTAGTTTTACCACTAAACTACGCCCGCGAAGGCTGGTGGTTGGGTTTTTGGCAACCCGGGCAATCATTCTATCAGAGCCAAGACCGATCGCGCCGCCTGCGGCCAATTTAATTTCGGTCTGGCGTTGGCCACCCGATCGGGGGTTGGGTTGCGGTGGATTCCTGACGACGGAGAAGCCAACAGGATGGAAAAGCCCTTGCGAAGATGAGGGGTGCGATCGCCCCAAACCAACGGCTAGATTATGGCCAGGTGTTCTGCAATCTTGGCCCATGAAGTCCTGGCCGCTGTTGACCGACTATCGCCGCGCGTTGGATCAGTTGCCGATCGACCGGCCTTTGACCCCAGAAGAAGCGATCGACCTGTTGCAACTCCGCGATCGAGTGGCGGCGGAGCTGGCCCAGACTCCCGATCGACTCACTCCGGAAGTGGGGCAACCATTGCAACGGCTTGATCGGCAACTGCGCGGCTGGGGCGATCGGCTCTTGGTCGCGTTGGAATCCGTTCCTGCTGATCGTCAAGCCGAAGTCGATCGCCTGGTGTATGCGCGATCGCTAACCCCCAGTTCCCAGCGGTGGGAACGGTTCGACCCGATCGCCAACGTTCTGAGCAGCATCTTTTTGACCGGCTCAGCGGGCTTGATTGTGGATATTGCCGCCAAGTTTTTTGTGCCGGGGGTGGATTTGTTCGGGTCGCTGGCCGTGGCGGGCCAAAGCGCGATCGCCCTGGTGACGGGCCGCACCCTGGTGACGGAAACGGGCCAAGCCTGGCTGAAACGCTGGCTGATTGCCCGAGGCATTGGCGATCGCTACTGGCAGGAGGCGGGCTGCTTGGGTTCCTTGGCGCTGTTGGGGTTTCTCATCGCGGTGCGTCAGGTAGGATTTCCGCTGCTGGCGGAACAATACACCCGCTGGGGCGAGCAAGCCTACAAAGACAACCGCCTAGCCACAGCGAGCGAATGTTATGAGCGGGCGCTGCTGTTTCAGTCGGAGGCGATCGAGCCGCGTTACCTGGCGGGGCGTTTGGCCGACGAGGTGAGCGAGCCGGAGCAGGCGCAAACTCACTATCGCTTAGTCCTGAAAAATCCGCCGGAGAGAACCGCCAGCTCTCAAGATTGGCAACTTTATCTTCAAGCGGCGAGCAATCTTTCACGGCTGTATCTGTTGAAAAAAGACCCGGAACAGGCGGCGGTGATTGCCCAGTTGGCGCTGCGGGCCAGCGCACCCATGCCCAAGGATCCCGCCTTGGATGATGGGCTTTATGGTCTCTATAAAAATTTGGGTTGGGCCCGGTTTTCCCGAGGGCGCTACGTGGAGGCGGAATCCTGGTTGGAAAAAGCGATCGCCCTGGAACCAATTGTCAAACGGGCCGATCGCGCCGCTGCGGCCCATTGCTTGATGGCCAAAACCTTGGATGGGTTGCAGGACTACCGATCGGCGCTGCCCCACTGGGAACGGTGCGCCAACGACGCGGCCCAACTGGCCACACCGGAGGGTGATGCTTGGCAAGGACAAGCGGGCGATCGGCTCGAAAATCCCAACGCCAAGCCGCCGAAGTCTGCCAATGCTGCGTACTAACCTGACAATTATGATTCGACCTCGCCTGTTGCTGCTGACTGGTTGCCTGCTGAGTGCGATCGCCGCGATCGCCCCGAGCCAGCCCGCGATCGCCCAAACCAGCTACAGCCTTGAGAGCTGGCAAGGGGATGTGAGATTAACCCGATCGGGTGGGCGCGAACAACGACTGACGCGCCAAACCGGGCGACGGTTGGATGCTCCGGATCAGTTGCGGCTGCAAGGGCGGCGCAGTTGGGCTAATGTGCGCTGTCCGCAAGGCCTAGTAGTGCGTTGGAATGAGGTGCGCCAGTCGCGATCGGTTGCGGAAATTTGCAACCCGTCCGGCACCATCAGCCGGGGCACGGGCACTCGCAACGGTGACTCGGAACTGTTGGCGATCGCCACTTGTGAGTTTGTGCCCAAGACCTATTTTGTGCCCCAGGTTGAGCAATTTTCCTGGCCCATGGTGCCCACCAGCCGCCGCTATCGGGTGGAGTGGGTTGATCGCGATCGGCAGGTCACGATTTGGCGCGGGGAAACTGCTGCCACCCAACTGGCCTACCGCGGCCCCCGCTTGACCGGCCGGCGCTATGGCTTGCAGGTAACGGCGATCGGCGAAAACAATCAGCCCATCAACACCTACCGCTTGAATCACGTTTTGCCCCTGCCCAATGAGTGGGCCCCGACTTGGGCGCGGGATTGGGCAGAAATTACGGGCGATCACACCCTGATGCCCGATAGCCAACGCTGGGCGAGGGCGGATTTGGCGATGTCGGTCAGTCGGGCGGAGGGTGATCCAGAACTGTGGTGGACGGTGGTGGCGGAGCTGTCGCCGGAAGCGGATACCAAAAATCCCACGGTGCATATGCGTTTGGCCTTGGCTTATTTGCACCTGAACCGGGGCCAGGAAGCGCAATGGATGGCGCGGCGGGCCTTGGCTGCGATCGGGCGATCGCCTTCAGCGGCGCGGGCTGAGGCGTTGCTGATGTTGGCGAAGGCATCGATGGTGATTAACGACTATCCCGAAGCGACAAGGGCGCTCACGGAGGCGCGATCGATCTATCAAGGGTTATCAGAAACTAGCCAAGTACAGGCGATCGATTTTGTGTTCAATCAACTTGATCTCCGTTCTAATCAACCTTGCTCTAATTAGAGCATCAGCAAGCATGATTGATGTTGATAAATAACTTTAGCTGAGTTGAGAATTGCTTGGCGACGTAGGGGGTTACGGCTCATTTCAACGCCCTTTTTGCTAATCAAATCAACCTTACGTTTCAGCAGTGTTTCTAGCTCTGCTTGTAAGTCGAAAAATTTGAATCCATAGTGCGCTTCTGGGGCGCTTTGATAAATCGAATCAATATCGCTGGGGTCGGCTCCGGTAGCCCGAAAGTCTGAGCGCAAAACCGACCCAAATAGCGCTAATTCCACGATCGCCCATTTTTCACAGAACTGAGCGATCGCTTGGGGGCTGGTTTGCAAGCGTTGATAGAGTTCTGTCGCTGAGAGATTGGAGGGCGGCATGGGGCGATCGAGCGGGGTGGTTGTGGTCTAGTGCATTGGGTGAAAAATAGTTAGTTTGCGTCGTAGATGATCTTTAGTTCGCTCAGGATATTGTCGCGGAGATAGGGAGAAATTGCGCTTTCGGTGAGCAGGTCAATGGGACGATCGAGGGCGGTGGCAAGGGCTTGTTCGAGGGCAATGCAAGCTAACAGGCTAGTAGGGCGGTCAAATGTCACCACTAAGTCAATGTCGCTGTTGTCGGTAGCTTCGCCTCGGGCCATGGAACCAAACAGACCAATTTTGCAAACATGGTGCGCTTGGCAAAGGGAAATCAGGCGATCGACATTAAAGGGAAAGGGCGGCATGGGGCGATCGAGCGGGGTGGTTGTGGTCTAGTGTATCGGGCGGGAAATGGCAGCGGCTAGACTAGGGGTGAGCAGCATTTGCGGAGGATGCCTATGTCTGTTTCGCCTGCGATCGGTTCGTTGTCTGAGCCGGTGATGGATGCGGGGGCTGGGGCGGCTACTGCTGAAGATCGCCATCCGGCTTCCCCTTGGTTTGATTCGTCGGATCAAATTGTTTGGCCGGCTGCTGATTTAGATAGTTGTGAGCTGCCTTTGGAATCCGATCTACATCTGTTTCAAATTATTTTGCTGTTGCAATCTTTGCAGTGGGCCTGGCGCGATCGCCCCAATTTCTACGCGGCGGGCAACCTGACAATTTATTACAGCCCGAATCAAAAGAAGAGTGAATATTTTCGGGGGCCGGACTTTTTTGTGGTGTTGGGGGTTGAGCCGCATCCGCGCAAAAGTTGGGTGGTGTGGAATGAAAATGGTCAATATCCCCACGTAATTATTGAGTTGTTGTCTCCTTCGACGGCGGCAACCGATCGCGGCGAGAAAAAGCAAATTTATCAGGATATTTTCCGCACACCCAATTATTTTTGGTTTGATCCGCAGGGGGGCGAAGAACTAGCGGGGTTTCAGTTAATTAATGGGCGGTATGAGGCGATCGCCCCGAACGATCGCGGGTGGCTGTGGAGTGAGCCGTTGGGGTTGTATTTGGGTTGCGATGGGGGGCGGTTGCGCTTTTTTGGTGCGGAGGGGGAGTTGTTGCCCACACCGGAGGAGTCGGCGTTGCAAGCTGAAGAAGCAGCCCTGAAAGCTGAGGCGGAATTGGCGCGGGTGCAAGCGGAGGCGCGATCGGCTCAGGAGCGTTGGCAATTGGAGCAGGCAAAGAATCAGCAGCTTGCGGATAAGTTACGGGAATTGGGCGTTGATCCCGATGCATTGGGATGAATGGAGTTGGGGTTGAATGTTTTGCAAATTGGGAGTGAGCTGATGACGGTACGAGAACGCTTGATGGCTGAAATTGGTGATTTGCCTAATGGTTTGGTGGTGCAGGCGTTGGCGCTGATTCAGTTTTTGAAGGTGGACTATCTGCGCCGCCAAACGGCTTTGGCATCGGGGGGATTTTATCGACCGCGATCGGGGCGATCGCCTCTTCGTCATGCGGGGAAATGGGCGGGGGATGATTTGTTGGATTGTCTAGATTTGGTTCGTAGTAATCGAGGCATCGTTTAGCCTCCAATTCAGGCGATCGCTGGTGATTGTGGTGCTGTTAATCGTTAAATCAGTTAGATTGGCGGCGGCGTGGTTGGTGAGGCGAAACCATGATGCAGCGGTGGGGATTGGCGGGGGCGTTGGGGGTGTGGTTGTGGGCTTGTCCGGTGGGGGCGCTGGAGTCGCGCACTGTCCAAGGGGAGCTAACAGCGGATGATGAAAAAGCAGGCGACAGATTTGTTGATCTATATCAATTTTCTGGCCAGGCAGGTGACAAAGTAGCAATTGAGGCAAGAAGTAAGAATCTTGATACATTTATTTTTTTATTTGATTCGACTTCCGAGGATTTAGCGACTGATAATAATAGTTCTGATGGTACTAATTCATTGCTGGTTTTTGAACTACCCAAAACGGGGCAGTATCTCATCGCAGTTAGTACGGCTGTTCCTAATCAGCTTGGCAAATATGAACTGAGCTGGAGAACAGCCACACAAGTAGATCAGTGGCGAGTTGAAGCGAGTCAATTTAATCTCTAAGGGTCAATTCCCCGCCGCTCTGCGGCGTAAAAATCAGAGATGAGCGAATATATCCACAAAAGTCATAACGTCACAATTTTGCTTTACCACTTAGTGTTCCCAGCAAAGTATCG
>MKGP02000071.1 GCA_001913845.2 Limnothrix sp. CACIAM 69d | reverse complement strand
TTTGCGGGTAGGATTGGCAATGACCGGGAGACGACTCATGAGCTGGGTGATGCTTCGGGTAGGTCTAGCCTAAAACCAGATTTAGAGCTGCCAAGTCGGCTTTAGCTTCTCTTTATGAATTAGCTGTAACACTATTACTTTTCAAACCTCGACTAGGAATCGGCTCTTGGCCAAGCTGATTGTGTTGTTGCTCGTGACAGGAGGATTCAGTCAGTTATTTTTGAAGGTGAGCCAACAGGATTATCAAAAGGGTTTATCCCTTACCCCAGAGGCCTATTCACAATCCTATGAACGGTATCGCGCCCAACTTTTATCTAAAAAGATGGTCGTTGATTATCCGGCTGTGGGTGTTTTTGCGGTTTTTCTGGTGTTGCTGGGCTTGGTTGGTGGCTATGAATTGGCGGTGTTTGTGATTGGCTTGTTGATCGGGAAATTGTGGCCATCAGGAGGTCGCCGCTGACGTTGAAACGGTGGCGAGGAGAACCGCTGGGAAAAGAGTAGCCAAGGTTGTTGGGCAAGGCCTTCAAAGCAATAGGAGGGGCGTGAAATTGGTGTCAATCATGGATGTCAATCTCCGATCGCCTGTGGGTGGCTGGCCGAAAACCAATTGCCTCGGGTGCTCGGGAGGGTTGGGCGCTGGAGGCGATGGGCCCTTATCTACGGAGCCGCTGGCCAAAGAGTCCGTGTCGATCGAAGCCGATGCCGGTATAGTTAAACCCTAGGTTCAGAATGGCGATCGCCCGATCGCTTCTGGCACTGCATCCCTTCTCGATCGCCCGCCATGACCGTCCTTGTCATCGACAACTACGACAGTTTCACCTACAACCTCGTTCAATACTTTGGCGAGTTGGGCCAAACCCACCCGATCGCTCGGGATATTCAGGTTTTTCGCAACGATAAGATCACCCTGGATCAAATTCGGGAACTGAAGCCCGATGGCATCACCATTTCGCCCGGCCCCGGCACACCGGACGAAGCGGGAATTTCCCTAGATATCATTCGGGAGTTGGGGCCAACTCTGCCGGTGTTTGGGGTTTGTT
Organism: Limnothrix sp. CACIAM 69d; assembly: GCA_001913845.2. Classification (GTDB taxonomy): domain Bacteria; phylum Cyanobacteriota; class Cyanobacteriia; order CACIAM-69d; family CACIAM-69d; genus CACIAM-69d. Next base: position 53,081 of record MKGP02000071.1, on the reverse strand, counting down.
TGGGTCACCAAAGTATCGGCCAAGTATTTGGGGGCAAGGTGGTGCGTGCGCCGGAGCTGATGCATGGCAAAACCTCCCCGATCGAGCATCGCAATGTGGGAGTCTTTCAGGGCATTGAATCCCCCATGACCGCGACTCGGTATCATAGTTTGGTTATTGAGCGAGAAAGCTGCCCGGAACAGTTAGAAATTACCGCTTGGGTGGCTGACGGAACCATTATGGGCGTGCGCCATCGGGACTATCCCCACATTGAAGGGGTTCAGTTTCATCCCGAAAGTATTCTGACCAATGCCGGTAAGCAACTGCTCTCGAATTGGCTAACAACGGTGGCCCAGTTCCACCAATCCGCCGCTTTGGTCTAAGCATCCTGAGCATCCTGGCTCCTGGTTTCTGTGGTCGATCGGGTCGATCACGTTGATTCGATCACTTTGATGAGTGCGCAAAGCGTTCCCAAAAAGTTCACCTCAGAAGTTCACCCAAAGAGTTCATCCACAGAGTTTTCAGAGCGTTGCCCAAAGGGAGTTTTCAACGCGAGATCCCAAAGCGTCCCTGAAGTTCCCATCCAAATTCAGATCAACTCAGTCTCTAATCAATTCAATCCCTAATCAATCTCAAACGGTGCGAGGAATTTTATGGATCGGTGGATCAATCGGCGGCAAATTCTGCGATATGGCCTGATGGGCGCAGGGGCTGCCCTGGCCAGTGCGATCGGGAGCCGTGCAACTTCAGCCCAAGCCGCCGATGGCTTAACGATTCAGGCCTTGGGCCACACTTGCTTTGCCTTCACCGGGGGTGGTCTGCGGATTCTGAGTAATCCTTTCAACACCCTGGGTTGCACTGCTGGTTATCGATCGCCCAACTTCACTGCCGACCTCGTGACCATCAGCAGCCAACTGCTCGATGAGGGATTTGTCAGCAATCTGCCGGGCAATCCCAGTTTGCTGTTTGAGCCAGGAACGTTTGAGTTTCGCGGTAACCAATTCCAAGGCATTCGCACCGCCCACGATCGATTTGGGGGGCGGCGATTTGGCGACAATGTGGTTTGGCGCTGGAAGCAGGGGGGCATCTCCATCCTGCACTTGGGCGGCATTGCGGCTCCTTTGGGCGTGGAAGAAAAAATTCTGATGGGGCGGCCCGATGTGGCCATTGTGCCGGTGGGCGGCGGGACTAAGGCCTATAACGCTGAGGAAGCAAAACGGGCGATCGAGTCGTTGCAACCCAAGGTGGTGATTCCCAGCCAGTACCGCACGGCGGCGGCCGATAGCCAATGTGATCTGGATGGACTAGAGGCTTTCTTGAACTTGATGAGCGGCTACGACATCAAAACCTTGAACACGGAAACCCTGACCCTGCGGCCGGAAAATCTGCCGCCCCAGGGCACGCTGATCCGCGTTTTGCGCCACCCGGTCTAGGGGCGACTCTGGCAAGGGAAACCGCTGGCCGCTATTGGTCTAAATTGGCCTAAATCGTGTGATCGATCGCCTGGATGGCGCTTCTGGGTTAACTAGGGGCGGATTGGCGGTGCTGTGGCCGATCGCTCGTCAGATCGCTGGGCAAATCGCCCGCCAGATCACTTGCCAAATCGATCGATCGCACCGAACCGCTGCTCACCACACTTTCGGCCCGCATCGGTGCATAGACCTCCACCGGCTCATGGCGACCTTTCAAACGCTGCGGGCCGAGGGAATGGAGCACCACCTCTGGATAGTTACGCAGGGCCTTGGCAGTGGTTTCGTTAATCAAAATGGGATAGTCCGGAAACTGTTTGGTCAGGGTTTCCAGACGGGCGGCAATGTTCACCGCGTCCCCAATCACGGTGTAAATCAGGCGATCGAGCGAGCCAATTTGACCCGCCACCGCCTGACCGGTGCCAATGCCGATGCCGCTTTGGATCGGTACTTGGCCACGGGCCCGCCGATGTTCATTCAACTCCGCCAGGCGATCGCGCATGGCCAACGCCGCCGACACCGCACACCACTCCGCATCCGGCTGGGGCACGGGCGCGCCAAAGACCACCACGATCGCATCGCCAATGAAGTTATTGATATAGCCGCCCCAAGGCGCAACGGCCTCCGTCATCGCCGTCATATATTCATTTAAAAATTCCACCACCCCCTGGGGATCTAATTGCTCAGAAAGGGTCGAAAATCCCCGAATATCGGAAAACAACACCGAAACCCAGCAAGTTTGCCCGCCTAGCTCGACCCCACCCCGTAATAGTTGTTCGCGCACCACAGGCGACACCATTCGCCCAAAAATATTCAGCTCCCGTTCCCGTTCTCGCAAGCCGGAAACCATTTGGTTAAACGTGGCCGCCAACAGACCCAGCTCATCAGTGCCCTGAATGTCCACATGGGCCCGGTCAAACTGTCCCATCCGCAATTCCTGAGCCGCACGGGTGAGTAAGTGCAAGGGCCGCACAATACTCCGGGCCAGGGCCAGCGCCAGCAGGGCCACCGCTCCCCCCACCAGGAACACACTGGCCGTGGTGCGATGGGCCAGTGCATTCAGCGGCGTGACAAAAACCGACTCTGGCTCCGTGATGGCCAAACGCCAGGGCCGCATATCCAAAGCCGACATACCCACAATTTCCGTTTTGCCCGTAAAGGGCGATCGATAGGCAATGTTGCCGAAGGATGACGGATCCAGCCCCATCGTTGACTGGTTTGGGTTGGCAGTGGCGGCGGGCGTAATGGAGGGCAATGGAACCGCCGAGGATGCAGCCGTGGGGGCAGAGGGCAATTGCAGCGATCGCGCCAACACGGGCAGATTTAAACTTTCAATTCGATCGAGGCCAAACTGGACTTTCGGGTCGATCGCGCGCAACTGCACAGGCGACAAAGGCAACAAGCTGCGATAGACCCAACGCCGATCCGTATGGGCAATCACAATTCCGTTTTGATCGACCAAGAAAGCAGAGCCGCCTTCTTTTTGGTTCAAGCTGGTGAGCAAGCGGCCCACCGCCTCCGATCGCAGCTTAATCACCACCACGCCCAGCAGATTGCGTGTACCCTTCGCCACCACCGGCACCGAAAGGAAAATCCCCGGCTGACCCGTTGTGGATCCCACCGTCCATTCCGAAATGTAGAGTTTGCCTTGGCGCGCTTCTTGGAAATAATTGCGAAAGGCGTAGGACTTGCCAATGTTGCTGGGATTCGTTGAAACCAAACAACGTCCCGTGCGATCGAGCAGAAACACGGAAAAATAATCCGGATTGGAATTGCGAACATTCGCGATCGCCTCAGCCGCCAAAATTCGCCAATAATTCTGTTTTTCTTGAGGTTCCTTTGCGGCGACCGACCCTGCAAATTGCACAATGTCTCGTGCGCTGGCCACCTGAATCCCCACCCGTTGCGTATCAATCAGCAACTGATCCAGTCGGGCCGCCACACTTTTTGCCAACAGCTCCAGATTCTTATACTCCGCCATTTTGACCGTATACAGGCTTTGGCGAAGGTTATAAAACGCCGTCAGACTCATTGGCAGCAGCGACGCAGCCAACAAAGCCGCCGACAACTTGGGCGCAATTTTCCAGCGAGCCGGATTCCAACTCCAACGCCAGCGGTTCACAAACAACCTCAGAGAGACACACTCAAAATGTAGGTTTAGCAGCGGCCACCATGACTTTGATTCGTCTTCAGCCATGAATCCGCAACTAGCGAAATGCGATGCGAGTGTTTACCCCCACCTTCATCTTACCCAGCGCCCATTACCCAGGAACAGAGTCAGGGGTGCTGGTCAATCGCTCTAAGCTGCACCCAGCAAGACAGCAAAAGATCCCCAGTCTCCTATTCTCAAATTCGCGATCGCCTTCCCTTGACTATTCAATCTTTCTGCTTCAAAATCCGCAGAAAAATCAAACAACATCATCAAGATTTCACAAAAAAGGGTCTGTAACTTTCCATAGAATTTCAAAATCGCAATTGACAACAATCTTTAAAGTTCTAACAAGATCTATCCAGTTTCAATGGTCTTTTATGATCGAACCTAGTCTTAGCCCGAAAGATCTTGACCCAAGCGCATCAAATTACACTGACATTAAGCTTGAGATTCCAAGGTTGATATTCAAAAGAGTGCCCTAAACATATCCTGCCTAAGCCATTGCCGCTCAAGAAGAGCAAAACCAACCAGATTAATTCGAGTAAAATTAATCACCAATCTTCTACGTAGAAACCCCTTCGATTGAACATAAATTCCTCGCGGGTCGCCCTGAATGGGCTGCCCTGAATGGTTCACCCTAAGTAGGTCACACCGTCAGCGTGAGCACGACTGAACGCAGCCCAGCCAGTCGAGCCAACCCAGCAAACCGAACAAGAACCCGTTGCCAGAACCCGAGCAAATCCTCATGTCGGCCCACATCGCCAGCCTAAATACCTGCCCAAGGTTCGACAAAACACCCAAATTACAAAATTAAAGGGGTTCAAGGGCCGTAACTCGGATCCCCTAAACCCCAACTGAATCTCTTGATTGCTCAGGCCCCCGATAGCTCAGCCAGCCTATTGGTAGTAGTGGTTAGTGGCGTGAGCGAAGTCCTTATACACCTTGGGGAGATCAACGCCATATTGCTTAAGCCGCGACTCCCGCATATACATCACAAAATTTTGGCTTTTCGTGCTGGGAATTTCGCTGGGGCGGCGATGATCTTCCAAGATTTCCGCTGTCATTTTGCCGGCCACTTCTCCCATCTCATAGGGCGAAATCCCAACCGCCAACATGCCGCCATCATCCACATAAAATCCCCAACATCCGATATCAGGAATCGGTGAGTTCTCGATCGTCCACTTCATCACTTCCTTCGGCGACACCACCGTATCATCGGTACTGGAACGGCGCAGCGTGTGGTAGTGCGTGATCAGCAAAAAGTCAGCAATTTTGCCGGAATTCTTGATAAATTGCTTCCACTCTTCAAAGGTAGCTACTTTTCGGTGTTCGATTAGGTCGATCGGCCGCCAGTCAAAATCTGCCATTTCTTGGTGAATGGCTTCCGATGTTTCTGAGTCATCGGAATAGTGAACAATGCGACGGCGATCGGGCGGCAAAATTTGCAGAAAGATCTCTTTCAGAGAAAGGAAGGGAATCCGCTCCAAAATGCCCGTCACATTACTGGCTTTGTCAAATCCGTAGGCGCTGGCTTCCGCATTCACCCCGCTGTAGACAATATCAATCTTGGGATGGTTATTGAAATACTTGGCGACAAACTCTTGAGCGTTGTCATCGATCGAAATAATCACATTGGGTTCCCATCGCTCAATTAGCCGCCGAGCCAATTGTCCTGCCTTTTCCTTGTAAGCCGCACCAGGATTCCGCTTCGTATCCATGTAGTGATACTGAATCGAGTAGGGCTTCTTATCCAAAATCCAGCTCAGCCCCACATTGATGTCCTTTGTCCAGGCAAAGTCCGTGGCATAGCTACTCAGCACCAATACACGCGGCTTACTAGAATTGCTAAAGGCAAAGAACACCAAGGCACAGATCAGAAAGAAGATAATTGGCAGTTTTTGAAGCTGCTTGCCCCAGCGGTTAACGTTAGAAAGCTTCCAGGTAAATCGTGACATGGTTAGAGAGTGAGTGGAGAGGTGGATCGGGCTTAAGCTGTCATCGCTTTGAGCGCAAAGATCATGATGGACGCTTGTTTAGGAGTCTCCCAAAGTTGGTTTCATGGTCTTCAGCAATGATCTAGAGAATTCCAAGGGTGCGGAAATATCCCAATGATAGATAGATTGAAAAGAAGCGAATCAGCGTTGCCAGGAAATTGCCTCGTAAAATTAAACGCTCATTGAAAAGTTGCTGTTTGTCCAATAGCTCCTGAAATTGTAGGTAATAGGAACATTGGTAAGGAAAAAACCAGGCATCGCTGATGTTTAGGATAATCGCTCCCACAATCCAAGGATTGACCCCGTTGCTTTCTGCCATCGGAATTAATATTGTGGCAAAAATTGCCACGGCAGTCGTGTTAGGAATCACAAACCGCACAACCAGAATTGTCAGGCTCAATAAAAAGATAAACAGAGGAAAATTGGAGCTCATGGAATCGCTGAGCCAAGTCAGGTACCCACCAAAGTGAGTATCGAGACCTAAGTAGGACATGGCTTCTGCAATTCCAACCAAACTGCCTAGTAGGATCAAAAATGGCCAGTCGATTTGGGTGCGAAATTCATTTTTTTTCAGAATCCCCAGTGATAGCACCAGAAATAAAACCCCCAAACCAATCCAGGGCAATTGGATTTTATGAATGGATGCAGTGACGATTCCCAGCAACAACACGATCGTGCTGACCAGCGAAATCCACTCTTGGCTACTCAAGGGCCCTAGGGTTTCCACCTGAGCTTCCACTTGTTGTTGGGAAATCTCAAAAGCTTGATTATTGCTAAACAGGAACTTTGTGGAAATGAAGTACAGCACTAGGGTCACGATCCCCACCACCAAGCTCGCTTGCAACCAATAAACCCAACTAAATTGTTGTTGAACTTGCAAAGGCAAGAGGCCATAGACTACAAAATTAGCCGACTTACTGCTTAGAAAAACATGGGAAAGTAGGCTCGCACCGCTAAAGGTAGCAAAGGCTAGATGGCTGGCAGCTTTGCCACCTGGTTTAACCCCTGTGGCATCAATGGTGTCTGTCAAAATAGGCGACAGCAGACCAATTCGACCATTAGCAGAGGGCAAAATAGGGGTCATTGCCAATCCAGTTAAAAATAAAGCGGTTGCGTACCAGCTTTCCGTTTTAGGAATGAATCGAGAGAGCCATAACACTAGGCGATAGGTTAATCCAGATCCCATCAAAACGGCTCCCAACCCAAAGAGGCTGAGCGCCATAAAAAAGCTGCCCGATGCAAAGCCAGAAAGAATCACTTCACTGGGGGCAATATCCAAAATTAACAATGACAGAATGCAAAAAAGACCAGGGATAAATTCAGGAACCATCCCAAAAACCCACATCACGATCGTGGATGTGAGTACGATCAAAAACATCTGGGAATTCCAGTCAAATTCCGCAGTTTCCCTCAAAATCAAGTACAAAATACCGGGGATCACCACTGACAAGATCCAGCCACAGGACTGAACCCAATCATTGCGCTTGAGCTGACTGATGGGCGATCGATGCTCCAGTTCTCGGCTAGGCTGCCCGCTGTAATGACTGAGTAAGGAAGCGTAGAATCGATCGATGGTTGGAGTGCCAACACCGGCCACTTTGGTAATAGCCTCGCGAGGCAAGGCAATCACTTCCGTGTTGTCAACCGCGATCGCATCGGCCATGTAGTAGTCAGAGGAAACGGCCGCCTCTTCGCCTACAAAACCATGCTCCACCTCAGCAATGACGCGCCCTCCAGCCCAAAGCTGCACTTTGCCCCGGCGCACAAAATAGAGGGTTAAGGCGGGGTTGCCTGACTGGAATAGGGCTTGGCCATTTTCTAGAAAATGCTCGACCGCATAGGGCACAACTCTCGCCAGTTCTTGTACAGAACAGTCAGAAAGAATAGGAGCACGTCGCAACTCCTGCGCCATTTGCTTAAGATCGATCGCCATGTGTTGATGTCCTGATCTGGAATTTCAATTATAGGTCTGACCTATTAAAAGAAGGCAGTTTGATCAATTGCTTTGGTATGCAGATTTAATTTTATCTTTCAGGTAACTTGCAGGCTCTTGAGGAAATTGAATAAACCATTGATTTTCAGCTTAATTCTATCTCTAGAAGCTTGCTGCCAAAGATAACAGCCCTCGCAACCCTGTTGAACATCACTATCTTAAAAGCTCTGATTCAACACCATCTGATTCAACACCAATAGTTGTACCAATCACTATTGTTGCCAGATTGGTTGATGGCTAATTTTGAGGTTGTCTTGATTGTTGGGAACAGCGCCAGGAAATGACTCCCAACGATGAAAGGGGCAGGCCTGGGCCAAGCCACGATCGCCTGGTCATTCATACAACAGCCATCAATTCAACCCGGTCAAAATAAACACAGAGCGCGGAGTTCATCGGTTTAGTCCGTGATTTTGACTACGGATCAGGAATGATTTAATACAAGCTCCTCTGTGTTTCCCTCAAGCCGCTGTTTCGACAAACATTTGACAGGGGTGAGTTGATGAATTGGCTCGATCGCTGGGGCGATCAGGTTGCTTGATCATCGTCAAAAGGGATCAGGATGGCTAGGGACTGGCTGAAAATCCCAAGGAATTCAAGTTCTAGGTTGGCAGCCCTGGTGAATTATTGCACCTTGGACTTGATTTTTTAGGGGCATCTTTGGTGATCCCTTGAAATTGGTTAATAATTGGTTAAGGCAATGCTAGCGCAAAACTTCGCAGCCATCACCAATCGTTGATTAAATCCAGACAAGCCTAAAATTACCGTTCCTCGTCTGAAATTTCAGAGAAAGATCGTCAACAATAGCGAGCTGCAATTTATGATTCCATGGTTCAGAACTCTCTTGAGAACATCAAGAGCAGATTATTCAGGGTTCCTATGGATTTTGAGTCAGTCACGAAACATTCAGCAACCAATTCACTCACAATGGCCGATCGCCCAACAATTGTTTCGGAAATGTCACCTTTCTTTCAGTTTGAGCAAGACTTCATCACTGGGTTACGGTGCATCCCCATGGTGGTTCGCTACCGGCTCGATCAAGTCGGCATTAAACTCAAACTGCACCACTGGAACCAACTGTCCGAGGCCGATCGCTTGCAGTTAGTTTTGGCTCCTTGCGACACCTTGCCCGAGCAGGAAACCTATCGCCAGGAGCTACGTGAGTTGGTGGCAGCCCGATCGGGTGAAATTCCCAAAGATTTGCCCCTGGAAAACCCGTTTCCTTGGCTGAGTGCCGACTTGCCCGATTCAGTCGCAGCACAAGCAGCGCGGGTTGGAATCACCGTGAGCGAGCAACAGTGGCGATCGCTCAGTGAGTTGCAGCGATTTGCGCTCATTAAGCTCAGCCAGCCCGGCCACGAAAACCGCAACTTTTTGCCAGCGGTTCAAGAATTTGGTCTCCTGAACCCCTAACGGCTGCCAACACTGCGGTGGGGCGTTTTGAGGATACGATTACGCCTGCGATCAGCTAGGTCAGCCCAGAGGGTCTACCTGTAGCGTTGGGAGCTAGCCGATCGAAACGATTAAAAAGACTGAAAAAAGCTGCCCACAAGATTGTACTGACAGGATCTTGGGATCTAGGGCTGGGCAGCAAGCCCATTTTCTATTCTCTAGTCCACTAGAGAGTCAAGAGACGTGGGGAGAAATTTAGAGTAGCCCAGGTGTTGCCAAGCGGCGGGGGTGGCAACGCGGCCGCGAGGGGTGCGCTGAAGGTAGCCAATCTGCATCAGATAAGGTTCATAGACCTCTTCGATCGTCTGGGCATCTTCTCCGGTGGCGGCCGCCAAGGTTTCCAAACCCACGGGGCCGCCGTTGAACTGCTCAATGATGGCGCTTAGCAGTCGGCGATCGGTCCAATCCAGCCCCCGAGGATCCACATTGAACAGCTCCAAGGCCGCCGCCGCGATCGCCCCGTCAATGGTTGTTTTGCCCTGGGTTTCTGCCCCTTTCACCTGTGCGTAGTCCCGCACCCGCCGCAACAGGCGATTGGCAATCCGGGGGGTTCCACGCGATCGCCGGGCAATTTCTGCGGCCCCATCCGGCTCGATCGCCACCTGCAAAATTGTCGCCGTCCGCAACACAATCCGGGCCAGCTCTTCGGGTTCATAGAACCGCAACCGCTGGATCAGACCAAAGCGATCACGCAGGGGCGAACTGAGGGCCCCCACCTGGGTTGTTGCACCCACCAGGGTGAACTTGGGCAACGGGATCGATCGAGTGCGGGCGCTCTGACCCTTGCCCACCGTCACATCCAGCCGAAAATCTTCCATTGCTGGATACAGAATTTCTTCAGTGACCCGGGGCAACCGGTGAATTTCATCCACAAACAACAAATCCCCCGGCTGCAAATTCACCAGCAACCCGGCAATATCCCGAGGGCGCTCCAGGGCCGGGGCGGTCGTGATTTTGCAAGACACACCCATCTCGCCGGCCAGAATCAGCGCCATCGTGGTTTTGCCCAGGCCTGGCGGCCCATAGAGCAACAGGTGATCCAGCGGCTCCCGGCGACCCTGGGCCGCTTGAATCGCAATGGTCAGCACGTCTTTCAAATCCTGCTGACCCACATAGTCCGCCAGCCGTTGGGGGCGTACCCGCTCATCGGGCCGATCGCCCTGAGGAGACTGGTTAGCGGGCTTGGCCGCATCTTGGTGAGCTTCCTCGGGCGTGGCCGCCGGATCCAACAGCGACGGCGAAACAGGCGATCGCGGGGAATTTGATCGCCGAGCTGGCTTGCGGGGAGGCTGGGGATCGGGGTTGCCGCCACCGGTTGACTTGGAAGAAATAATCGCCATGCCGTTGATATTAGCAATGGCATCCGCTCGGCCAAAATCGAAATGACAAACCTCAGTGGAATTTGAGGGGAACTGCCAGCTTGAGTCCAGCAGCAGTTAGACCTTGGGTTAAGCCTCGGGTTAAACCTTGGGTCAAACCTGGCGGCGGAACGTGGCCCCGCGATATTTCAGCTCGATCGTTTGGTTGGCTTCTGTGGCTTCTGTGGTTTCGGATGGGGACTCTTGCCGTTTTTTCGGCATTCTCAGCCCTCCGCGATCGGGCATATGCCAAATCACCCCGCGATATACCCGATCGGTCACCGCCAAATGGGGATGCCCCAAAATCGAATCATTCGCTGCCTGGGCCGCCGCATTAACCGCCGTTAATTCCGCCTCATCAGCCACCACCGATGAATCCGCCGACTCCGCCCGATCGCCCAAGGCCTCCGACTCCAGCACCTCCACCGGCTCCGGAGACCGCAGACCATACCGCGCCACCCACCACACCGACAGCAACAGCAACACCTGAACTTCCCAGGGAGCCAAAACCAAGGCCACCAGAAAGCTCAAAATTGCCACACCATTCAGAATCAGCGACGGTTCATCCTGCCATCGTGGAGCCAGATAAACCGCAGCCACACAGATCAAAGTCGGCACCAAAAACCCAAGAGACATGGCTTACGCCTCAAAATGACTTGCCAGCTAGCCCGCATGATCAACAGAATCAGAATCAAAATGCCCCATTCAAAATGGGCAATGTGTATTTTTACTTAGTGATTTTTGCTGAGTTGCAGCGAAGTTATGGGGGGAATCGTTCGTTATTTTGCCTGTGTCATCATGCTGACTCAAAGTGTTACATCAACGAAGGTAACTTTGTCAGCATATTCGGTCTTATTACGCAGCATTTTTTAAGAAAGTGGTGAGTAAAAACTCCTGCTCACCAACTGTTCAGGGTGACCCAGGGGCGATCGAAGTGGGTCAAGGAAGCAAAGATCAGCAGTTTTCAGGGGGTTTCAGCCTTGCCCTTGGCACACACCCATCTTGTGGCCAAATTGTGCCGTTAGTATCAGCAACTGAGCCATGAAAACTGAGCCATGGAAACTGATTTGAATCGCTGACTTTTAGAGAATCTTGACGAAGATGTCATTAACCACAGTTTAGATCAGTTATCTAGGCTACGAATGGGGTTGAAATAGGTCTGATTGCCATCACATTCATCGAACGCCAAGCGGCAATTGAATAGACTGTGGGGTATTTGCGGCATCAATGCCGGCATCAATGACTGATTAAGAACCGCAACACGATCATCGGTCTGGACGGCCGATTGCCAGTGCCCGCCCCCGGTTGGACTTCGGTAGGCTAGGGTTGGAAAACCCGGTTTTGGTCAATCTTGCTGAAAACAGGTGCTAAACACGGGTAAAGAACTGGATGAATGATTGAGATCATCATGATCCAGATGCCCCCTTCGATCGGGATCATTCGGGATCGTTAATCCACGGGCCCGACGCACCCAGGCCGTGCAACCCCGGCGATCGCATTCATCCCCCCGCTCTAATCGCCTCTTGCTGGAGTCCGCCTCTCATGACCGAATCACGCCCCTTGCGCCTGTTGCAAATTGTGCCATCCGTGTCCTTGGTCTATGGCGGGCCGAGCCAGATGGTGTTGGGGCTAAGTCAGGCCCTGGGCGCGGCGGGGGCCCAGGTGACGCTGCTAACCACCGACAGCAACGGGGACGCGGGGCAGGCTCCGTTGGATGTGCCGATCGCCCAGCCCGTGTCGGAAAAGGACTACAGGATTTATTACTTTCGCTGTGCCCCCTGGCGACGCTATAAGTTCTCGATCGGGCTGCTGTGGTGGCTCTGGCGGCACGCCCCGGAATACGACGTGGCCCACATCCATGCCCTGTTTTCGCCCATCAGCACCATGGCGGCGATCGTCTGTCGGTGGCGCAAGTTGCCCTACGTGCTGCGGCCCCTGGGCACGCTGGATCCGCTGGATTTGCGGAAAAAGGCAAAGTTGAAATGGTGGTATGGACGGCTGCTGGAGCGGCGAAATTTAGCCAAGGCCGCCGCTGTTCACTTCACCAGTGCGGAGGAGTGCAAAATCTCTGAACGGTTTGGGGCCATTTCCCGTGATTGGGTGATTCCCTTGGGGGTTCCATTGCCGCCACTCCGTGAGCAACCCATGGCGCAACCGGCCAAGGAAGCGGGGCCGATGGTGCTGTTTATGTCACGGCTCGATCGCAAAAAAGGACTGGATATTGTGATTCCGGCGCTGGAAACGTTGGCCGTGTCGGGGCTGCCCTTTCGGTTTGTGTTGGCGGGGGCCAATGTGCAGGATCCAGACTATGAACAATCGATTTCAGACTATTTGAACCGATCGCACCTGAGCGATCGCACGGAAATTGTGGGTTTCGTGACCGGAGAACAGAAACGATCGCTCCTGGCCCAAGCCGATCTGTTTGTGTTGCCGTCATACTACGAAAACTTTGGGATTGCGGTGGCTGAAGCGATGGCCGCCGGAGTCCCGGTGGTGATTTCCGACCAGGTGCATATTTGGCCCGACGTGGCCGACACCCGATCGGGCTGGGTCTGCACTTGCGACGTATCTTCCTTTGCCGGAGCCGTGCGCGAGGCCTTGACCCAACCCACCGAACGGCAACAACGCGGCCAGAATGCCCGACACTGTGCGGGCGATCGCTACAGTTGGTCAGCCATTGCCCAGCAATTAATCGCCGCTTACGGCGAAATTCGCCGAACCCGGTAGACTGAAACGGAAGTTCATGGAAGTTCGCGGAAGTTCATCGCAGTCCCGATCGCAGTAACAATCGCAGACGATCGCGGCGATGTAATGACTCCGTTGCCAGGTTGCGCCTATGGTTCTTGAAATTTGCCACGAAGTCACCATCATTCCCGCCCAGGAGCCTGGCCTAGGAATTGACCTCCAGGGCTACCTAGCACGCCCTCGGGCCGCCGGTTCCTATCCGGTGATCGTGGTTCTTCAAGAAGTGTTTGGGGTGAATGACCACATTCGAGATCTGTGCGATCGCCTGGCAGGATGTGGTTATGTGGCGATCGCCCCCGCCTTGTTTCAGCGCACCGCTCCGGGTTTTGCCGTGGGCTACAGCGCCGAAGATCTCGCCCTCGGCCGACAACACAAGGATTTAACCAAGGCGGATCAACTGCTGGCAGATATCCAAGCCGCGATCGCCGTTGCCCAAAAACAACCCAACGCCAAAGCCGGAGCCGTGGGCTGCATCGGCTTTTGTTTTGGGGGCCATGTGGCCTACTTGGCGGCCACCCTGCCCCAAGTCGCCGTCACCGCTGCGTTCTATGGCGCAGGGATCACTACCTTCTGCCCCGGGGGCGGCGAGCCAACCGTCACCCGCACTTCCCAAATCCACGGTAAGCTCTGGTTTTTCGCAGGCTTGGCCGATCCGCTGATTCCCATTGACCAGCTCGATCGCCTAGAGGCGGCCCTCGTGACCCACGGGCGCAACTTCCGCATCTTCCGTTACCGCGACGCAGACCATGGATTCTTCTGCGATCGTCGATCGAGCTACCATCCAGCGGCCGCCGCCGATGCCTGGGAAAAAGTGCAAACCCTGTTTCGAGACCTCTAGACCGGATTTCATGGCCCACCCCCCAGCCGCATGACCCGTCCCATTCTTTACGTTGCCATTACTGCCCATGGATTTGGCCATGCCACCCGAGCGGCTGCCCTAGTTGATACCCTGCAACGGCTGCGGCCCGACCTGTTGCCGATTTTGGTCACCACCGCCCCCCGTTGGCTCCTCGGCTCCTATATCAGCGGTGAATTTCTTTACCGGCCCAGGGCGCTGGATGTGGGTGTGGTGCAGCAAGATAGTTTGCAAATTGACCGGCAAACGACTCTGGAGCAACTCCAGGCTCTGCGATCGCGGGCAGCGGCCATTGTGGCGGCGGAGGTGGACTTCATCCGGCAAATGTCTGTCAAAAATGGGCGTGTGGCTTTGGTTTTGGCCGACTTGCCCCCCCTGGCGATCGACATTGCCCAAGCGGCGGGTCTGCCCTGCTGGGCGGTCGGTAACTTCGGCTGGGATTTCATTTACCGAGATTGGGGTGGCGAATTTGAGCAAGAGGCGGACTGGATTGCCGATCGCTTCCATCGGTGCGATCGCCTCTTTCGGTTGCCGTTTCACGAACCCATGGCCAGCTTTCCCCAGCAAACCGATGTGGGCTTAACGGGCGGCGCACCCCGCTACGGCGCGGCAGAATTGCGCGATAAGTTGGGTTTACCAGATATCCCGCGCGATCGCACCGTTTTGCTCACCTTTGGCGGCCTGGGATTGCAAAAAATTCCCTACGAACGGCTGCGGCAATTTCCCGACTGGCTCTTCATCACCTTTGACCGATCGGCCCCGGACTTGCCCAACCTGTACCAAGTGCTCGACCCGATCGAACACCACGCGAGCGATCGCCCCTTTCGGCCCGTGGACTTCATGCCCCTTTGTGGGCGCATCGTTTCCAAACCCGGCTACGGAACCTTTGCCGAGGCCTGCCGCACAGGCCCAACCGTGGCGACCCTCACCCGCGACGGATTTGCCGAAGCCCCCATCCTGTTAGACCAAATTCAAACCCAAGCCTCCCACCAAATTTTGCAACCGACTGAATTTTTTGAAGGAGATTGGTCTTTTTTACAGGCAGCGCCCACGCCTTCCCAGCCCGGCCAGCGGTTTACCTTGGATGGCAATGAAACCATCGCCCAGGCCATTAGCGCCGCCCTTGAGACTTAGCAAAAGTCTGAGGACTAGAGGGGGACTGTAAACTCCGCAACAGCGATCGCCCCACATTCCCACCCTGGAATTTCTGACTTGAACTCCTCAACCTGTTTGTTTTATGACAACGTGTCCATCCACAAGTCGCTAAAATGACCAACGGCTGTTCGACGATTGGATTAGGCTAGCCATTGGAGTTGGCAGCTCGACAGTTCTGGGGTGCTACCCCCCAAGACCCATCCCATCGGTGCATCAAAATCGCAGACGAGCCTCATTTAATCAAAACGCTTCGTCAGGGATTGGTTAGGGTGCGATTAGGCGGTTATTTAGACTCAGGGTGGCCCCCGCTGGGATCCAATCTCCTTAAGATTTGATCAATTCGATCCAGAATAGGGAATAGGGCGCTACTCGATTTCAGTCCCGACTTTGGGCTGCGATCGCTGAAACAAGAAACGGCAGCCCCCATGGGTCACCATCATTCAGACACTGCCCAGCCGAGTCGGCCAGCGCGAGGCAGCTCGTCAATGATTTGTCTGTGATGGCTTGTCTGCGATGGGTAGCCTGCGATAGACAGTCTGCAACAGACGGTTTTCAATGGGTAGCCTGCGATCGACAGTCGGCAACAGATGGTTTCCAGCGGACAATCCGCAACAGACAATCTGTGACGGACAATCTGTGACGGTTCCCATCAAGGCACAGAGACACATCGCCCGATCGCGGCCAAGACCCAAACCCAAATTCGGGCCGGTCATTCAGGGACGCATCCAGGGGTTTGAGTAGGAGGTAGCAAATTTGAAATTACGGCTCAAAACGCTGGTCATTGTTGGACTAGCGCTGCTCTGCTTAAACTTGGTGATGTTCACAACATCCTCCAACCTCCTGCTAGATGGCTATAGCCAGCTTGAGCGGCGTGAGGTGGAGCGCGATGTGCAGCGGGCCATCAGCGTCTTGATGGACAACGCCACGGATCTGGATGCGACAGCGCGGGACTATTCCGAATGGGACACCACCTATAGCTTTGTGGAAACCCATGATCCTGCCTATGAGCGATCGAACTTTGTCGATCGCACCTTCGATTACTTGCGGCTGAATGCTCTGATTTTGCTGGATCGATCGGGGAAGCCCCTCCTGCAACAGGGCTACAACCTGGAAAGTCGGCAGCGCGTGCCGATTCCCCGCAGCCTTTGGGAACACTTGCAACCGGGCAGCCCACTGCTCACCCACTCATCAACCACCAGCGCCGTTCATGGTCTGTTGCAATTGCCCGAGGGGCCGATGATGGTGGCGGCCCGCCCGATCGTCACCAGTGAGGCGGAGGGGCCAATTCGCGGAACCTTGTTACTGGGGCGGTTTCTGGCTGGGCCGGAAATTGAACGGGTCAGCCGCTTAACTCAACTCAACCTGAGCCTGCAAAGTTTGCATGGGATTGTGCAACCCTCGAGTGCTTGGGCCAAGCTCCCGGCCAGTCCCGGCCGCCGGTCTTTGCTACCTTCAGCCCTTGCCAAGTTGCCGATCGTTGCTCGATCGGCTCCTGACGTTACGCCAGCGCCACAACAATCCACACCGCAACAGGCCACATCGCAACAGTCCACACCGCAACCCGCTACCTCAACACCTGAGCGATCGAAACCTGAGCGATCAAAGCCATCAGCGCTGACTCAGCCCACTGAACCAACTCAACCACAATCAACCCGGCTGAGTGCTACGCCCCCAGAATCTGTCCAACCCGAATCTTCCCAATCCCAATCGCCTCAGCCGCCCAAAGTTGCCAGAATTTCCGCCGCGACAATGCCCCCGGCCATCGATGATTCCCGATCGAACTCGGGAACTGAGGGCCCGGAGGTTTTGCGCCACCGAGCGGTGAAGGCCCTGCTGTTGGGCACGGAAACGGTGGCGATCGAAACCCTTTCCGATAATCGCCTGGCCAGCTATGCCCTATTGGACGATTTGTATGGACAGCCAGCTTGGTTAGTGCGGGTTGAACTCGATCGCGCCATCTATAACCGAGGGCTAATCAGCCTCCGCTACACGCTGGTGCTGTTGGTGTTGGGGGGCTTAATTTTTGGGGCCATTACCCTGCTGCTGCTGGAGCGCTTGGTGTTGGCACGGTTGATGCGGCTGAGTGAACAAGTCAGCGCGATCGGCACCAGCGGCAACCCGACTCAGCGGGTGGAGGTGATGCCCGGAACCGATGAATTGTCGGAGTTGGCGGCTATTTTGAACGCCACGCTCGATCGCCTGCAAGTGTCCCAGTCGGCCGTTTGCGCCGCCGAAGCCCAATACCGCAGCATCTTTGAAAACGCGATCGAGGGCATTTTTCAAACCACCCCCGATGGTCGCTACCTGAGTGCGAACCCGGCCTTGGCCCGCATCTATGGCTACAGCGGGCCCGATGTGCTGCTGCTGGCCCTGAATGCCACCCAAAATCTCTACGTCAACCCCAATCGCCGCAAGGAATTTGTTGAACAAATTCGCCAAAAGGGATCCCTTGCCAATTTTGAGTCAGAGGTTTACCGGGCCGATGGCCGTCGGATTTGGATTTCCGAATCGGCCCGGGCGGTTTACGACGAAGACGGCGAATTACTCTATTACGAAGGCACAGTTGAAGACATCACGGAGCGCCGCCGATCGGAAGCCAGCCTGCGCACCCTGAAGGATCGACTGGAAGCGATTTTGGCCGCTGTGCCCGGCACGGTGTCGCGAGTGGGCCGTGATTTGCGTTATCTGGAAGTGAACCACCACCTAGCCGAAAGCTTTGGCCGCGCCCCGGAGGAGTTTATTGGCCAAGACATCGGCTTTTTGGGCTATGGGCAAGAATTCCGGGAATTTGTGGCGGAATTTTTTGCTTCTCCGATCCAAGAAGCCACGCGCGAAGTGTCGCGACCGGTGGGCGATCGCATCGAAAGCTATTTGGTGGTGGCCCAAAAATACAACAACGACCAAGCGGCCTTTGTGCTGGGGATCGACATCACCGAACGCAAGGAAGCAGAACGGGCCGTGCGCGAAGCCGAAGAACGGTTCCGCAGCATTTTTGAAAACGCGATCGAGGGCATTTACCAAGCCTTGCCCGATGGACGCTACATCAACGCCAACCCGGCTATGGCTCGCCTCTATGGCTATGAGTCACCAACCGCACTGATCGAAGCCTTCGATCGGATGGGTGGGCCGCCCTACGTCCAGATCGATCGGGCGCGGGAACTGCTGAACATGCTGGAGACCAGCGGCAGCGTTTCCGGGTTTGAATCGGAAGTGTACCGAGCGGATGGGCAACATATTTGGATTTCGGAAAATGCCTCCGCCCTGCTCGATGATGCCGGGCGGCTGGTTTGTTATGAAGGGACGGTTGAGGACATCACCGATCGCAAACGGGCCCAGGAAACCCTGATGGAGCGATCGCGCCTTTCGATTTTGGAAGCGGAAGTGGGTGTGGCCCTTTGTCAACGGGGCGAACTCTCGGAAATTTTGCAAGCCTGTGCCGAAATGATGGCCGGGCAACTGGATTGCAACCTGGCTCGTGTTTGGACGGTGGACTTAGATCCCACCTACTTGACCCTGCAAGCCCAGGTCAACCGCAACACCAACAACGCGCTGCACCTGGATATTCCCCTGCTCGATGATGCCCTGCGAGACAAAATCAGCCTGAGCACTCCGGAGTTGTCCACGGTGGCGGCCGTGGCTCGATCGCGCAATCCCCTGTTCCGCAGTGAATGTGCCCTGATTCCCCATCAAGGCAGATCCCGCACGGAAGTACATTTTGCGGGCTTCCCGCTGGTGGTGGAAGATCGGCTGGTGGGCGCGTTGGCGCTCTATCGTGTGGAACCCTTCGCGGAAGCGGTGCAAGATGCCCTAGGTTGGTTGGCCAGCGCGATCGCCGTGGGGATTGACCGCGCCCAAGCCCGCCAGGAACTGACCACCCGCCGCGAGGCCCTGTTGTTTCAGTTGGCGGCCCAAATTCGGAACTCCCTGGATTTGGATACGGTGCTGGAATCGGCCGTCCAAGGTATCCGTAACCTGTTGGATACCGATCGCTGCCTTTTCGCTTGGTATATCACCGATGCGGGCGGCGGCATTCCGGCTTGGGACGTGGTGAACGAGTCCCGCACCCCAGCCGTGCCCAGCGCCCTCGGCCCCTATCACCATATTCACGCCAGCTACTTCCTTCAGCAGTTGATGTGGAGCAAGTGCGTGCGGGCCGATGATGTGTCGCGGTTGGATAATCCCACCCTGCGGCAGATGATGGAGGATCGGGGCTATCGTTCCCTGCTGGCCTTGCCGGTGCAAACCCGTTCCGGGGCGATCGGGGTGATTGAATGCGGCCAAAGTGCCCAGGTGCGTACCTGGAGTGAGCGGGAAGTGGAGCTGTTGCGCGCTGTGACTGACCAGCTATCCACCGCGATCGACCAAGCGGAACTCTATGCCAAGGCCCAGGTCACCGCTGTGCAGGCTCAAGATCAAGCCAAGCGCCTGAGCGCCGCCCTCCAGGAGCTGAAAACCGCCCAAACCCAGCTCATTCAGAACGAGAAAATGTCCAGTCTGGGGCAGATGGTGGCCGGGATTGCCCATGAAATCAATAACCCCACCACCTTCATCCATGGCAACCTGACCTATGCCCGCCGTTACACGCAAGAGTTGCTTTCGCTCATTCAGCATTACCGGGATAGCTATCCTGTGCCGACGGAAGCAGTGGCCAATTTCTCGCGGGACATTGACGTGGACTTCCTCTGTGATGATTTGCCCAAAACCCTGCAATCCATGCAGTTAGGAGCGGAACGAATTCGGCAGATTGTCGCCTCCTTGCGGAACTTCTCGCGCTTGGATCAGGCGGAAATGAAGCCGGTGAATATCCACGAGGGAATCGAAAATACGCTGCTGATTTTGCAACATCGCTTCAAAGCCAATAGCAATTTCCCTGGAATTGAAGTGGAAAAACACTATGGTGATCTGCCCCTGGTGGTTTGCTACGCGGGGCAATTGAACCAGGTGTTTATGAATGTGATTAGCAATGCGATCGATGCCTTGGAAGACCGTTACGGGCGATCGCGCAATTTGCGAGCCCAAGCCTTGCGATCGGCTCAGGTGGAAGAAGCCTCTCTCGTGGCCGGCAGCAGCAACAACAGCAAGGTTTGGATCAATGACAACCTTGAGGATCGACCTATTGCGACCTCACTCGTGATGCCCCGGCTGACAATCACCACGGAATTGATGATTGGAGAACGGGTGCGAATTCTGATTGCCGACAATGGCAACGGCATGAGCGATGAAGTGCGCTCTAAGCTATTCGATCCGTTCTTTACCACCAAGCCCGTGGGCCAAGGCACGGGACTGGGCCTGTCCATTTCCTATCAAATTGTGGTGGAAAAACATCGCGGAACCCTTGATTGTCGCCCCGCAGAGGGAGGCGGCACGGAGTTCTTGATCGAAATCCCGATCGAACAGCCCGAGTGGAATGAGTCTACCTAAACTCGTTGGGTAGGCGACGGGGGCGCGATCGGGAAATTTGCCAACTCAACAGCGCCACCGGCACAATCCCCACCGCCACAATCGCCAAAGCGGGCCCCGCCGCATCCACAATCCGTTCATCGGAGGCCAATTGATAGGCCCGCACAGCCAGGGTATCGAAATTAAACGGGCGCACAATCAGCGTGGCCGGTAACTCCTTCACCGTATCCACAAACACCAACAGCAAGGCCGTCAGCAGCCCCCCGCGCAGCATGGGCACATGAACACGCCATAACACGGCCCCCGGCGACAATCCGGCAATTCTGGCCGCCCCATCCAGATTAGGCACAATTCGATCGAGGCTCGCTTCAATCGGGTTCAGGGCCAGGGCTAAAAACCTGACCCAATAGGCAAAAATCAAGGCCCCGATCGTGCCGCTCAACAACAAACCCGAAGATGCGGCTCCCGCTTCCGGGGCGATCGCTAAGGGTTGAGTCGCCAACTGTTGGTCAACCCAACCGACTGAAATCAAAACGCCCACGGCGGCCACGGATCCGGGAATCGCATAGCCCAGCGCCATGATTTTCAACAGGAACCGCATCAGGGGGCCCGAAACCACCCGCACCCCATACACGGCAGCTCCGGCAATGATCGCCGCCGTGACTGCCGCCAAGCTAGCCACTACGGCGGTGTTGCGCACGTAGAGCAAGAAGCTGGGATCAAGAAGACTATTGGGATTGCGAATTGCCATGCTGGCCAGAAGCAGGGCCGGCAACCCAAAGCCCAAAAGCAGCGGCAACCCACAAACCACCCAGGCCCCGATCGCCCGCAACCCACGGAGGGAGTAGGGTGCTTGCACCGCATAGGCCCCACCCGATCGATAGCCGGCCCCACCGCGCGATCGTTGCTCCACCCACACCAACAACAACACCGCCCCCAACAGCAGGGCCGACAGTTGACAGGCCGCCGGGCGATCGCCCATGGCAAACCAGGTTCGATAAATACCGACCGCAAAGGTGTTAACGCTAAAAAATTCCACCGTGCCGTAATCGCCCAGGGCTTCCATCATCACCAGGGCTGCGCCTCCCGCGATCGCGGGTCGGGCCATGGGCAAAGCCACCCGCCAAAACCCCCGCCAGGGATTCAGGCCCAAGGTGCGGCCCGCCTCCAGCAGGCTAGCTGCTCCCTCGAGAAAGGCCACCCGCGCCAGCATATAAACGTAGGGATAGAGCACTAGGCCCATCATCAAAATGGCCCCGGGCAGCGATCGAATGGGGGGAAACCAATATTCACCGAATTTCCAGCCCGTGAGCGATCGCACCCAAGACTGAATGGGTCCATAAAAATCCAGCAAATCCGTGTAGACATAGGCCAACAGGTAAGCCGGGAAGGCCAAGGGCAACAGCAATAGCCATTCAAACCATCGCCGCCCGGGAAACTGGGTAGCCACCACCAGCCAAGCCGTCGCCACTCCCAGGCCGATCGCCAGGCCCGCCGTCCCGACGGCCAACCCCACCGAAGCCAGTACATATTCCCCGAGCACGGTTCGGGTGAGGTGGTTCCAGGTTTGGCCGCTGGCGCTCAGGGCGGCTGCGATTGAGGCCAGGAGCGGCACGCCCACCGCCACTGCCGCCAACACCGTTGCACAAATCCACAACCCTTCCGCGAGACTGAAGGAGCGCAAACGGAAGCGATTAAAATTCAGCGGCGGCCAGCGGCGATCGGCGACGGTCATGCTCAAAACCTGAGAATAACTTGCAATAAACCAGAAGCCATCCTACCATTGCGCGCCAATTGCATTGGGTTGCATAGATCACGGGGGCTAGGCGGGAAGACCCCACCCCTACGACCAAATTGATCGCCCAAATTTTTCCGATAGTTCAGGATTTGCTGACGAACAGCCGAAGCGGCGATCCCCAAACCAGAATCGGGAAAAAGCTAGTGATGATGGGAGTTTTCGGATGGTGAAGAACTGGTTTGGACGGGGATCGCCGGCCGGTTGATCCAGCTAGGCCACTGGCCGAGGTCTGATATTCTTGAGGGCAATTTGTGCTGATGGGCCATCACGAGCCTGATGACCTCAGATTTGCTGAGGGTTAGCGCCATTCGGCCAAGGCCGTTGGACGATCGCCGCGACTCACACCCGTTTTTGCGATCGCCCTGTCGCTAAGTCCTCGGAGTTGCCATCCGAGTCAATGGGCTGGTTCTGAGTGCGATCAATGCTTGGGGTCACCGATCCTGCTCGATCGCGCCGTTCCTCTCCCACCGCCAAAGGGTGCAGCCGCTGAACACGGCCGCCTATCACCGGTTGGGGCCTTGTGGAACTGGTTCAGGTGTCCCGTCCTAATCCTGAGGATTGGACTGACTCGCAGGGATGTGCAGAACGGTCGTGCCTTTAAGGAAAATCCAACAGATGTCTGAGCAACCCCGATGGATCGCTGGTTTGGCTGGTTTGGGTTTGGCGTTGGGTGGTGGTTTGCTGACTGAACCAGCCCTGGTCAACGCCCAAGCAACCACAACCGCTGAACCGACTAGCGTTTCACAAACCGAGGCGATCGCGCCGTCAGCCGCCCCCGCGCCTAACCCCACAACGGATCCCGCGCGTGTACCAAAACCGCTGTCTAAGGCGCTGAATCCGGCTTCTGCAACGGAGTTGGTTCCCGGAACCACCGTCACCCGTCAACCGGGGATTGAGACCGAGTTGATCGAACCGGACTCGATCGAACCGGAAACCGCCAAGCAGGAGCCGATCGAAACCGTGGAAGGCAAGTCCCTGCTGGCCCAAACTCCTCGGGTTTGCAGCAACCAACTGGCCGGAGCCTTAAGCCGCATTATTGATGCGCCTGCTTTTCGATCGGCCCGCTGGGGGATTCGGGTAGAAACCCTGGCCGGGAATAACGTCCTGTTCGATCGCAACAGCATCCAAGCGTTGATTCCCGCCTCCAACATGAAATTGTTTGTGACGGCGGCGGCCCTGCAACTCTATGACGGTCAAGCCCCGCTCAAGAATTCCAACTTGGGTACGTTGGTGCGCACCATTAACGTCAATAGCGACAATGACTACGCCGATTCCCTATTTCGATCGATTGGCGGCTCCGGGGCCGTGCAGCGGGCCCTGGCTCCCTTGGGCGTTAATCGTGGCGAGTATCGCATGAGTGACGGGTCTGGCCTGTCTCGCAGCAATGCCGTGCAGCCCCGTGCCTTTGTCCATTTATTGGAATCCATGACCGAAGCCAAGGGAAGCGACATTTTCCGCAGTTCCCTCCCGATCGCGGGTCAGACCGGCACGCTGCGCCGTCGTTTCCGCAACACGCCGGTTCAAGGTCGTGTTTCCGCCAAAACCGGCACGCTCCGGGGAGTTCGGGCCCTATCGGGCTACATGGAACACCCGCTTTACAACACCTTGGTTTTTAGCGTGTTGGTGAATCAACCGGGTCAAGATGGCGACACCTTGGTTTCAGCGGTCGATCGAGTGGTGTTGACCCTCGCTCAGATGCGGCCCTGTGATGGGTGGGATACCGAAGCCAACCCCATGCTGGATCAGCCTACCGAACCCGACGGCACATTGCGGCCCCTGTTGCCTTGGTGGCGACCGGGTGTGCCCCGGCCCAATGCTCCCAGTTCATCGAGACTCACCCCCTAGGTAAAAAAACAGCCCTGGGCCTGGCGAAACCAGCTCGGGGCTTTCCTTTGCCAACAAAAATTGAACAATTTAACAATCGAACAATGGCTAGGGGGTTGAGCCTGGGAGTTGGAGGTTGCGCCGAAAATTAAGGAGCAACCGACTCCTTGAACTGTTTGCCCGCTGAAAAGGCCGGAACCTTGGTGGCGGGGATTTTCAGTTTCGTGCCGGTTTTTGGGTTGCGACCCTCGCGGGCCTGGCGCTCGCGGCGCTCAAACGTACCAAACCCCACCAGGGTCACCTTTTCGCCCTCTGCCACGGCATCCATGATCACTTCAATGGCAGCGGTCAAGATGGCATCTGCTTCCTTTTTGGTGGTATTGACCTTTGCTGCAATTTGGTCAATCAGTTCGCCCTTGTTCATGGAAACGCCTCAAGTTCGGTATTTCCAGCGATTCTAGCCCGACAATTTTCGATGTGAAGTGAAAGTTTTGTAGCAACTTCGCGGGTTTGAGCCAGTTCCAGGGCAGCGCGTGACCCGATGGCAGTCCGTTAAATCGCGGTTGACAATGGCGAAAGCCTTTATTTCACAAGCCTTTCTCAGCTCTGCGGGCCTGAGTAACGATTAGACATTAAGGATCAAAAATCGTTGTGATCGCCCGCCTAGATACCTTTTGCCCCCCTGAGACCCGGGTTGAGTGTTGTTACAAAATTTTATAAACCCTCTTCATAAACCCTCCCGATCGGGATGCATCGCCACTCCGTCAACCTTCAAACCCCACCAACCAACCTCGCCCGATCGCAAACGGGGCCATAGCCCATGGGATGGGCCGTCCTTGCCTATACTGTCTTTTACTCCTTTTGCTCCCTGTGCTGTTGCGATCATGACTGTTGCTTCATCTGCGCCCACATTGGTTGATCTTGCGCGCCAAACCCGCCAGGCGGCCCGAGCTTTGGCGCTGCTGCCGACGGCCGATCGACGGGCGGCCTTGGAAGCGGTGGCCCAGTCTTTGAGCGATCGGGCGGCGGCGATTGTGGCGGCCAATGAAGCAGATTGCGCAGCGGCCCAAGCGGAGGGAATTTCTTCGGCACTTTATGGCCGGCTCAAGCTGGATGCGGTGAAGCTGGCGGGGGCGATCGCTGGAGTGCGCGACTTGGCCCAGTTGCCGGATCCCTTGGGCGATCGGCAAATTCACCGGGAGCTGGATCAAGGGCTGGTTTTGGAGCGGGTGACCTGTCCGCTGGGGGTGTTGGGGGTGATTTTTGAAGCTCGCCCCGATGCGGTGGTGCAAATTGCGGCCCTGGCGATCGCCTCCGGGAATGGGGTGATCCTGAAAGGGGGCAAGGAGGCGGTGCGCTCCTGCCAAGCGCTGATTGAGGCGATTCACGGGGGCTTGGCAAACTCGGCGGTGGATCCGGCGGCCGTGCGACTGCTGACCACGCGGGAGGAAACCTTGGAACTGCTACGACTCGATCGCTACGTGGATTTGATTATTCCCCGAGGATCCAATGCTTTTGTGCAGTTTGTGCAAAACAACACGCGGATTCCGGTGCTGGGCCATGCGGACGGCATTTGCCATCTCTATGTGGATGAGGCCGCAGATTTGACCAAAGCAGTGCCGATCGCGGTGGATGCCAAAACCCAATATCCTTCCGCTTGCAATGCGATCGAGACCCTGTTGATTCACCGGGCGATCGCCCCGCAGGGATTGCCGGAGTTGGCCCGGGCCCTGGTGGCCAAGGGGGTGGAATTACGCGGGGATGGGGCCACCTGTGAGCTATTGCAAGGGATTTGCGCGATCGCCCCGGCGACAGAAATTGACTGGGCGACGGAATATAGCGATTTGATTTTGTCGATCAAAATCGTGGCGGACTTGGACGAGGCGATCGACCACATCACCACCTATGGATCGGGCCATACGGAAGCCATTGTGACGGAAGACAATGCCGCCGCCGATCGCTTCCTGGCCGAAGTGGATGCGGCCGGGGTCTATCGCAACTGCTCCACGCGCTTTGCCGATGGCTTCCGCTATGGATTCGGAGCAGAGGTGGGGATTAGCACCAATCGCCTCCCACCGCGTGGCCCCGTTGGGCTAGAAGGTCTAGTGACCTATAAGTATCGCCTAACGGGCCAGGGGCATGTGGCGGCCACCTATGCCGGAGCCGATGCTAAACCCTTTACCCATCGGGACTTGTAGCCTGCGGGTTTCTCAGCAGCATCGTCGCATGGGGGCAAAATCTTGCTCGATCGCCCCTCGATCGAGGCGGCTCGAAATGGTCAATTGACCGATCGATCCAAATCCTGGGCGATCGCCTGATCGCTCGACCAGAATGGGAGCAACTCCTGCAAACCTGCCTCCTTCGCTCTATAACCAGCGCAGGGATGCAGCTTCAGGACGGATCACCATGCTTGCTGTGTTGCAGATTTTTCCTATGGATCAGTCACTTTTCGGTCTTCGGACTCGCTCTGCCCACCTGGCTCGGCGTTATGGCCAAGCAATGCTGTTGACGGTGGCCCTGGTGGCCGGTGGGTTGGTAATGGGGGCAACGGCCCCACCGGCTGCGGCCGCTGAAGCCAACTGCCGTGTGGTCACCACCAACGGCTCGCCCTTGAATATTCGCAGCCGCGCCGACAGTAACGCCTCCATTGTGGGCACGATCGCCAAGGGTCGCACCCTGGACGTGATTGGCGGCCCTCAAAATGGTTGGGTACAGGTTCGCGCCACCGTACCCACCGCCAGCGGTTCGCGCACGGTGGAAGGTTGGGTGGCCAGCAGTTTTCTGCGGCCCTGTGCAGTGGTCACGCCACCCCGCACTTGCCGAGTGGTGGCCACGAACGATCGCCCCTTGAATATCCGCAGCCGGGCCGATGACGACGCGCCCATCTTGGGTACGATCGCCAAGGGTCGCACCCTGGAAGTCACGGGCAGCGCCCGCAATGGCTGGGTTCCTGTGCGGGCAACGGTGATCACGGGCAGCGGCTCGCGCACGGTGGAAGGTTGGGCAGCGGCGGCCTTCTTGCGCCCTTGCACCACGGCCCAAACTCCCCAAAATCCGATCAAACCGGAATTGTGCCGTCGAGTGGTCTATGGCGAAGGCCTGTCGGTTCATGCCAACCCCGACCTAACCAGTCCCCGGCGGGGCGGTGTGGCGGCCGGGAGTGAAGTGCAGTTGTTAAATCGGGAGTCCACCACGGCCGGAGGGGCTGTGTGGATGCAAATTAATCAGCCGGTTCAGGGATGGATTCCCGTGCGATCGCTCAACCGGCCGACGGATCAACTGAATGTGCTGAATTGCCTTTAAGCCCCACTCTGGCGATCGGGGAAGTTGGGTAGCAAGGAAGATCGACCGTCTGAGACAATCGGCTAGCTGATGCAACCCATTCACTAGCCCATTGGCCCATCCTGTTCATCACCCTGCTGGATCTGCACCCCATTGGGCTGCACCAATCATGCCGACTTCCCGCCTGATCGCCCCTGAGATGATGTCAACTGTTGCCGAGCCGCTGGATCTCTTGATTTTGTCTAACGGCCCCGGAGAGGTCACCACCTGGGTGCGCCCGGTGGTGCAGGCCTTGCGGCAGCAGTGGGGAGCGGATCGATCGCGCCTGCGAATTTCCGTGGTTTTGGCCCCCTGTCCCAACGCAACGGGTCAGGAAGCGGCCGTGGTGCAATCATTTCCAGAAGTCGATCGGGTGCAAGGGGCTGCGGCCTTTTGGCCCTTTTTGCTTTGGGGACGAACGGCGGAAGGGTGGGATTGGCGCGATCGAGGTGTGGTGCTGTTTTTGGGCGGCGATCAGTTCTTTGCCGTGGCGATCGCCCGCCGTCTGGGCTATGGCAGTGTGATCTATGCGGAATGGGATCTACGCTGGCTCCGTTGGGTCGATCGCGTGGGGGTGCGGTTGCCCCGGTTGGCCACCCAAGTTCCCCCCTGGGCCACCTCCAAAGTCGCCGTGGTGGGCGATTTGATGCTGGAGGCTGGCCGTTTAACCCATTCACCGCAGGGCGATCGGGAACGGCTGGCCCTGCTGCCCGGCTCCAAAAGCGCCAAACTCACCCAAGGCGTGCCGTTATTGCTGGGCACGGCCGATCGAATTCGAGCCGATCGGCCCCAAGTGGAATTTGTGATTCCCGTGGCTCCCACGATCGACCTGTCCACCTTGGCTCGCTATGCCGATCGCGCCCACAATCCTGTGATTGATTGGGTTTCAGGCACAACAGCCCGCTTGGTAATACCCGAATCGATCGCCCCGGCCGATCCCCGATCGCTTCAGAACTTGCCTTACCTGGAAACCCCGGCGGGCACAAAAATTTGGCTTTGGGAGCGATCGCCCGCCTGGGACCTACTCAGCACCTGTGACCTTTGCCTCACCACCGTCGGCGCAAATACGGCCGAATTAGGCGCATTGGCTCGCCCCATGCTGGTGTTGCTACCCACCCAGCAGTTAGATGCCATGCGGGCCTGGAACGGCATTCCGGGGCTGTTGGCAAATCTACCGGGTTTGGGCGGCCTCTTTGCCAAGTTGATTAATGGCTTTGCCTTGCGTCGGCTGGGGATGTTGGCTTGGCCAAACCTATGGGCTGGGGAAGCGATCGTGCCGGAGCTGGTGGGGCCGCTCACGCCAACGATTGTGGCTGACCAAGCGATCGCCCTGTTGGCCAACCCCGCTCAGCTCCAGGCCATGGGCGACCGGTTGCGGTCCGTGCGGGGTGAGCCGGGAGCCGCCGAAAAACTCGCCACGTTGGTCACGGAATTGCTACAGCAACCCAAAAGCTAGAGAGCGGTTGGGTTTTGATGAGGCGGAGATTTAACCTGGTGAACTTAGCCTGGTGAACTTAGCTTAGTGAACTTAGCCTGGTGAACATTGACCCGGTGTTTCAATCAGCAATGGATCTATCCTGAAGCCCCCCTAGGGCAACTCCACCGAGGTGGGTTTGGCAATGTGGGGCAGCCCCCAGCCCAACTTCTCACGCAAAATTCGGAAAAACTCCGGCGGTTGCAACCGAATGAACTTGGCTGAATGGGCCGATCGATTCACCCGCACCCGATCGTCCGGCTGCACGTAACATCCCGCATTCCCATCCACCACCATCACAATCGGGTTTTGGGTTGCCGAAAAAATCGTGACCGGCTCCGTTTCGGAAAACACCAACGCCCGAGAAGCCAGGGAGTGGGGACAAATGGGCGCAAGTTGCAACACCGGCACTTCCGGCGCAATCACCGGCCCCCCCGACGACAGGGCATAGGCCGTGGAGCCGGTGGGCGTGGACAAAATAATGCCATCCGCCGCAATATCCACAGGGGAGTGATGCCCGATCGCCACCTCAAAATGGCACATGCTGGTCATGGGTTCCCGGTGCAGCACCATCTCATTCAGGCACAACACCTCCCAGAGGGGATCATCATCCCGAAAAACCCGCACCTCCAACATGGAGCGGCTTTCTACGGAAAAATTACCCGCCAAGAGCTGTTCGATCGCGGCCGGAAGTTGGCTCAGGTAAATTTCCGTCAAAAACCCCATATGCCCGGTGTTGACCGTCAACAGGGGCACCCCGATCGGGGCCAACTGCCGAAAGGCCGAAAGCACCGTCCCATCACCACCCAAGACGATCGCGAAATCCAGCGATTGATCAAACCCCGGTGGCACCAACTGCTCAAGCGGCGAAGAACAAACGGGATGGTTCAGCCGCGAGCAACCCAAAATTCCACCGGATCCCGTGGTGGAAATTACCCGACAGCCCCGGGCCGACAGTTGTTCGACCAAATCCGCCGCCGTCTTTTCCGCGACGGGTTTGGCATCGTTATAGATAATTCCAACGTTTGGGCAGGCGCTGTCAGACACGGGCAACGACCGAAGGAGTGAGATGGGCGGGGCAAATGAAGTGGATGAGTCAGTCAGGCTAGGATTCTGTCCTGGTGACCGAATCAGGCGAAACTCATCCTATCGCGCCCCAGCCGGATGCCACTGTGATCGCCTTAAAACCGCAAGGTTTTTTTACGCTTACTTTCCTTGGCCGCGATCGACTGCTCGTAGTCAATTTGCTTCAATTTCTTCAGAATTCGCCCAAAATATTCTTCCAAGTAGGCTTCCAGGGTGCTAATCTCCGCCGGATCAATGCCAAACGCGCGATAGGTTTCCGCCATCTCCGCCGTCAGCGGTTGGCCCGAAGAAAACACATCCGCAAAAGCCAGGCGATCGGCCACATTCAAGCTCCACTTGAACCAGCGGGCCGCACTGCGCACCAAATTCAACAAACCCGTGGGCGGGCTGGTGATTTTTGCCTGGCGATCGGACAGCTTTTCGCAGAGGGCGATAATTTCCGCCGGAGTCCAGGCCTTGGGGCCCACCACCGGGAAGGCCTGGCGCTCCGTTTCCGTGGCCGTCAGGGCCCGCACCGCAAACTTCGCAATATCTTGGGTGTCCATGTAGGCCACGGGCGATCCCCGATCGGGCACCCACACCGATTGGTTTTCCAAAATCGGAATCGCATACTGACCGATTAACCCTTGCAAAAAGCCACAGGGCCGCAGGATCGTGTAATTCATCTCCAACTGCTTCAGGTACTCTTCCGTGCAGCGCTTGACTTCCATCAGCGGCACTTTGGGAAACTGATTCGCATTCAAAATGGAGAGAAAAATGTAGCGATCAACTCCCGATTCCTTAGCCGCTTGAATCAGATTGACCTTGCCACGCCAATCCACATCGCGCACCCCTAGGGAATCCGTTGCCCGGGCCGTGGCCGCGTCAATCACAGCGGTAATTTCACCACCGGCAAAGGACGGGGCGATCGTCTCCGCATCGCAAATGTCGCCGCCCACCAGTTCCGCTCCCCACTCCCGCAGGAACGAAGCACGGCTGTAACTGCGAACCAGGCACCGCACCGTGTGTCCCTCATCCAGGGCGCGACGCACGATTTGCCTGCCGAGGGTGCCGGTTCCGCCAACGACAAGAATGCTCATGAGGGACTCGTTACTAATCGTTAACTTTTTATAAGATGTTATCAGAAAGCGCTAACAGCACCACAAGGTGGGATCGCAAGATTTGCAATCAACCACCGTCAACCGACTCTACTTCCTAGGATTCCAGCGCTTTGCGCTTCGGGGCCAGTCTCTTCTCATTTTCCACGGAGTTGAGCTGGGCTGGTGTGATCCCAGCTTGCTAGGCTCATCCATCTCCGGAAGCGACACGATATGGTGTGGGAAGGATCTTGAAACCATAGGGATCGCTTCTCGAAGCCTCGCTCAGTGATGGTTTTCTCATATCACCTCACAGAAACCAATTGTTTTTCGTTCTCGGTTTCCGAGAAAACGAAACGCAGTCCCCTGGTTTTGATTGGTTGTGATCGCCAGTGAGTAGTACTAGAGAATTGAGAGCGCCATGACTCCCGCACGGGGGTTTGGTTTGGCATCGAGCAGTTAATGCAACGTAGTACTGACAAGGATTCTGGGTATGGCTGCCGATCATTCCTGCATAGAGCTATCCACGATAAGTCCCCCAACTCGTTTGGCGATCGACCAGCGATCGCCCGATGGATCAACAACACCGGATCCCTTGGTGGAGAATGCCTTAGGCGATCGGGTGCTTTCCACCAACATGGCCCAACGGATGGCGGAGGTGTTTGCCCTGTTGGGTGACCCAAACCGCCTGCGGATTTTGTCAGCCTTGGTTCATCAAGAACTCTGTGTTTGCGACTTGGCCGAAGCCGTTGGCATGAGTGAATCGGCCGTGTCTCATCAGTTGCGGGCCTTGCGCAGCCAGCGCTTGGTGGCTTACCGCAAACAGGGCCGCCATGTCTATTACCGACTCAAAGACAGCCACATCCTGGTGCTCTATCAACAGGTCTTGGAGCATTTACAGGAGCCAGATGATTAGCGGCCCTAACGCAATAGTTGCCGCAGCTCAGCCAGATCGGCCGATCGCCCCAGCCGCTCCTTGTAGGCAATCAGATGATGGAGCGACTGCACCCATAGGGATTGGCCAAAGTAGCGGGTGTGATGGGCAGTTTTGAGATCAGTATTCAGGGGCAAGCGTTTTTGCCCTCGAATGGCGTAGGCGGCTTCGTCGGCACAAAGATCAACCAACAGCCCATTCACATCAAGCCGCAGCAACAAGAGGTCAAATTCCGAATCAACATATCGATCGGGCGGGGCGATCGCCCAATCTTGAAAGCAGGCATAGGCTCGATCAAAATCAGCGATCGCCACATCAACATCCAAATCATGCAGGGGCCAAGCGGAGCCATAGAGATTTCCCGCCAGGCCGCCCGTCACTTGATAGCGAATTTGATCAGCCTCTAGGCGCTGAATCACCCACTTCACCTGAGTCCATTGATCGGGCCCCATGCAAGGGGGATGGGGGGGCAAGGGGGCGGGGGGGCGATCCAAATCTGGACGGCGCTCGCGGGTGCGCAGGATTTGTTCTTCGCGTCGCCATTGCTCGATCGCCCCGTGATTTCCAGACATCAAAACCGCTGGTACGGTTAGCCCCCGAAACTCCGGCGGCCGGGTATAGTGCGGATAATCCAGCAGCGGTTCCTCAAAGCTTTCGGCCTTCAGGGATTCTTCCTTGCCCACCGTGCCCGGCTGAAGACGCAACACCCCATTGAGGAGGGTGAGGGCCGGAATTTCGCCGCAGGTCAGCACAAAATCCCCCAAGGACACTTCCCGATCAACCAGGCTCATCACCCGCTCATCCACCCCTTCGTAGTGCCCACAGAGCAACACCAGTTGATCGCAATTGGCAGATAGGGCCTTAAACAGAGATTGGGTCATGGGTTGCCCTTGGGGCGTGAAGTAAATCACTTCCCGACGGGGCAGTTGCGGCAAAGAGTCGAGGGCCGCCGCGATCGGCTCCGGCTTCATCACCATGCCCACGCCGCCACCGTAGGGTTCATCGTCCACCTTGCGATGTTTGTCCGTGGCGAAGTCCCGGGGATTGGTGACAAAGACTTCGGCAATTTTTTTTTGCAGCGCTTTGCCCACCAAGCCCGATCGCAGGGGGGATTCAAAAAAGTCTGGAAACAGGGTGACAAGGTCAAAGCGCATGGTTAAACAATCTAAAAAAACGCGCTAAAACAACGCAATCGCTGGGGGTTTTGCCGTTGGGACTGGCGTTGGGGGCATGTTGCCTTCCAAACCAATGTCCTGAGCATCCCAATGATTGCGTTGATTGCGTTGTTTAGACTAGCTGTTGAGCAGCCCAGTTTGGCAAGGGGCGACGATTTGGAAATTGCGGAAGATGCGGATTTTTAAAGAATCCTGACCGAGACTTCGGCCGCCGTCCGCCCGCTCACTGGATCTTACTCACTGGATCTTACTTGCCGGGTAAGAATTGCCCGATCGCGTCGCGAATTTCGTTGGCCATGCCCATGGCTCCGGCCGCATCCAGGCGCACGACGCTGGGGCCGTAGTCTTCTAGCACTTCCAAAACTGAAATTTTGCCATCGTCCATGATCGCCGTGACCAGGGCCCCGCGCAGGGCGTAGAAGTTACCCCGATCGTAGGGGGGGTAAATGACTTCGCTCACTCGCTTTAGCAACCGCTCACCCACGAAACCATAGGACAGTTTCACTGCGTCGGCGGGATCAATACCCAAAACTTTCAGGTCGATCGAGGTGTTCAGATAACCCCGCAGGCGATCGCGCGGCACCTTGCCATAGGACTCGATTTGACCCAGCAAGCTATTAAAGCTATCGGAAACCGGTTTATCAGCCGCAAAGGCTTGCAGATCCTTCAGGGTGGCACTGACCCCGATCGGGCCATAGCGAATTTGAACCTGATCCGCCGCCTGGGCCATGGGAGCCAGCGACAACAACGCCGCTCCAGCCCCCAGCAGGGCCAAACGCCCGCGACGCAACAGGCAAGAAAGGGATTTTGCCGGGGCAGCACCCAGCGGGCTAGCAGGAGCGATCGCACACCCCGGCCCGGAATCCGACAAAAGAGAACCTACAGACATAACCATCAGCAGTACCGTCCTTGGATGGGGACTCGTGGGATGGGGACTCGCGGCCGAGTGACAGTGCTTTTGCACCGTTTCGGCCAACGCTTCAGCATCAGAGACTTCAGGGAGTCGCAACCAGTCTGCATTGATGGTTGATGGCAATCAAGTTTGCAATGGTGTTCGTTTGCAAGTCAGTTTGCGATCAGCTTCAATCAGACTGGTTGCTGCCTCGGTGTGGCGGCCCGGGTCAGGGGAAATCGTCAAGAACCTTAGGGGGTCTTACATCACCGCCCGACAGGCTGCACCCCGATTCACCGGCAACCCGAGGACTTCCATCATGGCTGCCATGAACCCACTAACGCGCCCTTCATAAGGTTTCAGATCGATTTGGCTCACGTTGATCGATCCCAATTCCGACAGCAACGCCGAAAAGTCCCCAGCCGCCGCCTTTTGCAGCAGGGAACCAAGATTCACTTGGCGCAACAGTTTATCCAGGTCGGAACCCGGGTCGATCGTGCCAAAGGCCTGAATTGCCCCTTGAATCTTGCTGATGTCGCTGCTGGTCACTCCGGCTTCTGAGAGCAGTTGGTTCAGCTTAGCCGAATCCATGCTGGTCAGTTCCCGCACGGTCAGGCCGCCCACCTTGCTGATAATTGGCTGTACCTTGGTTTTAACGCGGGTATAGATTTTGAGGGCTTCCCCCGCATCCACCGTCATGGTTTTCGGTTCAAGCTGCATCAACACATCCAAGGCCGTGACGGGTGCCGCCGAAGCGCGGGACAACACCTTCTCGATCGCGGCAGTCAGGGGCTGAGCATTGCCCTGGGCATTGTCGGCATAAAGCACCTGGCTAATGGAGCCGATCACCAACTCACCGGGACAGCTTTTCAACACGGACGGAGCCGTGCGAGCCGCCGCGCTGCCCACCTGGAAGGGGCTTTTCAAAATCCGTTGCAAATCGGCTCGGCTCACCTGCTTGGCCACGTTGGGATCGCTCAGCAGTTGTCCAAAGTCGCCGCTGGCTTGCCCCGTTTCCGCAAACGTTTTTAGCTCTGCCATGGTGATATCCACATCACCCAGGCCCGGTAACCGCAACACTAACTTATCTAGGGCCAGGGCCTGACCGGCGGCCAAGGCAATTGCCAAGCTACTTCCCAGGGCCACGCTGCCGACTCGGCCAATCCAGCGGATGGCACGTTGACCCAACAGGGGAGATTGCTGAACTGCTTGAGGTTGTTTGATCGATCGAGCCATGATCCACTCCTTCTCCTTTCTCAATCGGGTTGATACCTGTTTCAACCCAAAATTCAACCCAAAATAGGGTCAGGTACTAATGTTCAGGCATTCGTTCAGGCATCTGTATCAGGCTACATCTGACCGCTGATTAGCCCCGCCACCCATGCCCGATTACTATCGGCTGCTTCATGGGGGTCTGTTGTCCAGAATGGCACGGTTTCCAAACCGGCATTTACCTGGGAACCTGTCCAGCAGTGCCATTGGCGCAATTGGCACAGTATCGATCCTAAGCTTTCCTTCACGATTGAACCTTCTTGATTGCCCAAAGTTGAGAGGCTATTCCATGGCAACAGCCCTAATTACCGGCGCTTCTAGCGGCATTGGTGCAGCCTTTGCCCAAGCCCTAGCGGCCCGTGGCGTGAATGTGATTTTGACGGCTCGATCGACCGAAAAACTTCAACAGTTAGTCCAGTCCCTAACCACCCAATTCGGGATTCAGGCGATCGCCCTGCCGATTGACCTCAGTGAGCCGGGCGCGGCCGACCAGTTGGCCGCCCAAGTCAAAGCCCTTGGTCAGCCGATCGATTGGTTAATCAACAATGCCGGTTTCGGAGACTTTGGGGAATTCGCCACTCGGGACTTGGCTAAGCAACGGGCCATGTTGAACCTGAACGTGGGGGCCCTGACGGAGCTAACACACCACTTCTTGCAACCCATGCTCGATCGGGGCCAAGGACAAATCATCAACGTTGCCTCCACTGCCGCCTTTCAGCCCATTCCCTACCTCTCGCTCTATGCCGCCACCAAGGCCTTTGTCCTCAGCTTCAGCGAGGGCCTGTGGGTTGAGTGCCAAGGCCGCGGCGTGCGGGTGATGGCCCTTTGTCCGGGCCCCACCGCAACCAACTTTGCCGCCGTGGCCGAATTCCCCAGCAGCCTGAAGATGCCCAACGATATCGCCACTCCCGAAGCCGTTGTTCAAGAGGCACTCCAGGCGATCGCCCAAGGGAAG
Organism: Limnothrix sp. CACIAM 69d; assembly: GCA_001913845.2. GTDB lineage: Bacteria > Cyanobacteriota > Cyanobacteriia > CACIAM-69d > CACIAM-69d > CACIAM-69d. Next base: position 16,724 of record MKGP02000071.1, on the reverse strand, counting down.
CCCAATTGCGTTACGGGCGGCTTGGCCAATCAAATTTTGGTGAACGCCGGTCGATTCATGCCCCGCAGCAGCCTAATCCAAGGGATTGGGAAACTGTTTCGATCCGCTTCCACAGGATCTGAGGCTTAGCATTCCTAATGATCACCCCAGGCAGTCGATCTCGCTTGGGGTGCTCAATCTGAGCAATTTACGAGTGATTGAGATCGATCCCATCTATCCCATTGATCCCCCAATTGATCCCAATGCACCCCAAATTCACTCCAAATTTGCTGTGAATCACAACCACATCACCAGCTCTCATAGGTGTCCCTGGCGGTTTCTTCAGGGGCGATCGCCAGGGCCCAAACTTGCCTCAACCATGCCCCCAACGCCTAAAACCGCCATCAAGCCGGTTCGGTAAATACCCCTTCATCATCTCGCCCCCACGAACCACTATAGAAAGCAAGAAATACAGCCAAATTTTCCCAATCGCCTCAGAAGCAGCAATACCCCTATGGCCAAAGTCGTCGGAATTGACCTCGGAACCACCAACTCTTGCGTTGCCGTAATGGAAGGCGGCAAACCCACCGTCATCGCCAACGCCGAAGGTTTCAGAACAACCCCTTCAGTCGTGGCCTACGCAAAAAACGGCGACAAACTCGTTGGTCAAATTGCCAAGCGCCAAGCGGTGATGAACCCCGAGAACACCTTTTACTCGGTCAAGCGCTTCATTGGTCGTCGCTTTGAAGAAATCACCCACGAAGCCACCGAGGTAGCCTACACGGTCGCTAACGTCAGTGGTAACGTTCGCATTGACTGCACAGCTAAGGGTGAAAAATACGCTCCGGAACAAATTTCCGCCCAAGTGCTGCGGAAGCTGATCGAAGATGCCAGCAAATATATCGGTGAACCCGTTACCCAAGCGGTAATTACGGTTCCCGCATACTTTAACGACTCCCAACGCCAAGCCACCAAAGACGCAGGCAAAATCGCAGGCGTAGAAGTGCTGCGGATTATCAACGAACCGACCGCCGCATCGCTGGCTTACGGTCTTGATAAAAAAGAAAACGAAACGATTTTGGTCTTCGACTTGGGCGGCGGTACGTTTGACGTATCGGTGCTGGAAGTGGGCGACGGCGTGTTTGAAGTGCTGGCCACCTCGGGAGATACCCACCTGGGCGGCGATGACTTCGACAAGCAGATTGTGGATTTCCTGGCCGACACGTTCCAAGCCAGCGAAGGCATTGACCTGCGCAAGGACAAGCAAGCCCTGCAACGGCTGACGGAAGCCGCCGAAAAGGCCAAGATTGAGCTGTCGAGCGTTACCCAAGCCGAAATCAACCTGCCCTTCATTACGGCGACCCAGGACGGGCCCAAGCATTTGGACTTGACCCTGACCCGGGCCAAGTTTGAAGAGCTGTGCGCTGATCTGATCGATCGCTGCCGGATCCCCGTTGAGAACTCCCTGCGCGATGCCAAGCTGACCAAGACTGACATTGACGAAGTGGTGTTGGTGGGCGGTTCAACCCGGATCCCGGCCATCAAAGACCTGGTGCGCCGCGTTCTGGACAAGGAACCCAACCAAAGCGTCAACCCCGATGAAGTGGTGGCCGTGGGCGCTGCAATTCAAGGTGGCGTGCTGGCTGGGGAAGTGAAGGACATCCTGCTGTTGGATGTGACTCCGCTGTCGCTGGGTGTGGAAACCCTGGGCGGCGTAATGACCAAGATCATCCCTCGCAACACCACCATCCCCACCAAGAAGTCCGAGGTGTTCTCGACGGCGGCCGACGGCCAAACCAATGTGGAAATTCACATTCTGCAAGGGGAGCGCGAGTTCGCCAACGATAACAAGAGCTTGGGAACCTTCCGCTTGGATGGAATTCCGGCTGCACCCCGGGGTGTACCGCAAATCGAAGTGACCTTCGACATCGACGCGAACGGCATCCTGAACGTGACCGCCAAGGACAAGGGCACGGGCAAGGAACAGTCGATCAGCATTACCGGTGCATCGACCCTGCCGAAGGACGATGTGGAGCGGATGGTGCAGGATGCGGAGCGCAACGCCACCGCCGACAAGGAACGCCGCGAACAAATCGACCTGAAGAACCAAGGCGACTCGCTGGTCTACCAGGCTGAGAAGCAACTGAAGGAACTGGAAGACAAGATCTCTGACGACCAAAAGGCCACGGCCGAGGCCGCGATCGCCAGCCTGAAGGATGCGTTGCAGAAGGAAGATTACCCAGCCATCAAGACCCAGGTGGAGGCCCTGCAACAGGCGCTGTATACGATCGGGTCGTCGGTGTATCAGCAAGGGGCCCCGGATGCGGCCGCTCCGGATGCACCCGCTGGGGATAGTTCGACCAGTAGCGATGGTGATGATGTGATCGATGCGGAATTCTCGGAAACGAAGTAACCCAAACTCGGGTGCGAAACCTGGCCCTAAAACTCAGGTGAAGCTCAGCCGCTGAAATTCACTTCGCTTTAGGGTTGTTTCAGAGTCATTCCAGGAGCGATCGGGCAGGTTATCCCTACCCGGTCGCTTGTCATTTAGGATGAGTGCATTGGTTGAGTACGAATCCATTGGATTGGTGCATAGGGATTGGTGCATAGGGGATCGATGCCTGCGAGACCAGGCACAGCAGCGGTGACAAGACTGGTGACGAGACTATGGTGGGTTGGCTGATTCTGGATGGACTCTTGGCCCTGTCCGGGTTAGGAATCGGGATCTTTTGGGTGCGATCGTGCCAGTCCTTGGCCGGTGCATCGCGGCTGGAGCCGGTGGATCTCGCGGAGGTTCCGGCTCGATCGATTGCAGTGGTGATTCCCGCCTACAACGAAGAAGTGAACATCGTGGATTGCGTGCGATCGGTCTTGGCCAGTGAGCTACCGGACACTGTGGAATTACAAGTGTGGGTCGCCGATGACCAATCGAGCGATCGCACCTTGGCCCTGGCCGCAGCCTTGATGCCCACCGATGCCCGGTTGCGGGTGCTGCGAGTGCCCCCGCGCCCCACGGAGCAATTGTGGTTAGGCAAAAACTGGGCCTGTGTCCAAGTGACAGAGGCGATCGGGGAAACCGTAGATTATTTGCTGTTTATTGATGCCGATGTGCGGTTAGCTCCTGGGGCGATCGGGGCCGCCTTGACCCTGGCCGATCGCCAACAAATCGACTTGCTCAGTTGCGCCCCCCTGTTGGTTTGTGGCTGCCTCTCAGAATGGTTGGTGCAGCCCATTGTGGCCAGCGCCATGGCCATTGCTTTTGACTTCCGCACCTTGAACGATCCCGAGTCACCCACGGCCTTTGCGGCGGGCCCCTTCATGTTCTTTCGGCGATCGAGCTATGCCGCCATTGGTGGCCATGCCGCCGTGGGCTATGAATTAACCGAAGACCTGGCCCTCGCCCGCCAGATTCGCCAAAGTGGGCGATCGCTCCATTTCGCGCTGGGGCTGGGGTTAATGCGCGTGCGGATGTACCAGAACTTTGCGGCCCTGTGGGAAGGCTGGACTAAGCATTGGCACATTGCCAACCAAAACAACATCCCCAAAACCCTGATCTCAGCAGCGGGGTTATTCGGCGTGTTTGCCATGCCCTGGTTGGGGTTATTGATCGGGGCGATCGGGTTACTGATTGACGGCCCCTCTCTCCTTGGCTTTGCGTCCTGTGGGCTGGCACTCACCACCACGATCGCCGTTTGCGGGATGCGCTGGGCGATCGCCCAACAAACTGACCAATCCCTACGCTACTGGTGGCTGATGGGGGTGGGGGGCGTTTTGGTTTTCGCGATCGCGATCGCCTCAATCATCAAAGTCGAAACCGGTTGGGGATGGACTTGGCGCGGCCGCCCTTTAACCCAAAGTTCCTAGGGTCTGTCGTCAAATCACCTGAAACCCTGATTCCACCGTTAACGGATCGTGCGGAGCAAGGGGCTTAAGCCCCTTGTCTGGGTTGATTAGAGTATGGCAGATCAACCGCCTTCACTGGATCTTGGAGAGCAAGGGGCTTAAGCCCCTTGTCTGGGTTGATTAGAGCATGGCAGATCAACTGTTTTCACCAGATCCCAGGACAGGACAACAGGTCATAACCTCTGATCCCTAACAGCGAATCGGAAAGCTAACTGGGGAACGATTTTTGAACCATCAAGCAATTGCGTTTGCCATAGCGACGGTAACGCACCCGCCGCGACAATTGCTCCATAAACATCAATCCTCGTCCTGATTCCTTATCCAGAGGACTGCGTTTTTCTTGTTTCAGTAAAGCCAACTTCGCGTCCCAATCAAAGGGATCGCCGTAATCCCAAATTTGAATATTTAAACAACGCCCGCAACGGCCCACTTCAACCACGATCGGGGTGTGGGGAGGACGGTGATGGTGTGCATGGCGAGCCGCATTCGTAAACCCTTCCGTCAGAATTAACTGGCACTCCCACAAAAATTGTGGCGGCAGCGATTCAGGAATAGCCCGCTTCAAAATGACATCAAACCACTGCAACAGCGAAGGCAGTTCCTGAAGATCCGTTGTGAGGTGTAGGTGCGATTGATGGCTGGTGGGCATCCAGCGGTTATCCGTTTGATAGTCCCACCAATGGTGCAGACGGGGCCCCACCCCTTGAGTCCACCATTGCTGCCAGCGACGGGGCCGCAAGCAATCTCGCAACCAGGCAAGGCGGCCGCGCAGAGATTTAAAGCGGTTTGATTTGATCGAACCTTGAGGACGCGCGCCCATGTGACTCGCCTAACTACATTGCGCCGCTGCTGCGGGAAAACAGCAGTGCGACGGTTTTGAGAATGAGTTTTAAGTCGTGCTTCAAGCTCCAGTTTTCCTGATATTTCAGGTCTAGGCGAATCACGTCCTCAAATTTTTTCACCGTCGATCGCCCATTAACCTGCCACTCACCGGTCATTCCAGGACGCACATCTAACCGCTGCCATTGGGGAACCTCATAGCGCTCCACCTCATCAGGCGTGGGCGGCCGAGTGCCCACCAGGCTCATATCTCCCCGCAACACATTCCAGAATTGGGGTAACTCGTCCAGGCTGGTGCGGCGCAAAAAACGACCAATGCGAGTAATGCGGGGATCGTTGTCATTCTTGAAGAACGCACCCTCAGCTTGGTTTTTGACCTCCTTACGCCGGGCTTCTGCATCAGAAACCATGGAGCGAAATTTCCAAAGCCGAAACCGCTTACCCATCCAACCGCAACGGGACTGGCTAAAGAGAATGGGGCCGGGGCTATCAAGACGAATCGCGATCGCGAGGGGAACAAACAAAACGCCCAAAATGGTCAGCCCCACCAATGAACCCGCAATATCGAGGGTGCGCTTCACCCACGATCGCACCGAGGGGTGAGTGGCCGGTGGCAACACCTCTTCCGATGCAGCCTTGGTGCTCATGGGGGCGGTGGCCCGTTCGATCGGCAACATCGCATCCAAACCAGTCATGGACAGCACGGCCATCACTGGCGGCTGCACATCCCGCAGCACAAAGCTCACACCCGTCGCATGGGCCAGCTTATAGCTACTGACCAATGCACCAATACCGCTGCTATCCACAAAAGCGGTGCGGCTGAAGTCCAGGGTGATTTGAACCGGAAGCGATTCCGATTCACAGAGCATTTTGCAGGTGTCCTTAAAATCAACGGCTTCCAGAACAGAGAGGCGCTCAGGGATATGAAGAACCGTTTCAGTGGTTCCAGCCACAGTTGAAACACCAATACTAGTCGGCTGCGAAGTCATAGAACCGTGCGAATCACGCGATGATTAGCAGTTGAACCTGAAACTGAAGACAGTTACGAATATCCTGTTGCACCCCTAGAAGAATGTCCGAGACGTGACTTGGGGTACTGGCAAGGCAAAAGCTGCCTTCGGGGCAGGGGGCCTAAGCCCCTTGTCGTCGATCGATGAGACCCACAAGATAGCCGTTTTGGCTTTTCAGACATCCCCTAACCGACGACTCAGGCCTTGAGGGCCTAAACATCGATTTTGCCTTTGCGGTCAGAATACCAGCGCGAGCTTGCAATGGTAGCAATGATGTGGTCAGCTACGACGAATTTTAGGATATTCGATCCGCTCATTCATATATAGCTCATCTGTTGGCAGTTACTGGTCATTTGCGCCTGATTCTGATCGATGACGATCGATTTCACTGGAGATTCCTAAATACTTCTATAGTTTTCGATTAATGGCGTAGCTGATAGAGGTTTTAGGAGTCGATCGCCCTGAAACCAGCTCCCAAATTTTGAGCAAACGATCCTGAAAAGGGAGCCGATCGCTTCAAAATCGGCCCCATTTCCCCAGCCATTGGCCAGCAGCCACCAGCAACCCTCAGCCAGCCGGCCTAAAAGCCGCTAATGCCGTCAGCGGGAGCGCCCACCAGGTATGCCACCACTCGCTTACCCAGCATTACCTTCGTATCGCAGCCCACAGACTCGAAGGTGACCTGACCAAAATCGAGGCCGGTGATGCGATCGACTCCTCGCTCAAAGTCCAGAATTGTGACGGTTCCGGGGCGATCGCCCAACACGAACGTATCCCGTCCCGCGCCACCGCCCAAGGTATCGTCGCCTTGGCCACCGTCTAGCCAATCATCTCCATCGTTGCCTAACAGCAGATCTTTGCCCCAACCACCAAAGAGGGTGTCATTGCCATTGCCGCCGCCCAAGGTATCGTCGCCATTCTGACCAACCAACAGATCATTACCTTCGCCACCCAACAGGCGATCGGCATCCGCTTCGCTGCCCAGGAGATCTCGGGTTACTCCCCCATCGAGATCGCCAAACAGGGTGTCATTGCCCGCGCCGCCCACCAGCAGGTCTTGGCCCAAATCACCCCACAGAAAATCATCATCGCGGCCGCCCCACAGGGCATCCTGACCACTGCCCCCAAAGATCCGATCGCGCCCGGGGCCCCCTTGCACCACATCATCCCCCGCGTTGCCGTTGAGCTGGTCGTTGCCCACATCGCCGTAGAGGTTATCGTTGCCGCCTAGCCCAATGATGCGATCGGCTCCCTCGCCACCCCGAATCTCTTCGCTGCGATCCGATCCGGTAATGAAATCGCTAGAGTTGCGGCCCAGCGTGGCCGGCTGGGCGATCGAGTTCGGCCGAAACTGCACCCCGGGTAAATCAGGCAAGGGCAAAGGTGCTGGCTGCGTCGCCAGATTACAAACAGGGGCCCGTGAACTACCGATCGGCGTAATCGTCGAAATATTCGGGAAAGTGACTCCTGACCCCGAGTTCGATCCGCCATTAATCACAATGCCCCGCGACGCATCGATCACGACTCCCGGGCCACTGGTGGTTGGTGTGCTGCTTCCACCGGTTGGTGTGCTGCCTCCTGATGTACCTCCAGAAGTGCCGCCTCCAGAGGAACCACCTCCGCTAGCCGTGTCGTTATCGGTGTTACTAGCTGTAATCGCGAAGGTTTTACCTGAGTAATTAGCATCACTGCTCGTTAGGGAGCCATTGATGCTGTAGGCAATATTGCCATCCACCAGTGAGTCATCAACACCCGTAACGGTCACAGTTTTGGTTGTGCTCCAGTTGGTGTTATCAAACTCCACTGAAGCGGGTAAAACAGTGCCTTCAGTAGTGTCAGAACTGGTCAAATTAACAGTGACTTTACTGGTGGGTGGCGAGGTCAGCACTAGCGTAAAGGTTGCCGTGCCGCCAGCTTCGGTAGTAATTAGTCCTGATGCTGGTGTGCGTACAATATCGGCCGTGTCATTGTCCGTATTACTGACGTTAACTGCTACATCGCTCAAGCCATTATATTTAGCGTCCACGGAGCTAGGATCAAGCTTGATCTGATAGGCTTGATCACCGTCTTTCACAAGATCATCGACACCTTTAATGGTGACTGTCTGATCACTATTCCAATTGATAGGTGTAAACGTTAGAGAAGTGGGAGAAACTGTTCCTTCGCTCGTGTTTGTGCTTGTTAAAGAAACAGTTACATCATTGGTAGGCTGAGATTGAAGCTTGACCGTAAAGTCTGTTGTTCCGCCGCCTTCGGTGGTTGTTAAACCCGTCGTTGGTGTAACGGTTAAGCCCGCCGTGTCATTATCAGTAATCGTAATATTTTGAGAAGTGGTCGTGCCCAAGACCAGCCGACTTGAGGGACTGCTGAGAGTTAGGGTTGCGGTCTCGTCATCCTCATCAATGGAGTCATTGACGACCTTAAAAGTAGCCGTTCCCGAAGTCTTTCCATCAGGAATTGTGATAGTGGCTGTGCTGCTTGTTAGCCCATTCAAGGTGTAGTCACCGGTTGTGATTCCTGTTCCGGTGACCGTTAAGGTAACTGTCTGATTTCCTACGACTGAATCATCGGTTGCAGCATTGCCATCATCAGTCGTCGCAGTGACAGTGATATCTGTTGTTCCAGCCTCGGAACCAGTGGTTGCGCTGGTTGTAATTTGAACAGGAATTTGAACCGACTTATAATCACCCGCAGCATACAGCGTGAGACTACTTGGGGATCCCCAATTAGCAGAATTGTTAATGGCATCTAGCCATTGTTGTCTAGTACCAGAAAAACTACTGAGGTTGGAGAATTCACGAATAGTCGTATTTGTCAATGAAGCAAATGCTTTTTGACCATCTAAGGCATCAATTTTAGCGCTGTTTGTATCTGATCCGGTTGTTGGAAAGCTCTCAAAACCACCGGTAAAATCAAGTTGATAGATATACTGCGAAATAGTACTAAATGGAGTAGAGGAACTACTTGCCTGGAATGCAATAACCTGATCGCCCCCAGTATTGAAAGTGAGACTACTGTACTGACTCGAAGTGGTTCCAGTGACCGCACCACTAGTTGTCCAAGAGAAGGATGATGATCCTGTAGCAGCGCTGCTGATAACCACTCCCCGAGGGATTGTGGTTGCGCCCACCGTAAACTTAATTAGCTCTTCATTATTACCAGTCCGGAGTGATGCAGAAGCGGCACTAGTTCCTAGCCAGCCTTTCGTAGTGAAGTAGATTTCGGTTCCTGGTGTTAGAGGAACTAGGTTGATGAAGAGGAATACGCCCGGGTCGGTACTACTGGTCGTGCGTTGATAGCCAACGATCGCGATATCGCCGGGGGTCAGGGTGGTAGGCATGATGCTTCCTCGTGACGATCGAAGAAATTAAGAAAAGGACGTAGACAACCAATTAGCCCTGTCGCAACCGATTGACCGAGCAGCAAAGGCGACGACCAAAGACCGGATTTGACGATCGCGCGGCCTGGTCTGACGCAAATCGGAAAATCGGGGCTTTGGAGTGAGATTCACGAAAACTTTAAAAGAAACCTTAAGATGCAGCCCCAATTTAACTATACCCAAGCGGATGAGCGAAATTTCCACTGAGGGAGCCAGAGATCATCAGTCGGCCTTGCGCGAGTAAGGGTCTGGGCCCGAAACCCCAGAATTTGTAGCGATCGCGACAGCAAGCGACTTGGCCCCATTAACCTTTTCTTTACCCAAGCGGTTTATGCTAGCCGCCGTTTGCCCCTGTCATTATTCACCACACACCAACGGGCGGCGCAATCGGCAGTTTTAGCCGCCGCGAGGCAGTTTCCTCGTCAAGCAACCCACTCAACTTCAGCTCATCGCCGATTTCAAATCAGGTTTCAGATTTCAGACCTCAGACTCGATCGGTTGATTGACTTCACCCCTTACGGAAGCTCTATGAATTACTCACTCCTGCGTCGAATGACCCGTCACGCGGCCGCTGGCTCGATCGCAGCCCTGGCCCTCTCCCTAGCCGCCTGCGGTGGCGCACCCCAAGCAAGCAACAGCCCCGCCGCTGGCGAAAGCCCTGCTGCCGGTGCTAGCCCCGCTGCTGCGGAAGCAACAGCCACCGTTAAGGTTGATGGTTCCAGCACCGTGTTTCCGATTTCGGAAGCCATGGCTGAAGAGTTCATGAAAGTCAACACCAGCACCAAGGTGATTGTGGGATCGTCGGGAACCGGTGGCGGTTTCAAGAAGTTCTGCGCTGGGGAAACCGATATTTCCAACGCTTCGCGACCCATCAAAACAGAAGAAATCGAACTCTGTAAGAAGGGCAACGTGGAATATGTGGAGCTGCCCATCTCCTTTGATGGTCTCTCGGTGGTGGTGAACCCCAAAAATGACTTTGCCGCCTGCTTGAGCGTTGATCAGCTCAAGAAAATGTGGGAACCGGCCGCAGAAGGCAAGGTGAAGAGCTGGAAGGATGTGGATCCGAAGTTCCCCGACAAGCCGATGACCCTCTACGGCCCCGGTACGGATTCGGGAACCTATGACTACTTCACCAAGGCCATTACCGGTGAAGAAGGTAAGAGCCGTGGGGACTACACGCCCAGCGAAGATGACAATGTGATTGTGCAGGGCGTGTCGGGTGATGAAGGTGCCTTGGGCTTCTTCGGCTATGCCTATTACGAAGCAAACAAGGATAAGCTGAAGCTGGTGGAAATCAAGGGCAAGAGCGGCAAGTGCGTTGCTCCGAGCGCTACTTCGATCGCCGACGGTTCCTATAACCCCCTGTCGCGTCCGGAATTCATCTACGTTCGCAAGGATGCCCTCAGCCGCCCTGAGGTGAAGGCCTTTGTGGCATTCCAAATTGATGCGGCCAACAAGCAAATCATTGCGGATACGGGCTATCTGCCGCTGCCCGATGAGGTGCTGACGCTGGCTAAGGAGCGCTTGGAGAAGGGAGTGACGGGTTCCGTGTTCGGTGGCAAGGCTCCGGCTGGGGCTAAGTTGTCGGATCTGCTGGCGGCTGAAAAGGCTGGCGGTGCCGAGAAGAAGTAAACGGGTTGAGCCTGGTGCTGAGGGGCGATCGCCCGGGTCTTTAAAATCCTCACGGGGGCTTTAGATGGCGGGGCTGATCATCCCTTGGCCGGCGGTCTTGGCTGATGCCCAAGGCCTGTGGCAGATCCTTGGAGTGGGACATTTGCGGCCGAGCATCCAGAATTCGTGAAGGTTCGGCCGCCCCAACCCATGGCCAGGGCAACGCGACAGGCGTTGAGAGTTGATCAGCCCATTGCCGGTTTGCAGTTAAATCTAGAGAAAATCGAAAAGATTTTTGCGGGTTCCCGCACCCCTTCCCTATGGAGAGTTCCCTGCGCGATCGCGCACTTTGGCAGCCCAATCGTCAAGCGAGTCACCGTACAGAGTTGATCGTTCGACTGATTTTGGGTCTTTTTTCATTTGTATCGGTCGCCACAACGATCGGGATTGTTTTCACCCTGATCTTTGAGACGGTCGATTTCTTCAGAATCATTCCCATTTGGCGATTTTTCACAGAAACCCGCTGGACTCCGCTTTTTGCCAGCGCCCAATTCGGGATCATCGTCCTGATCAGTGCCACGGTGCTGACCACGGGGATCGCTATTTTGGTGGCCCTGCCCTTGGGTCTGCTGTCGGCCGTTTGCCTGAGTGAATATGCCAGCCCCAAGGTGCGACAGGTGCTGAAGCCGGCCCTGGAGGTGTTAGCAGGCGTGCCCACGGTGGTCTATGGCTACTTTGCCCTGCTGTTTGTCACACCGCTGCTTCAGAAAATCATCCCCGGACTGCAAGGGTTTAATGCCCTGAGTGCGGGGATTGTGCTGGGCGTGGCGATCACGCCGCTGATTGCCTCTCTGAGTGAAGATGCGATCTATGCCGTGCCTCGCAGTTTGCGAGATGGTTCCTATGCGTTGGGGGCCACGAAGCGCGAAACCATCATTTCAGTCGTGTTGCCAGCGGCTCTGTCGGGGATTGTGGCTTCGGTGATTTTGGCAGTGTCGCGGGCGATCGGGGAAACCATGATCGTGGCGATTGCAGCGGGTCAGAATGCCACCTTGGGTCTGAATCCCTTTGTTTCCGCCATGACCATGACGGCATACATCGTGCAGGTCAGCCTTGGGGATACGCCGGCCGGGTCGATCGCCTACCGAACTCTGTTCGCAGTGGGTACCACCCTGTTTGTGATGACCCTGGTGTTGAACGTGTTCAGCTTTTGGTTTGTGCGTCGCTTCCAGGAAAAATACGACTAATGGCTATTTCAAACGAATCCCAAGGGCGATCGCGCGCGTTGCTCTTCAACCCTCGTCTGGATCAGCGCTACGTCAAGGACAACATCTTCGCTGGGGCCACCTGGGTGGCCACTGGGTTCGCCATCCTGATTTTGGTGGTGCTGCTGGTAGATACCTTCATCGATGGAATGCCCCGCATTAGCTGGCAATTCATCACGAGCCTGCCCTCGCGTAAGCCGGAGTTGGCTGGGGTGGGCGCGGCGTTGGGTGGTTCCATTTGGCTGCTGGCGCTGACGGCGCTGATTGCTTTCCCGATCGGGGTGGGTGCGGGCCTGTACCTGGAAGAATTTTCGCTCGAATCCTGGTGGTCTCGCCTGATTGAGATCAACATCTCCAACCTGGCTGGCGTACCCTCGATCATTTATGGTTTGCTGGGATTGCAAGTGTTTGCTCGCTGGCTGCAACCCATCACCGGCGGCCGCAGCGTTCTGACTGGGGCCCTAACCCTCTCGTTGCTGATTTTGCCGGTGATTATCGTGGCCACCCGCGAAGCCCTGCGCACCGTCCCCGACGGTCTGCGTCAGGCAGGTTTTGCGCTGGGGGCAACCCGTTGGGAGGTGGTTTCGGCCCATGTGTTGCCGCTGGCCCTGCCGGGGATTTTGACCGGAACCATTTTGGCCCTGTCCCGGGCGATCGGGGAAACCGCTGCACTGATCACCATTGGAGCCTTAACCTTCGTTCCCTTCATCCCCAACAATCCCCAAAGCCCCTTCACGGCGCTGCCGATCCAGATCTACAACTGGGTCTCCCGACCTCAGCAAGGTTTCCACATCAACGCCGCTGCCGGGATTGTCGTCTTGATGATTGTTCTGCTGGCCATGAATGGCACGGCAATTCTGTTGCGCAACCGGTTCCAGAAGTCCCTTAACTAGTTCTGGGGATCCCTAAGGTTCTTTGGGGCTTTGGAACTTTGGTGACCGGTACGTTATTACAGTTATGCCAACGCCCTGCGGTTGATCGATCAGATTGGGACTCATACCCTTCTCTTGGCCCGTAATCACCGGATCTAGACGATGGGGTTGAGATCGACCGCGCTGGATGCTGATGTTTCGAGCCTCTCCTTTGCTTCTTCACTTTTCAGTTCAGGTTTGACTGGTATGCAATCTTCTGTCACGTCCAATGCGGTGTTATCTGCCCGATCGGTCTCGGTCTACTACGGTCCCAGCATCGCGGTGCGCGACGCATCACTAGACATCCCCCGGGGCGAAATTGTGGCCTTCATTGGCCCCTCCGGTTGTGGCAAGAGCACGATTTTGCGTTGCTTTAACCGAATGAACGACCTGGTTCCCAGCGCCCGCGTTGAGGGACAAATTACCTACAACGAAGAAGACCTCTACGGCCCCAAGGTCGATGCTGTTTCCATCCGTAGCCGCATTGGGATGGTGTTCCAGCGCCCGAATCCCTTCCCCAAATCCATTTACGAGAACATTGCCTTTGGGGCCCGGATCAATGGCTATCGCGGCAACATGGATGAGCTAGTTGAAAGCTCCCTGCGGCGGGCTGCCCTGTGGGATGAGGTGAAGGACAAGCTGCGCGACAGTGGCTTGGCCCTCTCTGGTGGGCAACAACAGCGCCTTTGCATTGCCCGCGCTGTGGCCATTCAACCGGAAGTGATCCTGATGGATGAGCCTTGCTCGGCCTTGGATCCGATTTCCACTCTCCGAATTGAGGAACTGATTAAGGAACTGAGTGGCGACTACACGATCGTGATCGTGACCCACAACATGCAACAGGCTTCGCGGGTGAGCGATCGCACGGCCTTCTTCAACGCCCAAGCCACCGACTCGGGTAACAAGGTTGGTTATTTGGTGGAGTACGATCGCACGGAGCGCATTTTCCACGATCCCGTAGAGGAAGCCACTCGCGACTATGTAACCGGTCGATTCGGTTAAGGCCCAAGACCATAGCCCTGAAAGGAATCCTAAAGGGATGTCCGAGAAGTAACTTGGGGCGCTTGCAAAGGCGCTGGTGGCTGTGGGAGCGAGGGGCTTAGGGGGTGTCGTCAAATCGCCCAAAACTCTGATTCCACCGTAACGAGATCGTTGGGAGCAAGGGGCTTAAGCCCCTTGTTAAGACGGCTGGGGCATGAAAAATCGCTCGTTTCAGCTTGCCCCCAGGAAACGACGACAGACCTTAAGCCCCCTGTTCTCGTCGGTCGGTGCAACCCACAAGGTAGCCATTTTGGCTTTTCAGACAGCCTCTAAACGCTTAAACGAAGGAGAGGATGCGTTCAAATTTCAATGAACCAGCATCCTCTCCTTTTTTATGGTTGCACTTCTTTAGGGTTGCGCTTCGTCTGAACTGCGCTTGAAGAGCTGCGGTAGATTAAATCTTGAAGGGGATCTGAGTAACGTCGAAGCTGTGGCGTTAGGAGTTGACAGGTGGTGCAGATATACAATTGCTGAAATCGGCTTCAGCCGGGCTTAGGCGCTTCCTGCCCATTATTTCTGGCCCATTTACTGAAAACCCATTCACCCCTGCAACCCATGGATGGTGATCAACTAATGCTGCTAATGCTGCAACGAGTTGTGACAGAAATTCCAACAGGAACCACACAAACATCGCTTCAATGGCGATTGGGATGACCCAAAGCTTCATCAAAGCTTTCATCCACCATCATTGAGGACAGCAGAACCGGCGCAAACAAAACGGCAATTACGAGTAGCACAGACATTGATGAACCTCCCTTTTAGGTGAAGGGTAGAGGTAGGAGTTGCATCGCTCAACCGATGCGGGATAGATGCTTTCTGGGTGAATTGCTTTGTACTTTGATTGTGTCACGATCGCCCGATCGATCCAGTGATGGTTCAGCCCGTGGCGCGTGACAGTACTCGGCGGCCTTGTCGATCGCTGTCGTCAATCTGAGCGATCGCGATCGCATCCCCGTGGTGTCCCATTGCTCGTCTCCTAGGTTAGGCATTCATGGAATCAGCCACGGGATGAATGATCTGGATTTCCCAGATTCCAGCTTCTTAGATTCCAGGATTTCAGCGCAGTCACCAGTTCTTTACAAAATTCCCTTGAGAAATTCTCTGAGAGCGATTTCAAGGCATTTCAGGCCAGTTCTGGGGCGATCGATCCGGCAACAACTGATTTCGCGTATGATTAGGGCCGCTCAATCCAAGACGAGCGGGCAAACCAATTGAACCCAAATTCGTCGCTACTGGACTTGGGTGCTGAATCTTGAGAAGTAGCAGTTGAGAGGGTGGCGGTGGCCTACAGGGCCTTGAAGCAATGGCTCGCTCGTTACTGGGAGAGCACTGTTAAAGCGATCAAGCGTCCAAACGATCATGAAGGTCAACAGATCACCGAGAGCATTTCGACCATTGAACCCTAACCCAAAGATCGCTTTTGATCTCTCTTGGTCAGGACAAATTGCCCGTTAGCAAATTGCCAATTAAAGCACCAACTTTGCTGTTTGGCGAATTGGCTCATTTAATTGGTCGGCTATCGATGCTCCGATGCCCATTAGCCTACATCAGAATCGGCAAAATTCATCCCTTTCTTCATTTAGCGATTTACTGCTTCTAAATTCTATGCAAATTCGCCGCATTCAACCCAATCCGGCCGTTGCCGTTGACACCTTGCGCTATCAAGTGCGCGTGCCCGATAGCGAGCCTCGCCATATTTTGGAAAAAATCGTTTGGCACAAAGAAGCAGAGGTCGATCGGCTGCGGGAATCGTTACCCCTGGTTAAACTTCAGCAGCGGGTGCGAGAAACCCAGCCCCCTCAAGACTTTTTAGCCGCATTGCGCCAACCGCCAGCCCCTCAACCAGCGCTAATTGCGGAAGTGAAAAAAGCCTCCCCCAGCAAGGGCGTGATTCGTGCGGATTTTGATCCGGTGGCGATCGCCCAAACCTATGAGGCCAGCGGTGCAGCCTGTTTGTCGGTGCTGACGGATCAGGAGTTTTTTCAGGGCAGTTTTGATTATTTGGCGCAAATTCGGCAGGCGGTTAATTTGCCGCTGCTCTGTAAAGAATTTGTGCTTTATCCTTACCAAATTTATCTGGCTCGATCGCTCGGGGCCGATGCCATTTTGTTGATTGCAGCCATCTTGACTGATACGGATCTGCAATATTTCTTGAAGATTATTAATGCCTTGGGAATGACGGCATTGATTGAGGTGCATACCTTGGCCGAATTAGACCGGGTTTTGGCCCTGGATGGGGTGAAATTGGTAGGGATTAATAATCGGGACTTAGCCACATTTCAGGTGACGCTGGAAACCACGATCGCCCTCTTAGAACAACGGGGTGAGCAACTGCGATCGCGCGATATTTTGGTGGTCAGTGAATCGGGCTTGGGCAATCGTTCAGACCTCGATCGGGTGATGAATGCCGGAGCCGGAGCCGTGTTGGTGGGGGAATCACTAATGCGTCAGCCGGATGTGTCCCAAGCGGTCAATGATTTGCTGCATAGCACAACCGATCGCGCATGAGCCTCTAGATCAACGCCAGTCTGTCAACCATCCACCGTCGTGAGGATGGTTGAGCGGTCATTTACGGTAATGGTGAAGCACCAATGGCTGAGGGAGAAAGGGCTTAGGGCGTGTCGTCATTTCCATCGCCGTAGGGGTTGGGTCTCCCAACCCTAACCCGGGCGATCGCCACAACCCTGTTCATCCCTGGGAACACCCAAGGATCACGGGAACTGGGCGGGGAAAACCCGCCCCTGCGACTGATTAGACCTCTTGCATCAATCAAGACCCTCACCCT
>MKGP02000063.1 GCA_001913845.2 Limnothrix sp. CACIAM 69d | reverse complement strand
AACTCCCGATTTCTGGCTCCCCTTCGCCCCCCTTGGGAGAAGGGGTTGGGGGATGAGGGCTGTTAGCTGATTCGTGCAGGAGGTCTAATCTTTCAACCGTTGAGTTCACTTAAACTTGCTATCAGCTAGTCCACAATTAAACCATCTCGAACTTGAATTTTGCGCTGGGTGCGATCGGCGATCGCTAAGTCATGGGTAATCAACACAATCGCGATGTTTTGTTCATGCAATTGATCAAATAAAGCCATCACCTCTTGGGTGGTTTGGCTGTCGAGAGCACCGGTTGGCTCGTCCGCTAACAGCAGGGATGGCTGATTGATCAACGCTCGGGCGATCGCCACCCGTTGTTGTTGTCCACCCGACAGTTGATTGGGCCGGTTATGGAGTCGATCGCCCAACCCAACACTCACCAAGGCGGCTTCGGCACGGGCCCGGCGATCGGCCTTGGGAATGCCCGCATAGACGGCCGGTAGCATCACATTTTCAAGAGCCGTGGCACGGGGCAACAGGTTAAATTGCTGAAAAACAAAGCCAATGCGTTGATTGCGAATGTAGGCTAATTCTGTCGGATTCAGCGCAGTTAGGTTGCGATTTTCAAAGGTATAGGTTCCTTCCGTGGGGCGATCGAGGCAACCAATAATATTCATTAGGGTTGACTTGCCCGAACCCGAACTCCCCACGATCGCTAAATAGTCATTGGCGGGAATATCCAGATTAATTCCTTTCAAAATGGGCACGCTGCTATCACCCAGTTGATAGGTTTTGGTGATGTTTTGTAGAGAAATCATGCGGCTTGACCTCACTCACTGCGAAGGGCGGTGATTGGGTCGAGTCGAGCCGCATTACGAGCAGGAATTACCCCCGCTGCCAAGCCCACCAAGGTGGATAGCCCAAACCCAATCACCACAGCACCGCCCGAAATCACCAAGGCAAATTGAAAAGCAGTAGCCGCCACCACGGTTACACCAATGCCCAGCACAATGCCGATCGTGCCGCCTAGGACAGAAATGGTGACGGACTCAACCAAAAATTGACTGAGAATGGCGCGATCGGTTGCCCCAATGGCTTTGCGAACGCCAATTTCGCGGGTGCGTTCCACCACTGAAACCAACATAATATTGGCGATGCCAATGCCACCCACCACCAAAGAAATCGCTGCAACGGCCACAATGGTGGTGGTGAGCAATCCCAAAATAGTGGTCAAAGTTTTGAGGATATCGGCCTGGTTAGTGACGCGAAAATCATCATCGGCGGGCGACATAATTTTGTGGCGCAATCGCAAAATATTGGTGACTTGAAACTTTAAGGTTTCTAACTGCGATTCATGCTGACTTTTAATAAAAATGCCATTCACAGAAATCCCCGTGAGCGCATTCCTGCCGATCGTGCGGGCTGACATGGTGGTTAGGGGAATATAAACCGCATCATCGCGATCCTGTGGCCCCTGGGAACCCTTGGCCTCCATCACGCCAATCACTTTGTATAGTTCACCGCGAATGCGGATTTTTTGACCAATGGGGTCGATGTCCGCTGGAAACAAATTCCGTTGCACCGTGGGGCCAATCACCACCACTGAGGCTGTTTCATCGAGTTCCGATTGGCGAAAAAAACGTCCCACTTGCGGATAGGTATTGCGCGCATCCGGAAAGCTCAAATCAGCGCCATAGGCTGTGGTAGATGTGTTGGTTTGGTTGTAAACCACCTGCACCGGCCGTTGTAAATAGGCGGCAACCACGGTGGCTGAGGGCGCTTGTTGGGCGATCGCCTTGGCATCTTCCCAAGTGAGGGTGCTGACGGATCCCATGGCTTGTACCACACCGCCACTTTTCGCCGAGCCAGACATCACTTGCAACACATCGGTTCCGAGGCCGCGGATGCTGTCTTCTGTGGACTTTTGCACGCCCTGCCCGATCGAGGTAATCGAAATCACCGATGAAATCCCAATAATCACCCCCAACATCGTCAAGGCGCTGCGGAGCTTGTTATTCCAGAGAGACTCGATCGCCATTTCCATAATGTCGATCGCCGAAATTGTTAAGCGATTAGGCTCTGTTTGGGTCATGGCAACATTCACCAGCCGTTAGATAGGATCAGTCGCGATCGGTTTCAATCAACCGATCGAATTTCGGCAGCTCAAATGGCAGCCCAAGATCCTAGGGAGGCGGTGGCGCTTTGGGCAGAATACTGAAGCCTTTTGAGCCAGAATCTAAATTGCTGGGCGGGCTGACTAAGACTTGCTCATTGCCCTGCAAACCGGTTTTCACTTCGGTGGAACCTTCAACCGTCAAACCTGTTTCAATCTTGCGAAAAACAGGATTACGATCGGCTCCCAAAATATAAACACCTTCACCCTCGGCTCGGCGCACCACAGCCGCATTCGGCACGAGCAGAGCACTGGCAAGTTGCCCAATTTCAAACTCTGCTTCAACATTCATGCCTGCTTTTAACTGGTTCGATCGAGCATCATTGATCGCAATGTAAACTTCAAAACTCGTCACATTTTGCGAGACCGTCGCCTTCGGTGCAATTCGGGCAACGCGACCCCGAAATTGCTGACCAGGAAAGGCATCTACTTGAATGCTTACGGGCTGATTGAGGCGAATATTGCGAATTTGTGCTTCGGCTAAATTCACCACCACTTCTTGGTGATCGCTCGCCAAAATCAAAATTGAAGAAGAAGAAGCCGATTCGCTACCGCCTGCGACCGATGGGCTAACGAATGAACCCACATCGGCATATTTCTTAATCACAATTCCATCAAAGGGAGCGGTGATTTTGGTGTCTTGCAGTTGGGTTTGAATCGATCGCAAATCGCCGCGCGCCGACTGCACTTGGGCCTTGGCTTGGGCAATATCTTCCACGCGGCTGCCTGCTTTCAAAAGGGCCAACGCTTCTTGCTGTTGACGCACGCGGGCGATCGCCTGGGCGATGTCCTCTTGGCGATTGCCGGCCTGCTGGAGCGCCAGGGCTTGGGCCGCCTCGATCGCCTGTCGTTGCGCCACCTCATAGTCTGTGCGTTTTTGGTCGAGGGTCTGAGTCGAAATTGCCCCGTCCTGAAAGAGTTCCTGATAGCGCTGATAGTCGGACTCGCGCTGCTTGAGGGTGGCTTGGGCTTGCTGTGATCGGGCCACCGCCTGGGCAATTTCCTGGGGACGATTGCCCGATCGCAACATTTGCAACTGGGCCTGGCGCTCTGCCAGTTGGGCCTCCGCTTGGGCAATGTCTTGGGGGCGATTGCCCGCCATCAACCGCGCCAAGTTGGCCTGTTGCTGGGCGAGCTGGCCCTGGCGTTGCATGAGCTGGCCTTGTAAATCCGCATCGTCCATCAAGGCGATCGTCTGGCCCTGGCGCACCCGATCGCCCTCCTTCACCAGCAGCGCTTTGACGATGCCCGCCGTTTTGGGGCCGAGGTTAATCGATCGCTCCGCCGCGATCGTCCCATTGGCGGCGATCGTCACGGTCACGGTTTGTCGGCGCACCGGCTGCGTCAACATCACCGTGGTTGAGCGATTGCCCCCCGTCAGTTGAGCCGCCACACTCCCCCCACCAAAGAGCAGCAGCGGCACGATCGGCAGCCCCCACTTGAGCCAGCGCCCACGATCAGAAGGCTGCTGAGGCGTGGCGGTGGGACGGGTGCCAAGGAGATTGGCAGCGCTGGACAACCGAACAAATCTAGAACGGAGATTGGATAAGACGTTTGACACAATCGGGTTCTCCAGATAAACGCTGGGGGACTGTCTGAGGGGCGGCCTCAATCACGGCCTTGAGTCGTCAAAAAGTAGACGGAGCGATCGGGGCAGGATCTTTGAGCGATCGCACTTGATCGCAAGGCGATCGCAAAGCATTTTGAGCGGTTGGTCGAGGATGGACGTTCATCAAAAGTTAGTACTTACTTATTAATTGAGCAAAAAAAATTGCCTTGGAAATCCTTCCTCTATTGCCCGAAATTAGGTGGCGATCGGGGCTGCAAAGGCGATCGCTGTTCTGGGTTTAGTCCGTTGGTGGGTTCTCCGGCGCGATGCCCGCCCAAAGGATATTGATTAGACTGGCCACAAACGGCGATGGTTCAATCCGGCTTTCTGGTTTCACCTCGGGCTGTTGGGACTCTGGTTGGATCGCTTCGGGCCGTTGCGTGAGCGGCGGTATCTGTGGCCTCGACTGAACCATTGGGGGCAGCTCGTGGGCAATGACATAGTTGATGATGCTGCCCACAAGCAGGTGAGCCAGAGCCATCGAGTCGATCGCCCGCAACCAGCCCCCCGCCACGGCCCGCTCCAAAAACAGGGCCAACAAACGGCTATCGCGCACCGGAGGCGGTGGCAAGTGGGGTGAGTGCGGCGGGTGAGGCATTTTTTTTTGCGCCATCATCATGAACACTCGTGGCAAGCCTTCTTGATAGAACGCCAACATTTCGCTACAGATGTCCGTCAACTCGGCTTTGATGTTGGCGGTGGGCTGGCGATCGGACAAGCGTTTTACCCAATCGGGCGTTTCCGTCACCCCCATGGCGGCAAAAAACAGAGCTTGCTTGGTGGGAAACCGTTTAAACACGGAAGCTTCGGAAATGCCAGCACGCCGGGCAATTTCCACCGTGGAAGCCTTGAGACCTTGCTCCAAAAACACCTGACGAGCGGCGGTCAAGATGGCTTCGTTGGTGATTTTGGGCGGGCGAGGCATAAAAAGTAAGCACTTACTTATTTAAGAGTTTGCGCAATTTTCCCCGGCCCGTCAAGGCCCATGGGCGATCGCCCCCTTGTTGCTTGGGGGAACCGATCCTGATCGCCCGGGTGTCGCCCAGGTGATGGCCGGGCGATCAGGATCAATGGGCCAGGGTTCGCTCAAACCAGGCCTGGAGGGTGGCAGTGATCGCCTCGGCCAGTTTGTCCTGTTCCTGCGGATTGCTGATCCATTCCGACTCGCTGGGGTGGCTCATAAATCCCAACTCCATCAAGACGGAGGGGGCGATCGTGGGGCGAGCCAGGGCCAAGTTGCCCCAAAACACGCCATAGGAAGGTCGATCGAGCCGTCGGGTCAGCTCGTCATGCAAAAACTGCGCGAGGCCTTGGGCTTGGGGCTGATACCAAAACATACCGATCCCCTGGGTGGTTTCGGCATTACCGTCATCGGGCAGGGCGTTGTAGTGAACTGAGAGGGCGATCGTGGGTTCTAGCTCGGCAATTTGGGCTAGGCGATCGGGAATGGGCAAATCTTGATCGGTCGATCGAGTCAACACCACCCGCGCCCCCCGTCGCTCCAAGGCGGCTTGGAGTTTCAGGCTGGTTTCCAGGTTCGGGGTCTTTTCGGCAACGCCCGCCGCACTGGTGGCTCCCGGTTCCCGGCCCCCATGGCCCGGATCCAACAAAATCGTGATCCCCGCCAGAGGAGCCGACCCCGATCGCAAGGGGGGATGCTTGATCCGCCAATGGAGCACGTTGCCTTCGTAGCGCAGAGTCCAGCCCCAGGCCTGGGCCGTGACCAGCCGGGCCCGATATTCCAGCCGATCACCCGGCAACACTTGCCAGGTGAGCTGACTGATGGCAGGGTTGCGTTGCAAAAAGACGGTATCTGTTTGGGCGATCGCCTGATGCAGGGTCAAGATCAAATCCTGGCCTTCCTGGCGCACTTCCACGGGCACAGGTTCGCTGAGGGGAAACTGCACTTCCACCGCCGTTCCCTGATTTTGGGCCCGAATGCCTTGCACCACCGATTGCAGGGGCGTGGAACTGGGGTCGATCGCCACTTCGCTGGCCTGGATCCAAGCCCCATAGCCAAGGCGTAACCAATCACCCCGACGGCCGGTAATCGTGGCTTGGCTGCCTTGGGGTAAGGGCGTGAGGCGGCTGTGATCGGTGCTGGGGCCCGTGCGAGCCACCCCCCAAGGAACCGTCACGCGGGCGCGATCGCGGCGATCTCTGGGCCAAACGGTGATCCGACCGCGAGGGGTCATGGGCATTTCGCCATCGATGTAAAACCGCACCTGGCCCCAATCGTCGGGGCGATCGGGCGTGAAGCAGCCCTCATAGGTCGTCAAGGGGGCGGGCGGCGGGGGATCGCTGCCCGTCAGTACCGAGGAATTGGGCAAGGGCGATCCAGCGGACGGGCGGGGTAACATCGGGAAAGTCCGTTCCGCCACCCGCGCATCAATGGTCAAGTTGGGCCGCCCCGTCACCCGCAGGCAAATTGGCTCCCCGATCGGCCAGCCCCAATCGGCCATCGGCTCCAGGGTGGCCAGGGGCGTGCTCAAGACGGGTGGCTGATTGGAAATGCGGGTGATCGTGCGAGTTTCCGTGCGATCGCCCCAGCGAATTTCAAACCGGTTGGGGCCCAGTTGCAGCGGAAAACTAGGGGCAAAATGCCCAAAGGCACTGCGATTTACCCCTTGGCCATTGATCGTGACCGAGCCGGTGGGTGGCGCAGTGCCTAGGAAAAAAATTCGCTCGCTCGTGGTTTGGTGGCCATCGGGCGGATAGACCAGCCGCAACTCCGGGGAACTCGGGGCCGGTTGGGCGATCGCCACCCCCGCCCACAGCAACGGCGCGATCGCCCCCACCATCAGTTGGGAAGCGCCCCCCAGTTCCCACGGTCTCATTTACTTGCTGGCCCGCTCAAAGGCGGCCTTGAACGCCTCAGGACTGGGCGCACCTTGCACCGGTTCACCGGCCATCAAAAAGGTGGGCGTACCTTCCAAACCCAAGCTTTCCGCCAACTCCGCATCGGCGGTTACGGCTTTTTTGGCCGCCTCGCTGTTGCGATCGCGCTCAAACCGGCTCAAATCCAATCCCAACTTCTTCGCCAATTCCCCATACAAGCCATCGGCCAGACGCGATTGGTTGGCAAACAGTTCATCGTGATATTCCCAGAACTTGCCCTGTTGCTGGGCCGCCCAAGCAGCCTGGGCGGCGGGAATCGCCTGGGGATGGATGCTGGTGAGGGGGAAATGCTTAAAGGTCAGAATCACCCGATCTTGATAGTCCTCCATGAACTGCTTCAGGGGAGCCAAGGCCCGGCCGCAGTAGGGACATTGGAAATCGGAGAACTCCACCAACAGCACTCGACCTTTGCCAAGGGTGGGAGAGTTGCCAATTACCTTTTTCGGGTCAGATTTGGCATCACGGGCGAAATTTTGCCGCAATTCCCGCTGCTTTTGGGACTGCTGTTGGTTATAGTCCGCCACGGATTCCAAAATCACTTGCGGATTTTTGCGGATTACTTCCAGCACTTTGGCTTCAAAGTCCGCATCCACATTGCCCCCGGCGGACAGGGCGATCGGCTGGCAGGCCACCAAGAAGAGGGTGGTGGACAGGGCTAAGGCTCCGGCTCCGGCCCAAAAGCGCAGGGAAGAGGCCCGAAACAACCAATGGGCCAGGGTTTGAAAAAGAGTTTGGAGGGTCTGGAATGCCTTGAGCATGGGCCTGAGCCTAAATGAAAGATTCTGAGAGCGATTAAAAAACAAACAGAGAACCGAAAAACGAGGGCCGAAAACCTCGCCAGGGACACAGTGACCCCAAATCAGTCGTCTAAGCAACACCCGAGGGCGATCATCTATCCCCGCAAGGGCTGACAGGGGAGGCCATTGGCCAGTTCCTTAGTCGGCGGCGTTGGGGCGATCGGGTCGTTGCAACATGGCAATCAACAGGCAAATGATGCCCACATTAATCGACACATCCGCCAGGTTAAACACCGGGAACCGAATCAACCGAAAATCCAGAAAATCAATCACATGGCCCAGGGCAAAGCGATCGATCCCATTGCCCAACGCGCCCCCCAACACAAACCCATAGCCCCACTGTTCCCAGCGGTTCATGCGCGGGCTGCCCAGGGCCAGGGCCATCAGGGCAGCACTGACCGCCAACGAGAGCCACCGCAGCCAGCCACTGCCCTGAAACAGGCTGAAGGCCGCGCCGGAGTTGACCACGTAGGTGAAGTGAAACCAACCGGGGATCAGCGGGATGGTCTGGGGCGGAATCGTGAGGGCGAAGGTGCTGGCCACCCAGGCTTTGGTGATGCGATCGACCCCGACGCTGGCAACGGCCACCACCCAAAACCAGCCATTTTTGGAGACCAGGCGGCCACAGGATTTGGCCCAGGCGGGAATCGGTTTGGATCGAGACTCTGGCACCGGACTATCCACAAAATTCAACGGTGGCGGTTCTCTGGGGGTGATGGGATTCCCGCAGGATCGCCAACTTTCAGTAGAACACGAGATGTCGAAAAACTGAAGCGATCGTGGCGGCGGCGCAGGCGGCCACCAGTTGCCCCGGCAAGACCGCTTGGGAATAGGTGGTGGCGATCGCCTCAAATTCGTTGGCTCGCAGGGCCATGGCATACACCAGCCCCACCCCATGGAGCACCACCAACCCGATCGCACAGCCGATCGCCAACTGCTCCACCTTAGGCGGCCCCAAAAAGGCCCAGCGCCCGCAGAGCCACCCGGCCGGCACAAAGCCCAAGAGATAGCCAAAGCTGGGTTCTTGGATGTATTGCCAACCGCCGCCCCCTTCAAAGATGGGCAACCCTGCCAAACCCAACAGCAGGTAGGCAATTTGCGAAAGGGCCGCCGCTGTCCCTCCGCCCAAGCAGGCCACCAGCAACAGTGCCGCCACTTGGTAGCGCGTGCCCAAAGACACCACCCGCACCCCCTCCTGGAGCCAATCCCAAGGGGCCGTGGGCACAAAAACTTCCACAAAGGAGGCGGCGATCGAGAGTAAGACCCCGATGGCCGCCCAAAGCAAGGTTTCTAGGCGCATGACGATCGCCCCATTAACGCCCCATGAATGCCCAAGGGAGCGCAACCGCCGGGGTCACCCCCCGAGCGATCGCACGCCTGATCGTTCACTTAACCCGATCGTTCATTTGAATCACTTAAATCGTTGCGGCCGTTGCGCCGACGACGGGCGCTTCGCCACCCACCAGGCCCAATTCCGCCAACATTTCATGATCCTTCTCGGGCGGTTGCCCCATGGTGGTCAGGTAATGGCCAATCAGCATGGCGTTCAATCCTGCTTTCAGGCCCAGGGCTTGCAGCTCACCCATCACCACTTCTCGGCCGCCCGCATAACGCAGGATCCGATCGGGCAAAATCATCCGGAAAATGGCGATCGCCTTGGCCGCTTCGTAGGGATCCAGCTTGGGGCGATCGCCCATGGGCGTGCCAGCCCGGGGGTTCAACAGGTTCAGCGGAATTGATTCCACCTCCAAATCCCGCAGCGCCAGGGCCAAATCCACCCGGTCTGCCCAGGTTTCGCCCATGCCCAAAATGCCCCCAGTGCAGGCTTGGATGCCCGCCGCTTTCAGGGTTTTGATGGTGGCAACGCGGTCTTGCCAGCTATGGGTGGTGGCCACGTTCGGGAAAAAGGCCTCCGACGCTTCCAGGTTGTGGTTATAGCGCGTCACGCCCGCTTCCTTGAGAGCTTGGGCCTGATCCGCGTTCACTTCGCCCAAGGCGCAGCAGGGCTTGATGTTGGTTTCGGCAATAATTTGCCGCACCGTTTCCAGAATTTGTTCAAATTCGCTTTCCTGGCGACCACCGTACTTGGGGCCGCGCCCTTGGCTCACCAGACAAAAGCGCTTGGCTCCGGCGGCTTCGGCGGCCTTGGCTTGGGCCAAAATTTCCTCGGGAGTCCGCAAACCATAGATCGGGGAATCCTGACCGGGGTGGTGAGCCGACTGGGCACAGAAGGAGCAGTTTTCCGAGCAGGAGCCGGATTTCACGTTGCCGATGCTGCACAGGTCAACCACGTTGCCGCAACGGGCTTGGCGCACGCGATCGGCGGCGGCGCAAAGGGCCAAAATATCTGCCTGATCATCAATTTGGGTCAGGATCAGGGCCGTGGCTCGCTCGATCGCCTCACCGGCAATGACTCGATCGGCTAATTGATCTAACCACTGGCCGAGCGCCGCACCCGTGAGACCCTCAGACGCAGCAGACGGCTGCCAAGGGGTGGCCGATCGAACCGAAGACGGAAGCGCTTGAACCACGGCTGACTCCTCCAACAAAGAAACCCAAAGAATTCCCAACGGCCCCATCCACCACCAGATCCATTTCGCCAGATCCATATTCGGAGTCGGTCATCAGCACAGGACGGCCGATGCCCTTCCCGAGTGGCGGAAAACAGGCCACGGGTGACTCCAAATTGTACACGGTTGATTCGCTGCCCACCCTTGACCCTCCGGGGCGATCGCCTCGATGGGGCGATCGGGCTGGCCATCCAGCACGGTAGGATAGGGCTTAGTTTGTCAAGCGCTCGGTCTGTGGCAATGGCTACCATCGATTCAGCCCGTGGCTCAAAGTCTTGGCATTAAAAGCACTAGCAGGTTTTTAACGTTTTATGAAGCGATTTCTCTCTGGGCTACTGGCGCTGGTGATGGTGGTGTCGATCGGCCTGACGGGCTGTGCGGCGGGTGACTCGGCTAATGGCATCAGCGGCAACTACCAAGCTGATACCCTCGCCTTGGTCGGCAGCCTGCGGAACGCCATCACCCTGGCCGATAGCGATCCCGCAAAACGAGCAGCCCAAGCCGATGCCCGCGCCAAAATCAATTCCTATGCTTCCCACTACCGCCGGGATACCCGTGTGGCTGGGCTAAATTCCTACACCACCATGCGCACGGCCTTGAATTCACTGGCTGCCCACTATTCGGCCTATCCCAACCGCCCCGTGCCTGAAAAGTTGCAAAAGCGCTTGGAAACTGAGTTCCGGCAAGTGGAAGCGGCCCTGAATCGAGGCGCTTAGGAAAGTTTCGATACACTCAATACACTGAGCATGGGGCGGTTCGATCGCCCCATTTTTGTCGCCTTCGTTGGCCTAGCTCAGTCAAATTCTGTTGATTAACCCCCTAGTTGCACCCTTGGGGGGTGAAGATGCCCGCCCTGGGTCGTGGGAGCTGAGAATGCTGGAAGTTGAAGTCCACCAACAGTTACGCGCGTTTTTGCGGGCCTGTGGCGATCGCCCCTGGCTGCATCACCTAACCTTGGCGCGGTTGGTGGCGCGGGTCTTGCGATCGGGCCGCAGTTCCCTGATCCAAGGGGGCACGGCCGTGGCCGCTGGCCGCCATCGCCTCAGTTATCTGGCTCCGGCCCTGCTCTGCGAGCAGGCGGTGGTGTTGGTGGTTCCCCCGGCGGTGCAACAGCGGCTTTTAGAGGTGGACTTGGCTCGGTTGCGGCTGTGGCTGGCCCAGAGCGATCGCCCCTTGCCTCCGGTGCATTGCCTGGTGGATCAGCCCCCGGAAGCCGCGCAGGCCTTGGCGGCCACCTTGCGGGCCGATCAACCGGGTCTTTGGATTTTGTCCCCCACCCAATGGCTGGCCGATCGCCTGGAACTGTCGGGCCAGCGATCGCGCTTGGCCGGCCTGCCCACCCTGATTGATGGGGCCGATGATCTGGAGCGCTGGACGCAAGAAACCCTGCGATTGGCCATTAGCCCGGCCGATTGGCATCGGTGGCGTTTGGCCTGTCCCGATCGCGCCCAGGTGATCCATGACCTGGAAGTGGCGATCGCCCATGGACTGCTGCAACATCCCCCCAATCCCTACGGTGCTTGGCTGTTGGATGAACCGGAAGCGGCAGCCTTGCTGCAAACCTTGCGATTATTGGCGGCCCAACTGCCGCCCCTGTGGCGAACGCTGCTGCACCGGGCCGGAGACCAGCAATGGCCGATCCTGGCCCAGCCCGATCGCCAAACGGGGCAATTTCACCTGCAATGCCAACCGATCGATGTGGCCGAAATTTTGCGCCCCCTCTGGCAAGCCCAGCCGATTGCCCTGATTGGCAGCTTCCTGGATTTGGAAGTGGAAGCTCCCTTATATCAAGCGCGGTTGGGGCTAGACAACGGCGATGAGCAGCGGCTGACCTGCTTGAAATTCACGCCCGATCGACATCAAGAGGCGATCGGCTTCTATTTACCCGAGCAGTTGCCCCTCCCCAACACCCCGCAATTTCAGGCCGCTCTCATTCAGCAGCTCTATGCCCTGCTGGCTTGGCAGGGGCCCACCGGCTTCACCGTGGTGTTGGTGGGGGATGTGCCCCTCAAGGGCCGGCTGGCGGCTCAATTGGCGGCGGAATTTGGATCCCGCGTGCAACTGGAACGCACCGCTCCTGATGACAACGGCATTTTGGTCACCGGGTGGGACTTTTGGCGCAACCACAGCGATCGGCTGCCCGCTCCTCACCTGCTGGTGATTGCGGCCTTGCCCATTCCCTCCCTCGAGGATCCCCTGGTGGCCGCCCGGGTCAGCGCCTACAAGCGCCAGCGTCGGGACTGGTTTCGCTGGTATCTGTTGCCCTCGGCCCTCAGCGATTTGCAGCGGTCGATCGCGCCGTTGCGGGAGCGATCGACCCCTGATCCCAATGCGCCCCCGCTGTTGGCCCTGCTGGACACCCGGGTGGTGCGCCGCAGCTATGGCTCCCAGGTGCTGGCGGCCTTGGATCCCGTGGAGCGGATAAACGACCTCGAACCCCGTTGGCTTTAAGTTTCCAGGGCAACGCTGACGGGCTAGAAATCTGAATCCAAAGTTGAAGAATTCTTGCGAAATGTTCGTCCAGGCTCATTTCTCTCGGGGGCGATCGGGCGAATTTTTGATCGCTCTGCTCCCCCATCGAACTGCCAGCCCCACCATTTCGCGATCGTTTCAGGGTTAATTAACAGATATCCTTTATCTACAAAAAAACTGGGTGGAGATGAACAATGGGTGAATCCAAACGCCGCAAATCCCTCCTTGGGGACGACTACGGCAAGGCTCAAGAAACGATTTTGCCCAACGTGCCAATTACCAAACAGCAAGCCGATCGGTTCGTGAAGATCACCAGTCGCGGGGCTTGGATTGGGATCGGTACGCTGTTGGCCGCTTGGCTCACCATTCGATTTGTGGGGCCGGCCTTTGGCTGGTGGCAGGTTAACTAAAATCAGTGGGGGCGATCGCCCAATAATCGCGCCATCATTGCGCCATTATTGATACCCTTGGGAAATCTTTGGGAAACGTCTGCTCTGCTCCATTGGGCAGCCGACCCCCTGTGACCTGTTGTGATCGAATCCTAAGAATTCTCAACGGTTGTTCCTATCCCCCCGGATCCGAATCAAACCATGGGAAGATCGCAATAGTCCCCATCATGTCGGACTTTGAGCACTTCCTTGGCTCAAAACATCCGCGCCAAGATCCACGCCAATCCGTTGCGAAGAAACTCCCGGGCAGTTCCGCATCCACTGCCATTCATCCCCTGACCTGCCATCCCCATCATCCATTCCCCGGGGGTGGTCAATGTAACAATCCGAACGACATAGACAAAAGTTTGGATCAGGGTTTTCAGGGACAATTTCTAAGGGCCCAAGTTTCAGGATCCTTGAGAATTGATGAGCGTTTCTTCAGTGATTTTTCAGGAAAATCTGCTCAATGCTGGCCAAAGTTTGATCCCGAAACCACTCGAAGCACTGTGTTCTTTCATACGGACTGGTGACACAGATTAGTGGGATCTTGCCAGCAGTTTACAGGTCACCGGTGCCGCCCTTGCACTAGGGATAACCATCCCAAGCCCAGCATTGGGCAGACTAGGGCCTTTGTCGTCTTCCATTGTTAAGGGGCAGCCCTGGGCGATCGCCCCAACCATCACATCAATCGAATCAGCGAAACCAATCAATCCGTTGATTGCTTGCTGAAATTCTTAAGAGACTATAAAAATCGTAATCAGCCTCTACAATGAAACCAGAAGATCGAGGGTAAGCCGTGTTTCTCAGACTTGCCGAGCAACATCGCCAGTTTGTTAGGGATCTCGTCATGAGCCTGCAGGCTTTGGCTAATGTTCTAGAACGCCGGGGCTACTTGGCCTCGTGCTATACCTGTGGCGATCGCATGAACAGCGCATCGTTTATGGTTAGTCTTGGCGATAATCACCTGATCCGGTTCTTGGTGTCCGACTATGGAATTACCTGGACGGAGATGCGCGACGATCGCGAACTCATGAAAATTGAAGGGGCTGAGGCGATCGGGCAGCTCCAAGAATTGGCCAAGCTGCTGAAGGTTTCTGAAAATTCCCCATTGGCCGATCGTTCCGTTCCCCAATCCCCCGTCATGGGCACAACGGCTCCAAACGCTTCAACCCAAATGTTGGTGGGCTAAGGTGAAACAGCAAACCGCGCTTGGTGGCCCGCACGCTGGGACGTTGCAAACGTTGCATCATGCAAACGTTGCACAATGGATGAGTCCAATTTCCCCCAGCGCGCCATCAAGACCGGTGGCCAACCTGCGCGATCGCCCAGTAATCACTCAGTAATTACTCGGGTCACTCAAGGTGCAGGTGGCAACTCAGGGGTGGTTGTGTGTATCGTTGGAATCCTCATGCCCCTAAGCTGAGGAGGGTGTCAAGTGTCTACCTCAACCTCTGCTCTTCGCGGTTGATTGCGTTTTAACATCCTGCCCCTATGAACCCCCGCGCTGTCGATCCTCGCACTCCCGATCGCCCCCCGATCGATGCTGACGAGCATCGAGAGCAAGCCTATGAGCTATTTCTAAAGCTTTACAACAACCATCGCGACTTTTTTGATGAGCTGTTGGATGCGGATCAGCAACAGGTGGGTGAACACCTCCGCAGCAGCCGTTATGTCCAGGGCATTGTGCGCGGTCAGCAGGCCTATCTGATTTCCAACCTGATTAACGGCAAGAGCCAATCCCTGCTGCAATACCAAATGATTTGGATGATGGGGCGCGATCCCCAAGCAGCATTGCCGATTCCCGATCAGCGCCTCTCCCGTCGTCATGCGGTGATTCAATACATTCCGCGCCGGGGTTTTTATTTGGTGGATTTGGGCAGCACCAACGGCTCTTTCATTAACGGTCGGCTGGTGCGGGGTCGCCATCGGTTGCGGGATGGCGATCGACTGCGGTTGGGGGGCTTTTCGTTTGATTTCTTTATCTGCTACAGCTCCCAAACGGTGAACTCGGCCCCGGCCGATTTGATCGCCCAGCTCCAAGCCATGCCGATTCCCGAGGAAACGGATTCCAGCTTGCGCTACAAGGATGCGTTATCTGTGCCGCTGGCGGAGAAGTTGGCGGCGGAGGAAACGATGCTGGCCAGTGGCGAGGGGGCCGGCGAGAATAATGCCCCGGTGGATGGTGAGGATGATTTGGGGCCGCCGTTGCCGGATCCCGAAGGCTTTGCGTTTTAGGGTTTTATTGTTGGTTTTTTCGGTTGGTCAGTTGGATAAGTGGCGGCGGCCCCAAGACTAGCAACCGCTGGGTTCCATGATCGTCACCAGATCCACACTGAATTGGGTCTCGAAGATCGGACATTCACAGTCCAGGCTCCACCGCTCGATCGCGCAGTCATCGTGGCGATCGGCCGGTTCCAACAGCAATCGAAATTCGCGACTGGGGGGCCGAAACTGGCATTGCACCCGGCGCACCGCTTGAATTTGACGGCGATCGAGAGCTGCGGCCAGGCGCAAAATGGCGCTCAGCTCGTCCACCATTTGCCGATAGCGCTTGCCGGCCAGGGCCTGATAGCCCTCGTGGCGTTTTTTGGGAGCGCTCTTGCGGTGGTAGCGGGCCAGGTTGGCAATCACTTCAATTTCCGTTTCCGTGTAGCCCAGCAGTTGCCCGTGGCGGATCAGGTAATAGGCATGTTTGTGGTGAGCATCGTGGCCCACGTGATGACCACATTGGTGCAGGATGGCGGCGGCCCACAGCAGCTCGCGGCTATTGTCATCCCAGTTGTGCAAGAGACCTTGGGTTTGGTCAAACAGCGTGAGAGCCATGGCAGCCACATGCTCGGCGGAAGGTAGGTTCACCTGATATTTTTTGGCCAACGCCAGAACGCTGCGTTCGCGCACGGAGCTTTGGAACCGCAGGCGATCGTCAATCAGTTGGTGCTGCAACATCCAGTCAACGATTACGCCTTCCCGGAGCGATCGCTCGCACACCACCAGTCGATCGACCCCCAACAGATCCATGGCCTCTTGCAACACCACGGCTCCGGCCAGGATAATTTCCGCCCGCCGATCGCTCATTTCCGGCAGGGTCGATCGCTCCTCAATGTCCATGCGGCGCAGTCGATCGACCCATTCTCGCAGGGCCGCCAACGGCAACTCACAGCCCTGCAACGGGGAGGGAACATAGCCCGTGGTGTCCGCCGCATGGATGGCCGCCAAGCATTCCGCCGTGCCCGACGTGCCCACCAGGGTCAGTTGATCCGCGAGGGGATGTTTGACCAGTTCCCCATGCAACTCTTCCACCGCCCGCTCCAACATGCCCCGGGCATAGGCCCGCAGCGCCTCGTAGTCCATGTCCGTGATCGGGTCGGTGCGGACAAATTCTGTGGTGAGCCGCACGGCCCCCACCTTGGTGCTGCTGAGATAAAGGGGTTCGCGCCCATCCCCCAAAATCAACTCCGTGGAGCCACCGCCAATGTCGATGATGGCGTGGGGCTTGCCATCCAATTCCATGGCCGACAACACCCCCAGGTAAATGCGGCGGGCTTCTTCGGGCCCGGCGATCGCATTCACTTTCATGCCCACATCCCGCGCCACCCGTCGCAAAAAGTCCCGGCCGTTGGGGGCTTCCCGCACGGCACTGGTGGCCACGGCAATCACTTCATCCACCTGCAAACTCAGGGCCAGGTCATAGCACCGTTGCAGGGCGGCGATCGCCCGATCCATGGCCACCTCTGTCAAATCACCGGTTTTGGGATCGCGCTCACCCAACCGCACCGTACTTTTCTCGCGGGAAATGATGTCGAAGGCGGGCAAACTGGGATCCACCTGCACAATTGCCATGTGAATGGAGTTTGTGCCGATGTCGATGGCGGCCACAACGGGACGGCTCGATCGAAAAGCGAGCGGGGCAGGCGAAGGAGACAGGGTTTGCATGGTTTGCATGGCGGGTCTAGGCCGATTTTAATACCGCAGTTGATCAGATGCGCATTCCAGTTCGTGGATTGGCTGAACAGCAGAGAAACTCCGGATTGGGCACTTGATTTTGCGAAGTGTATTGCAACGCTGCTTTACACCCTGCGAGTGCGTCCGATGCTGTTGTCTACTCTTCGATCGATTACAGCCCATAGCCAATTGTGGATGAATCCGGTGATGGATCAGGCGGCGGCCACCCACTCGCAGCCCGATCGCGCCATTGTCCTCGGCGGAAGTTTGGCGGGTCTGTTGGCCGCCCGAGTTTTGGCCGATCGCTTCCAAACCGTCTTGGTTTTGGAACGAGACCCCCTGCCCACCCCCTGGGAACGACCGGAAACCCCGGACGAAACCTGGTGCAATCGTCGCCCTGGCACGCCCCAGGCTGACCATGTGCATGTGCTGTTGGCTCGGGGACAGCAGATTTTGGAATCGCTCTTTCCTGGATTCGCCAATGACTTGGCCACATCCGGAGCCGTGGAGGTTAACTGGACAGCAGACTGCGCCATGATGGGCCTCGGCAGTTGGAATCCAAGGGTTTCGTCGGATTTGGTGACCCGCACCAGCAGCCGATCGCTCCTGGAAAGCTTGGTGCGGCGACGGTTACAGGCAATTCCCAACGTGATCTTTATGTCGGGGGTCGCGGTTCAAGGGTTAGTGGTGGCGGGCGATCGGGTCACGGGGGTGCGCCTGGAAGGGAACTCTGCCCAAAACCTGGTGAGCACCTTGGCCACGGAAACCCTCTTGGGGGCCCAATTGGTGGTGGATGCCATGGGGCGCAATTCCCAAATGCCCCGCTGGCTGCAACAGTTGGGCTATGGCTCCGTTCCGGAAGTGACGATCGATGCCAAGTTGGGTTACGCCAGCCGTTGGTATCAAATGCCCGCCGACTATTTGGCCCAGGTGGCTCAGGATCCGGAAAACACCTGGAAATCGATTTTGCTGTGGGCCAAGCCGCCCCACCAACCCCGCGCCGGGGTGCTCTATCCGGTGGAGGGTAACCGCTGGGTGGTGACGGTTTCGGGAACCAATGGCGACTATCCGCCGGCCGATGAGGAAGGGTTTTTGGCCTTTGTCCGTAGCTTGCGGGATCCGGCCATTGCGCGGGCGATCGCCTCGGCGCAACCGATTTCAGACATCAAGCTCTATCGGGGCACGGCCAACCGCTGGCGACATTACGAACAGTTGACCACGTTCCCGATCGGGCTGGCCCTGTTGGGGGATGCGGTTTGCACCTTCAACCCGCTCTATGGCCAGGGGATGACTGGGGCTGCCCTCGGCGCAGTGACCTTGGGTGATTGTCTCGATCGGTCCCAATCGGAACTGGGCCTAGATTGGGGACAATTTACCCACCTGTTCCGGCAAGAGTTGGCCCGCGTGATTCAGTTGCCTTGGTTGATGGCCACCGGGGAAGACCTGCGTTGGCCTGCCACCGAAGGGCCGCGGCCCGATCGCCCCACACGCTGGATGCAAGCTTATCTGGAGCGAGTTTTGCATCTCACCGATGCCCACAAGGACATCCATGAGATTGTCTGGAAAATCCAGCACATGATCCTCTCGCCCCAAGCCCTGTTTCATCCCTCGATCGTGATGCGAGTGGGAGGCGCTTGGCTCTATCAACGGCTGCTGGCCAATTGGTTTCCCGCCTGGGGGCCCGAAAACCTGAACCTCACACCCTCGTTCTTGGGGGCCCGACGTTAGGGGCCGATTTCCCTAATCGTTCGTTACGTCCGGCACATCCGAGAGCACTCGGCCGGGAGTCGAAGCCGCTGGGGCCGTTTCTGCCTCGGCGGCTTCGTTGTTGTTGGCCTCGTTGGTGGCATCTTCCGCCGGGGCGGCCGCTTCCGCATTCGACGCGGCTTCGCTTTCCGGGGCATTCTCCGCAGGCGTTGCCCATTCCTCCCCGATCGCCAGGGTGACCCGATCGGGGCCGGCAGCCCGCAGCTCACTGACCAACTGCAACACCTTCTCGTAGGGCAAGTTGCGATCGGGCTGAATCAGTACCACGCCCTTGGGATTCTTGAGGTAGTTCTGAATATCCGCCTTGAGTTGATCCTTGGGAATGGCGCGATCGAGCACCACCGTTTGTCCCTGGCGATCCAGCTTAATCAACAAAGGCGGTGGCGGTGGCCCCTGGTCGGGTTCCGCAGGCGCATCCTCACCGCTGGCGGGCAGGTTCACCTCCAGGCTGTTTTGGCTGCCCAACACCATGGACAAAATGATGAAAAAGGTAAGCACCGTCATCAACACGTCCAGCATCGGCACAAGGTTGACTTCCGGGGGCTTGTGGTGAGTCTGTCGATTGCGCGATCGCATGGTTGGGGATCCACTCCGGTTGAGGGGGGCATGAGTGCCGAGGACAAGGGTTAATCAACGGAAGCGACAGGCAGCGGCCGGAAAACCAACCGGCTAACCCTGCTCGAAGGAAAGACCGACCCGATCGCCCCCCACGGCTTTCAGGAGCGTCAAGACTTCTTCAATCGATCGAAACGGCAAGGTGCGATCGGCCTTCAACACCACCATCCCATCCGGCTGTTTGGCAAAATAGTCCGCCACGGCTTGATCCAATTCTGCTGGGGTCACCGGTTTGTCATTCAGCAAAATCTGTTTTTTTTGGTCTAGCCCCACCAGCAGCGGATCCTTAGGAACCGTCGCCGCCGCTGAGGTTTTGGCCTTGGGCAACTGCACGTTGGGCATCTGCGCCCCGGTCAGGGTCATGGACACCAAAATAAAGAACGTGAGCACCGTCATCAACACGTCCATCATTGGCACGAGGTTGACATCTGGGAGCTGATTGGCCGATCGGGTCTTGGGTCGCATGGGGCCTGGTTTCCTGTCCTAATCCACTCCTAATCCACCAACGACGGCGGGCGATCGGCATAGGGTAAAGGGTCGAACCCATGGGTTGGCCGTTCCCCACCGTGCGATCGACCGCCACCGCTGGGCAAGTCTGGCGTGGGGAACAGGGGTTCATACCAAACCTGGCGATAGATCAGCTCCAAGCGACTGCCCACCTCGGTGAAATAGTCAATTTGCTGAGATTGCAGCACCACCAACACCCGAAACACCACCAAAGCCATAATCGCCACAATCATGCCAAAGGCCGTGGTCAACAGGGCTTCACCGATCCCAGCGGCGGCGGCCGTGGCGGCCTTGGTGTCGCCGCCGCCACCAATATTCAAATTATCAAAGGTGATGATGAGTCCTGTCACCGTTCCCAGCAATCCCAGCAAGGGCGCAACGGCCACGATCGTCTCCAGCAATTTATCGCCGCGCCGCATTTTCACGAATTCCCGTTCGGCGGCCGTTTCCAACGCCAAATTAAACGTTTCCGGGGTGGGCTGGTTCAGCGCCAAGGGAGCCAACAAAAATCGCCCGATCGGGAGCGCTTGGGCATCGCGAGCCGTGGCCGCCGCATCCTCCAAGTTATATTTGGCCGCCGCCAACACGTCATGGACAATCCGATCTTCCTGGGCCATTAACCGCACCCAAAACACCGCCCGTTCGAGAGCGACAGCCACTGTCGCGATCGACAATCCCAGCAGGGGCCACATGACCGGCCCCCCTTTCACCAGCAAATCAAAAACCTGAGACATGGCCGCCCTAAAACCCAAAAGCGTTGTGATACCTAGCGTTGCCGATTCCCATTGATCCCGCTCGATCGCCCCCACCAGCCCCAAGCATCCCATTGGTTAGTCGATTTGGTCAGTCGATCGATGTCCTAACCGATTCCTGGGTAGCTGCAAGGTTCGATCGCACCCTTAACTCACGGCCCTCGCCTGATCGGTTCAGTACGGTGGCAGAGTCCGTAATCGATCACAAAATATCAGAAAATACCAATTATTTATCAGTTCATTCGTGTCATTGATTCACAGGTCAATCAATTCACTGATCAACTCGTCAATACAATGCAAGAAAAATCAGGAAAATCGTCAATACAATGTAAGAAAAGTCGGAAAATTAATGCAAGAAGAAAAACAAAAATAGCCAGAACTAATCTGGATTTTATCAACACAGTTAAATTAAATTCTGAAACTGGCTTGCGATTTTTCGGCAATTTTTAGAAGAGAAGTTTTTGAAAGATGCTCTCTAGGATGCTTTTTTAAAATGCTTTCTGAAGTGCTTTCTAGGTATCGTATGAAAACTTTGGAAGTGTTCTGATTTGGAAAAATTGTGAAAAAAGCTCTCGAATCTGCTTTGACAGTCGCCCGTGAACTGCCCTTAACTCAGGCGATTCTATTTCGTCATGCAGATTTTTAGCACAGATTTTTAGCTTGGAATGTGACTATTGAGGGCTGATTGAGCACCTTAATCAATCCATTTAAGCGTTCAAAGCTGTTTTTAATTGCTTCTGCCTAAAGTCAATCTTGTTTAAATTAAGAAAAGTTTAAATGCAATTAAATTTTTGAATAAGACGCAAAATTGCGCGATTTTTGGTCACTCTGTCAGGATTTCAGAACGAATCAGAATGATTTTAAATTTTCTTTAACCCATTCTTAATTCAATAGAAGACTTCTAATAACCGATTTCCGAAATAATGAGGCTGCTAAGTTGGAATTTTTTAACAACCTCTTGAAATTTGTTTGCTTTTGATCACCCACTTCAGGCAGACAAGTGTTGAGTCGGTGATTCAATTGCCAGCAAATTTTCAATGAATCGCAAGCCAATCCAAGGCAATGTCGATGCTCTATTGGCATCACACAAAATACTGCATCGATTCCGCACCAATTGAGTGCGGCCAAGATCTGGGCCAGCAGTTTCAATCACCAATGGTTTTAAGGTTTTGCTATTGGGGCAGGGCTTGAACATTGACTGACGGCTGCGGGCCGGGTCTTGGGATGGGTTGCTGGTGTTCGTAATCAATCTTTGTGCTGGAGTGAAGTGTTTATGATCTCTACGAAGTTGCGTCGTCGGAGCGCGATTTTGGCCGGAGCAGTGGCAGCGCTGGCATTTGTTACGAACTGGGGTACCCAAGCCGCTCAGTCCCAGAACAACACGATCGCCATTGATGGGTCGAGCACGGTGTTCCCCATTACGGAAGCGGTGGCCGAAGAGTTCCAAGCTTCCAAGCGGGGAGCTGTGCGGGTGACGGTTGGGATCTCGGGAACCGGTGGCGGTTTCAAGAAGTTCTGCAACGGTGAATTGGATATCAGCAACGCATCGCGGCCAATTAAGGAAAGCGAGCAACAGGCTTGCGCCGCTAAGGGAATTGAG
The DNA here is from genome assembly GCA_001913845.2 of Limnothrix sp. CACIAM 69d. Classification (GTDB taxonomy): domain Bacteria; phylum Cyanobacteriota; class Cyanobacteriia; order CACIAM-69d; family CACIAM-69d; genus CACIAM-69d. Next base: position 184,018 of record MKGP02000063.1, on the reverse strand, counting down.
TACGTGGAGCTGCCGATCGCCTACGATGCGCTGACGGTGGTGGTGAACCCCCGCAACACCTGGGCCGCCAGCATGACCACCGCAGAATTGAAGGCCATGTGGGAAGGGGCTGCGGAAGGAAAAATTACGAAGTGGAGCCAAATTCGTCCCGGTTGGCCGGATGTGAAGTTCACGCTGTTTGGCCCTGGTGCAGATTCGGGCACGTTTGATTATTTCAATGAAGTGATTTTGGGCAAGGACAACAAGAGCCGCACGGACTACACGCCCAGCGAAGATGACAACGTGTTGGTGCAGGGTGTTTCGCGCGATCAAAACGCCTTGGGCTATTTCGGCTTTGCCTACTATGACCTGAACAAGAGCCGCGTGAAGGCGGTGGCCATTGACTCGGGCAAGGGCGCTGTGATGCCGGCCGTGGCAACGGTGAATGACGGAACCTATAAGCCGCTGTCGCGCCCCATCTACATCTATGTGAAGAAGTCGGCGCTCGATCGCGCTGAGGTGCGCGAGTTTTCGGAGTTTTACCTGAAGAATGCAACTCGTCTGGTGCGGGAAGTGGACTACGTGCCGCTGCCGGATGCGGACTACCGAGCGGCGACCCAGCGCTTGAGCCAACGGGAAGTGGGCCGCAAGCCGCTGCGGGCGGGCCTGTAGGCCAAATCGCTGAGATAGCAGGCGACTCGGGGCAACTGTGGATCGATCGAACCCCGCCGGGGATCATGGGTCGATCGCAACGGTGGCCCAGCGCTTGGGCGAATCCAACCGAATGAACTGGGGCAAGCGGTCTGCCAATGGGGTCGATCGCTTGCTCCTTTGATATCAAGACCTATGGCTTTGCGAGATTCAACTCCCCTCAACCCTTGGCGGCGATCGCGCGATCGACAGCGCTGGACTGAACGGGCGATCGAACTGTTGCTGTTGCTGGCGGCCCTCTCTTCGATCGCCACCCTGCTCGGCATTCTTTACGTTTTGGTGGGTGAATCCCTACAGTTTTTTCAGCAAGTTTCCCTTTGGGAATTCATCACTGGAACCCGCTGGACTCCCCTGTTTGGCGATCCCAAATATGGCATTTGGCCGCTGCTGTCTGGAACCTTAACCACCACCTTTGTGGCTTTGCTGATTGCCATTCCCTTCGGCACTGCGATCGCCATTTATTCCAGTGAATTTGCACCCGCCACAGTGCGCGAAATTCTAAAACCACTGCTGGAATTGTTAGCCGGTGTGCCCAGCGTTGTTTATGGCTACTTTGCCCTGTTGGTGGTCACGCCCCTATTGCAACAGGTGCTTCCTTGGCTCCCCGGTTTCAACATGATCAGCGCGGGCGCAGTCATGGGATTAGCCATTATTCCGCTGGTTAGTTCCATCAGTGAAGATGCCATGCAAGCCGTGCCCAATACCCTGCGCGAGGGATCCTATGCCATGGGGGCAACCAAGCTTCAAACGGCGTTGAAAGTGGTGTTTCCGTCGGCCATCTCTGGGATTATGTCCGCCTATATTTTGGGCACATCCCGCGCCTTGGGGGAAACCATGATCGTGACGATCGCGGCTGGTTTGCAACCCACCCTCACCTTCAATCCCTTTGAGCAAGCTGCCACGATCACGGCCTACATTGTGCAGGTCAGCATGGGCGATTTGCCCCACGGCACTTTGCAATATCAAACCATTTTTGCCGCAGGATTAACGCTGGTTCTTTTAACCCTTGTCCTGAACATTATTGGTCACTTACTGACAAAACGTTATCGCGAGCGTTACTGATGTTAGCTGCCAAGTTTTCAGACCTCATTACACCCCAACTGGGTCACCAACTCCATCAACGTAAGCTGCTGAATTTGGGCTTTATGGTGATGGGCTTGGTGGCAATTATGGTGGCATTGTTCACCCTGGCAGCCTTGATTATTCATATGGCCATGAGTGGCTGGCCAAGGCTCAGTACCTGGGAATTTTTCACGGCTTTTGCCAGCCGCCGCCCAGAACGTGCTGGCATTTTAGCCGCTTGGGTTGGCAGTTTGTTGGTAATTTCGGTTACGGCCATTGTGGCAGTGCCGATCGGGGTGGCGGCGGGTATTTATTTGGAAGAATATGCGCGCAAAAATTGGCTTTCAGAATTGATTGAAATAAACGTCACCAACTTAGCTGGAGTTCCTTCCATTATTTATGGCCTTTTGGCCTTGGGTGTGTTTGTTTATGAGTTCAAGTTTGGGCGTAGTGTCTTAACGGCTGGTTGCACGCTGGCACTGTTGATTTTGCCGATCGTAATTGTGACCACGCGGGAGTCCTTGCGATCGATTCCGCAAATGATTCGCGAGGCGGCCTATGCGGTGGGAGCCACTCAATGGCAAGTAATTTGGCATCATGTTTTGCCCTACTCGATCGGGGGCATTTTGACGGGAACCATCATTGGTTTGTCGCGGGCAATTGGTGAAACCTCCAGCTTGATTACGATTGGTGCTTTAACCTTTATTGCCTTTTTGCCCGAGTCTCCTTTTCAAGGCAAACCACCTTTTGTGTCCTGGGAATGGTTGAATTCTCCCTTCACCGTGATGCCAATTCAAATGTTCAATTGGGTTTCTCGGCCCAATCCTGAATTTCAGGTCAACGCGGCAGCAGCAGGCACAGTGTTAATGACCATGACTTTGCTGATGAATGGCTTTGCAATTTATCTCCGCTATCGTCTGCGTCAAGGAATCAAATGGTAACCAGTAGTTCACAGACTATGCAGCGACTTGATAGCCAATTTCCCATTAAAGCCGAAGTGCGATCGCTTGATTTTTACTACGGTCAGTCCCAAGTTCTGAACGATATCAACCTTGCGATTCCCGATCGGCAAATTACGGCCCTCATGGGGCCTTCGGGGTGCGGTAAAACAACCCTATTGCGGTGTTTTAACCGAATGCATGACCTATATCCTAACAATCGCTATCGGGGCGAAATTCTCTTAGATCAACGACACAATATTCTCAGTCCCACCATTGACCCGATCGAGGTGCGGATGCGAATTGGGATGGTTTTTCAAAAGCCAAATCCTTTCCCAAAATCGGTTTATGAAAATGTAGCCTACGGTTTACGGGTTCAGGGTCGCACTCAGCGATCGGACTTAGACGAAAAGGTGGAAGCGGCGCTCAAGTCAGCCGCCCTTTGGCATGAGGTAAAAGATCGCTTGAAAGAGCCAGCTTTTAACCTTTCCGGTGGTCAACAACAACGACTTTGTATTGCTCGTGCCCTCGTAACCAACCCCGATTTAGTGTTGTTTGACGAGCCAACCTCTGCATTGGATCCAATGTCCACGGCCCATATTGAAGAATTGATGCGGCAACTGAAAGCCCAAGTCACGATTTTGATTGTGACCCACAGTTTGCAGCAGGCAGCACGATTTTCAGACTATGCCGCTTTTATGTATTTGGGAAAACTCGTGGAGTTTCAAAAAACGACAAAGCTTTTTGCTGAACCACAAGATCCACTGACCCAATCCTATTTATCGGGCAGTGTTGGCTAAAGAATTTTGAGATCTGAAGCATTCATTGCTCAACTGTTAACTAGCGTTGATTTTGACTTTGATTTTGATTTTGATTGCTATTTAGACCGGTTGCCATTACTCACTTGGACGATCGCCTCCCATGGGTTCTTCACCAATGCTGAACTTTAAACTTGACTCCCTACCCTGGGCTGCCAACCAGTGGAAACAGATTCAGCGATCGATTCCTTATTTGCTGAACCTCTGCAATCGGCCATTGCTGTTTGTGGCGATCGGGCTGCATGTGGCGGTGTTGATGTTGCCCACACCCGATCGCACTGAAGCCGAAAAACAGCCCCCCAAGGAAGTGATTAAGGTTTCCCAATTAAGCGCCGCTCCGCCAAAACCCAAGCCTCAAAAACCCAAAAACGCCAAGCCCAAACCCCCAAAACCGAAGCCCCAAAAGCCCAAAGCCACGCCCCCCAGGCGATCGGCCGCATTGGTAGCCACGCCGCCCAAACCCAAACCTGAGCCTAGAGAGCCAGCCAAACCAACCCCCACAAATAAGCCTGAACCCACCCCAAAACCCGATCCCCAAGGCGAAGATCCCTTAGCCAATACGCCGCCGGTCAACACGCCCCCCGTGAATCAAGTGGGCGGCGACAGCACCGGCAGCGGCAAGGGATTAGTGGATGAATTAAGCAAAGAAATTCTGGCTAAATTGCTGGAAAGTGGCACTAATGATGAGGCTACGCTTCAGGAATTTATGGTCAGTATTCCTGAAACCATTCCTGAGGGAGTTTATGGGGATTTTGTGGGAGCTGATGGCCAAATTTTGGTCGATCGCGGGGCCTTTGCCTCGCTGGCAATTCCCCAAATGTCCGCCAATGCTGCCTACTCGGATTACATTGAGCCAACCCTGTCGCAGAAACTGGGATTTGAAGTCACAGAAATGGATCCCAACTATGGCGGATCTAAATTGTTCATGGCTAAAAATACCGGTGGTATTACTTTCTTCTTTAGCCTGGTGAAGCTGACCAATAGCAGTGGCGCTTTTATGGTGCTTTGGAAAACGGATCCAAGAACTTAGAGGATGTCTGAGAGGTTACTTGGGACACTGGCAAAACACTAGTATTTGTGGAGACTGAGGGCCGGTCGCCAGTTCGGTTAAAAGCGTTGCCAGTGGGCACGGCCCCGCCAAAACACACCGACTAAAATTGCCATCACCATCAGCTCGCTGAAGGAAATCAGCAACACCGGCAACGGCAACAAGCTCAACAGACCCAGCTCGCCCCCCACACAGGCCACCAACGTCCACAGGCTGCCCCCATTGAGTCGCACTTGCGGAAACAGCCGCTCGGCACAATGCACCGCCAAGGCTCCCACACCCAGCCCGATCGCCAGGATTAAAAAAGTTGACCAGGATCCTAACCCCATCAACCCCGCTGCGAGAGGCGGCCAGGCTTCGGCCAAGATAATCACCCCTTGGTCGATCGCCATGGCCAGGGCAAGGCTGAGGGCCGCCGCACCGGCCATGGATCCCCAGGGTTGTTGGGTAATTTGTCGCCAGGGTTGGCTCACGCGATCGACTCCGAAATGGGGCTAGGCTTGGGCGGGTTTTTGGTGGCGCACTTCCACCACGGTGTGGACATTGCCACGGGGGTTAAAATCACCCACGATCGTCGCTTCCAACGGATCAGCGGCTGCCACAAAGTCGTCCAAAATTTGGTTAATGGATTCTTCGTGGGAAATGTAGCGATCGCGGTAGCTGTTGATATAGAGCTTGATCGCCTTCAGTTCCACAACCTTTTGATCGGGCACATAGTCGATCGAAATTTTGGCAAAGTCGGGATAGCCGGAAAAGGGGCATTTGCAGGTAAATTCCGGCAAGCTAATTTGCACATGATAGATCCGACCCGGCCGCGGATTGGGGAAGGTGATCAATTGTCCTTCTTCAATTTGGCGCTCACCGTATTTCACGGGTTCGTGGGCGGTGTCGGCGGTAGCTTGGCTCATAACTGTGGCTCTGTGAGGTTGCGAGACTGGAGAACAGTTTACAAAACTTGATGGACTGACTCCAGCCAACCAGCCCCATTTAGGCCACGGGCGATCGGCCGCGCGATCAACCCAGCCTGATCGGGAAATCCACATTGCACCAGTCCACAACCCAGATTGGGGAGTCGATCCTAAGGGCGATCGTTGATAATGGCCGGGAGTCTTTGCCGTTATTCAACGTTGGGTTGGGTTGAGCTATGGATAGCAACGTTTCGCCGAAGTCCCTTGTGTCGTCCGGGCCAAGCGGTTCCCAAGGCACAATTCCCGTGGCGGTTTATCGCCAATTGGCTTCGGAGCTGCAAGCTACCCGCGCCATGTTGGAAGCGGTGCAAAAGCACAATGCCCAACTGACCCAACAGCGCGATCACCTGCGATCGGACTTGGATGCCTTGGCGGAAGCCGTGGCCACCCTGCGGGCCAACGCCACGCCCCAGGATGCCCCACGCCCCTTAGATCCCAATCCCCTGAGTGTTGCGCCCAGCGCCCCGATCGCCCCGCCACCGCCGATCGCTGCCATGCCGCCCCAGCCCGCCTGGGCCCCCAACGCCCCAATCGCGGGAGATCCGTTCCAGCAAGCGGCCGTGAGCGATTGGAACGCTTTGCCGGACTTGGAACCCATGGCAGAGTTCTATGGAGCCGCCAACGAACCACAATCGACCCGGCTGGGAGGCTTGGGCAACTTTGGGCGATCGACCCCCAACGGCGGCTCCGGCGAGTCCAGCTCTGGCATTTGGCCCATTTTGGCGATCGCCCTGATTGCCATGACGGCCTTTGGCATTAGCTTTGCCCTGGTGCGGCCGATCATGGACAGCAAGCAAAAACCCTTCCAGCCAGCCCAACCCCAAATTCAGCCCAACCCCAGCCCCAACGCAGCGCCCGCCAATCCCCGCTAGCCATCGCAACCGGCCTCAGACATCCCCTAAGCAACGGTTTCCAAGAGAGCCACGGCATAGGCACAGATGCCCTCCTCGCGTCCCGTGGGGCCCAATTTTTCATTCGTGGTGGCCTTCACGCCAACGCGATCGGGTTCAATGCCCAAAACTTCTGCAAGGCGCGATCGCATGGCGTTGATGTGGGGTTTCAGCTTGGGCCGTTCCGCCACCACCACCGAGTCAATGTTGCTGACCTGCCAACCCCGATCGCGCAGGAGCTGGTTGACCTGAGTCAGGAGCTTCAGGCTGTCTGCCCCTTTCCACTGGGGATCCGTGGGCGGAAAGTAGTGACCAATATCGCCCAAGCTGAGGGCCCCCAACATCGCATCCATAATTGCGTGGGTCAGCACATCCGCATCGCTGTGACCTTCCAACCCCAACTCGTGATCGATTTTGATGCCGCCCAAAATCAAGTCCCGATCGGGCCCCAGGCGATGAATGTCATAGCCATTGCCAATCCGAATTGCCATCGATTTTCCTCCTGTATTTGCATCCCCAATTCAGCCATCGTTGAGAATGTCTGAACAGCCAAAAGTGATCCGCAACTGACCCAATTAATCAACGAACACAAGGCAACGAACACAAGTCAACCAAGACAAGGGGCTTAAGCCCCTTGCTCCCCGACTGCTGGTGTTCTCTTGTTCCCCGACTGCTGGTGTTCCCTTGCCCCTGCGACGACTGGTATTTAGCCAGTGCTTCCAGACACTTTTCAGACATCCTTCCTTTCAGACATCCTTTAAGATTGGGTGGGTTGAATCAGCGGCAATAGCTCCGATCGTCGTTGATTCCAAGCAGCCAAAGCCGCCGGATCCGAAGGGGTATTGAGCTTCAGCAAAACCACCCCATCTTCCACCATTTGCACCCCATATTGACCTTGGGCCAACGTGCGATCGGCTAAGGGCACAAACTCCCGCAACTCCCCCCGTTCCTTGCTGAAAGCCACCTGATAGCGGGCTAAGTGCCAAGTATCCGCCACCAAATAATCAGCGGAATAAACCTGTTGATCATCACGGCGAATTTCCGTCCAAGGGAGGCGAATAATCGCTCGGCGGCTGGAAAGAGGGGGAACCAAATAGGTGGTGGCCGCAATGCTCGCATCCTCAGGAATTTGCGCCAAAACCTTGCGCACATGGCCCACATGGCTCCACTGTTCCGGCAGCGACACATAAACCCAAGGCTGCACCGAATCGGGAATTAGAAAATATAAAACTCGATGGGGATTGGACGTGAAGGAAAACAGCAGTGAGAGGGCAATGCAAGCGGCCCAAAACCGCCGAAATTTCGGTTGTTTGAATCGATCGCCATGGGACTTCCACCACAAAATCGCCCCATAAAACATCCCCGGTACGATCGTGATTGCGTAGCGAATGTTAATGGACAGGGCCGATTCCCCTTGTTGCAAGAAAATCTTCAACAACCCGAACCCAGAAATAATCCAACTGGCGGGAGACAGGGCCGGCACAAAAGCCAAAGGCAACCAATGACCTGCCAAATATTTCAAGGTTTCAAAGGGCGGATTCACTAGCTCCCAAATCAATAGCCAAGGCTGGGTCAGCATGGCTTTCAAAATGTCGATCGAGGAAGCCTCCTCATCTCCCACATATTGCCCAAAACGCTCAATCATGAATCGTTTGGAAATATCTGGCGAAAAGAAGGGCATGAATACATTGGTACAGGTCACCACATACAGAAACGACAGGGTGCAAAGCCCCAATCCTTGGGATGGAAACCGACGACTCAAGACCATATAAGCCCCGATGCCAAATAACCCAATTCCTTGATCTTCACGCACCAATAAACTGAGGCCTGCCACTAGCCAAAACAACCACCAAATTCGCCTTTCCATGGCCAACAAAATGGTGAAGAAAAAGAGCGGAATTTGGCACAGATCATGAAAGTTGGAAAAGGTGGGGCCAATGACAGCGTTGGCCGCGTAGTAGCCCGTGACAATCCAAGCGGAAACGGGGCCACTGAGGTGTTGCCGGGCCAGGGCATACAACACAAAGCCAGCGGCGGTAATTAGCCCCACTTGCAAAAACACCAGGGTGACCGCCTGGGAATGGAGGGCATAGATCGGCAGCCACAGGAGCAAGGCGGGGGTGAAGTGTTGCCCCAGACGGCGATAGAACACTTCGGCGGCTTGCCCATCTTGTTTGACGGCACTGGAGAGGGAGGAGGAGAGGGAACTCTCGAACCAGCGCCCGTGCAGGTTATTCCAAAAAACTTGGTTAAAGATGCCCTGGTCGTAGGAGGCGTAGAGGGTGAAGTAGCGGTGCAAGCCCAGGATGAGGGTCACTGCACCGAACAGGGCGGCCACGATGCAAACATGGCGCAGATTGGGGCGATCGCGCAGGGTATTGCGCCCGAGGGTGAACCATTGGTTAACGACTTGCATGGTCGATCGCGCCTTGAGCCGGTTAATGGGGAACTGAAGCGAATGGGGAATCCGGGGGCTATTGTGCCACGCGGGGTTGTCCTTCGTGGGGATCCGAGGGCCAAACCGGTCTGGGGCGCGGCTGGGGGCGGGCGATCGGGCGATCTCGGGCGATCGATTGGGCCTGGGGGATCAGAATAGGGGATCGGCAGATTCGCAATATCCGCAGGGCCGCTTAAGGCCGCTTAAGGAATTGCTGGAACTCTTCAAAGAAACGTTAAATCTTGCAAACAAACTCCACCGTTCCCCAAGGTTTCGGTTCAAGATAGCCTCAAATTTGCTGTGTTTCGGGCGTTTCACCCCTTCAGAATCTATGCTGAACGTTTCCTTATCCTTGCTGGCGGCTGTACCCACGACCCTCGAATGGAGTCCGAAGGTGGGTGCGGTAATGATTGCTTGCAATGTGCTGGCGATCGCCATCGGCAAATACTCGATTAAGTACCCCAGTGCGGCTCCGGCCCTGCCCTCGCCTGCTTTGTTCGGTGGGATGGGCTTCCCGGCCCTGCTGGCCACCACGAGCTTTGGCCACATTCTCGGGTTGGGGACGATCCTGGGCTTGTCCTATCTGGGTGCGCTGTAAGGGGCGATCGCCCGATCTTGAAACTACCTGGTCATTCAGGGTGCATCGAACTCACCCAGGTTTTGGCAGGGCTTGCGCCCAAAGGAGACCTGCAATTTCGCAAGACTCGGGCCGCAATGTGCTAAAAGTTGGTGTGCCAAAAATAGTTTCCACTCCTCGCACCGCCATCGTCTAGCAATCGTTTGTGTGCCGATCGGGTAGGGTTGCGTTTTGAACGCCAAAGCGACTCCTCTAATCCAGAGCTTCTTCAGAACTGATTGATAACGAATGGTTGACGCGCCAAACTTCGGGACAGCATCCCCTGGGTTTGGCGCATTTTTTTGGGTTGGCCAGGGCGATCGATCAAGCATCCGCTGCGAGATTCCCAGGGGCCACCGGATCCTTGGGGGCAAGGGGTTTAAACCTCTTGTCTGGTGAGTAGGTGCTTATTGGGTGTTCTGGTGCTTGGGTGCTCGGGGCAGCAGGGCAAATGCTTAGTGGGTGAGGCGATCGATCACGGCCGGTAACCATTGGCCGGGAATGCTGGAGAGGGCGCGGCTTTGGCCCTCAAGGCCCAGGTGTTGATAGATGGCGCGAATGGTGGCGATCGCCCCGCTGAGGGCCCGATCGCGCAGGGGGGGCTGATCCCCATGGGCGGTCAAAATCTGCACGTAGGTCGCGAGGGCCCGATCGAGCTGGACTGCCCGATCGCTCCCCGTCAGGGGCAAGTAGGAATCGATGCCCAACTGTAAGTAAATCCAGGCTAGTTGGCTGGCGGCGGCGGCGCGATCGAACCCAACGGGAATGGTGGGGTCAATGGTCAGGGCTTGGGCATAGGCCTGGGCGGCCCGTTGCCAGCAGTCTCGCCGCCGTTGGGGATCCAGCGGTTGCAGTTGTCGCCCTAGTTGCCAATAGGTTGTGCCCAGGTTATTTTGGGTGGCCGCATAGGCGGCGGGGCGATCGGCCGGGCTGCGATAGGGCAAGGCCGCTTCAAAGGCGCTGGCGGCCAGCAGCAGCCATTGTTCTTGGGCATCCACTTGGGCCAAGTTTAGGTAAGCGGTTCCCAAATTCGCCTGCACCGTGCCATAGAGCAAGTCGGGTTGCAGGCGCTCATCACCGGGATGCGATCGCCCGATGGCCGGTTCGGCCCCCGAAGATTCTGCATATTCCGCCAAAGCCGCCCGGTAACTGTCGATCGCCCCCTGCAACCGGGTCACTGAGTCGCCATAGCGGGCCCAACTCCAAAGGGCCGTACCTAAATTATTTCGCGCCGCCACTCGCCAAGCCCGATCGCCGCCGGAACCATCCCCGATCGCCGCTCGGTAGGCCAGCACCGCCCGCTCCCAAGCCCAGGCCGGATCGCCCCAGCGCACCCAATCGCCATAAACTCCGCCCAGGTCGTAGTAAAGCGATCGCAGGGCGGCCGGCTCCCCGTGAGTTTTTACCCAGTCGATCGCCCGTTGATAGCATTGGGCCGCCGTTTCCAAGCTGGCCCGGGCCACCTCCGCCGCTACTCCTTTGGCCGCAGCCTTGGCGCGGGCCGCCGTGGCTTCCATCACCCATCGTTCCCAAACCGTCGGCGCGGGCGGACAGGGCGGCACAATCGGCTTGGCTCCTTCGTGGGGTCGGGGCAACACCGTCAGGGTCGGCCGTCCCCGATCGCGCCCAACCCAGGATGCTGCCCGATCGGCTCCCGACAAGGGGTTCAGCAATACCGTTGGCTGGCCTTCAAACTCAAACGTGCCCGTGCAACAGGCCCAAAACTGCGGAGCCGATTCCCGAATCGTGTACAGCCAAGGTCGGGGAACCCACAACAACAGACTCAAATTTCCGTTGGCCCAATTGCTGGCCAGCGCTTCCAATTCCGCTAAAAATTGCCGTTGCAGTCGGGCCGCTTGCCGGGTCAGTTGTTCCACCCCCAGCAGTTGCACCGTGGTTTCGGAAAGGGACTCGATCGCCCCAGAGAGGGTGGGTTGATGGGGTTCCAGGCGCAAGGTGGTGAGCTGCGGTGCGGGCAACTCCTGGGCCAACCGTCCCGCCAGTCGATCGCGCAGGGGCAAATCATCACAAACCACCAAAAACACCTGCCGCCGCAACCCCAACCCCAAGGACAGCCGCAACCGTTGATATAGCTCTTGGTTCCAACTGCCGGCCGCAGCGGAACGGGCGATCGAACGGCTGGCCCGAGGGCGATCGGTCAAATTCTGGCTCGATCGACGGGCAGACCGAGCAACCCCCGACACCTCCAGCAAGGACGAACCGGAACTGGCAAAACTTGACAGGATAGGCAGCAAAGTGGGCATGGCCAGCGTCCAGAAGCACGAGCGTAATCTCCTCTTCAAGACGGGTTGCGCCGCTTCGGGATTTCCCAGGGCGATCGCCGGCCAATCGCCATTTAATTGTCATTCAATAGAAAATATTGGCGAAAATTGGTAAAAATTGGCGAAAAAGTATTGGCGCGTTGGCCACAGCACCTGAACGTTTCGCGATACTTTTCGCGATACTTTGATCGCAGGACTCGATCGCGCCGCTTTTCTGTTTCCCTGCCTCAAGCCGTCCCTGTAACAATACTTACCTCCAACTGGGCCGCCTAGATCCTGCCTTTTCTGTCACGATTTCAACAGAGTGCCCCGAGGAAACCGCCAGTCAGCCGCAACAAAGGAATCACTGCTTGATCACTTTGATCACTATCTAACCCCTGCTCAACTCCTGTTCAATCGCTGTTGATTGGCCCCCTTGGCATGAAACTTTCGCCCAGCAACCGTTTACTGTTTGCCATTGCCCTTCGCAATTGGCTTTGGATTCTTGGGACGGTGATTCTGAGTTTCTGGAGCGGCATCTTTAACGGTGTCAGCATTGCCCTTCTGGTTCCGGGCATCCTGGCTTTTTTGGGTCGCAAAATTGACCTCGGAGCCGATGCCCCAGAGCTGGTGCGCAACCTTCTTTCCACCTTTGATGCTTTGCCCGAAGAGCAGCGGGGTGCTGCCATGGTGGCCACCATCGTGGGAGCCATTCTGATTAAGAATATCCTGGCTTTTTTGAGCACTGCCGTTGGGGGCCACCTCTCCCGGGCCTTGGTAAATGACGGCACATTTCAAGGAATTCGGATGCTCCTTGGGGTGGGTTTGGATTTCTATAGCCGCACCAAAGCTGGCGATTTAATTCAACGTCTTGGCTCGGAAATGAGCGGAGCCGTGGGCACAATCAACACCGTGGTGCAAATCGTGGCCACCATGGTCACCTTGCTCACCTTCATTGGTTTATTGGTGGCCATTTCCTGGCAACTCACGATTATTTCCAGCATTTTTGCTCTGTCGGTGGTACTGAGTAACCAACGATTTGCCAAAAAGCTCAAGGAATATGGCAAGCGGGGGGTGCAGCTCAGCCGGCTTTACACCAGTCAACTTTTGGAGGCGATCGGGGGAATTCGACTAATCAAGGCCACCAGCAGCGAGGATTTGGAATATAACCGCTTAACGGGCACATTGCTGAAGCGGCAACGGGTGGATTTATATTCCCAAACCTTCAGCTCTTTTGTGGCTTCGGTCAATGAATTTTTGGTGGTGGCTTCGTTGCTCTCGATCGTCTGGATCGGGCGATTTGTATTTCCCGGATCCCTCGAAGCCTATGCGGCCATTCTATTAACTTACCTATTCTTAATTTCGCGGGTTTTTGCCTTTGTCACCACCCTCGGGAAAGCCCTCAATAACTTAGCCCTTTGCTCGGCGGCCGTGGATGCCATGGTGCGTTTTTTAAGCCGCCAAGGCAAACATTTTGTACCCGATGGGGCAGTGCCCTTTCCCGGTCTGCGGCAAGAAATTCGATTTGAAAATGTGTCCTTTGCTTACCCCAGCCGCGACAAAAGCCGGGTGCTCGATCGGGTCAGTTTGCGCATTCCTCGGGGGACAACCCTGGCCCTGGTTGGTTCCTCAGGGGCCGGCAAGTCCACCCTGGCGGATTTGATGATTCGGTTTTATGACCCCACGGGCGGCCGGATCACGATCGATGGCCAGGATTTGCGCACGTTTTCCCTCCGCAGTTTGCACCAGTCCATGGGTATCGTTAGCCAAGACACCTTTTTGTTTAACGACACGGTGCGGGCCAATATTGCCTATGGCTGCGAGGAGTTAACAGACAAGGCGGTGATGGAAGCGGCCAGGCGAGCCAATGCCTATGACTTCATCATGGATTTGCCGGAGCAGTTTGAAACCATGCTGGGCGATCGAGGGGTGCGCCTGTCTGGGGGCCAACAGCAGCGGATTGCGATCGCCCGGGCCCTGTTGCGCAACCCCGACATTTTGATTTTGGATGAGGCCACCAGCGCCCTGGATACGGTCTCGGAGCGCCAGGTGCAACAGGCCATTAACGAATTAAGCCGCGATCGCACCACGATCGTGATTGCTCACCGCCTGTCCACGGTGCAAAATGCCGACCAAATCGCCGTGCTCGATAAGGGGCAGGTGGTGGAAGTGGGAACCCATGCGGAGTTGTTGAGCAAGCGGGGTTACTATGCTCGCCTTTATGCGGTGCAGTTTTCCGAAAGCGCCACGAAAACCCCCGTGCGCTGCGAAAACGCCATGGAAAAACTGGTGATGGAGGAAACCGTTTCCCAGTTGGGCGCACTGGAAGCGGAGGGGGTGAAGATTGCCTTCGATCCGGGCAGTGTGATGGCTTGGGCCCTGAATCGGTTGCCATCGCTCTATGCGGCCACCCAAGAGGGGGCTGCGTTTCAGCGCTATGTGGCGGAAGATGTGTGGCGATCGACAGTCAGCGATCGGGTGGCGGAGGCGATCGAGCAAGTCCAGCAATCCCATTGGGAGGATGAGCGACATCCCCTGATTGAACAAATTCGGATGCGATCGGTGGTGTTGGTGGAGCGGTTGTCCTATGAGGGACGGTTGCGGTTGAATGCGGTGATTGGCACGTTGGCGCTGTTGGCGGATGGGTTGGTGGAGTCGCCCCAGGAGGAATACGAGTCCTTGAAGGAGGCCTACCGAGCCACCATGCAGTTGCTGGCCACGCTGGAGTTGTTGGAGGATGCCACCGGGGGGCTGGAGTTCAAACCCCGATCGGGCAAAAAGGGCGATCGCGATGAGGCGCAAACCTCCATTTCCCGCGCGGTTTATCCACAGGTGAAACAGTTGGCGGAAATGTTGGAGATTTTGGCCAGCGAGCTGATTGATGAATTGCTGCCCGATCAGTCCATTTCCCAACAGGCCAGCCGCCAAACCGACTATCGCGCGGCCTACGATGTGTCGATTTCGCTACTCGATCGGCTGGCGGCCATTGAAACCCGCGCCACGTCCTTAAGTGCTTAGGAGAAGCCAGTTGTTGGGTCTTGCGGATTTGAGTTAGCTGAATTTGGACGCACCCGATTGCGACCACAGGCGATCGAACCGCGTTGGCCCCAACAGGATCGTGAGGCCAATCTTGCCGCTGAGGATTGCCAAAAATCGCCATTCTCGCCACAGGTGCGGCCCAAACCACAGGGCCAGCAACAGCAACCGAGCCGATCGCCACCCACGCCCCCGATCGCGCGGCCCCGCCGTCAGGGCTTTGCAGGCCAAGCCTTTATAAAACCGCGATCGCGCCGATCGCCCCAAAGCCTGAGACCTTGACCCCGCCTTGGCCAAATGGCGCTCTAACACCGCATTACAAGCCCGCTCCAACCGCCGCAAATTGGCCGAGGACGATCGATCCGAAACTCGGTAGCGCACTTGGGCCTCGGGAATCAGCACAAATTCACCCAACCCAGCCAAGCGCAACCACAAGTCCCAGTCTTCCGCCGGGATGAGTTCCGTTTGGAAGCCCCCCACCTGCTCCAGGGCCGATCGACGAATCAGGGGATTGGAGCCATTTTCAATGAAATTATTCAGCAACAGGGCGGTGAACACCTGGCCCTGATGGCGATCGCGAAAGCCCGGGTGACGCAGTTGGTTGTCATCATCCACATAGTCCGTCCAACTGTAGGCCAACACAGCGGCCGGGTTGTCCGCCAAGGCAGCCACCCGATCGGCCAAGGCCGTTGCCGTCCACCAATCATCCGCATCCAAAAAGGCAATCAGGGATCCCCGAGCCGCCACCAGGCCGCAATTTCGGGCGATCGCTTGACCCCCATTGGGTTGGCGCAACACTCGAATTCGCGGATCAGCCGTTTGCAGGGCAATCTCCCCCGTCTGATCCGTGGAGCCGTCATCCACCACGATCGCTTCCCAATCTGTCCAAGTCTGCGATCGCAAGGCGGCAAGGGTTTCGGGCAAAGTGGCCGCCGCGTTATAGGCCGGAATGATGACTGAAACCTTAGGGCCTGTCGTCATTGCCTGGGATCCAGTAAAAATGGTTGATCTTCCATACCCTAACCACCCCAGACAAGGGGCTTAAGCCCCTTGCCCCCCCACGATCTCGTCCCGATGGAATCCAGGTTTTAGCTCATTTGACGACACCCCCTAGGGATGATCTACTCATACCAGGAATCAATTCAGAAATTAACGCTATGGGCGATTATGGGCGATCGCTCCATTCCGCAAAATCTATAGTCATAGCCTGTTCAAAGTTCAAGACTGGGGCGGTTGGGAACTGGTCGATCGGCAGATCGGTTTCAGCTTCCGCCTGCCTGCGAGCCTTCGCATAGGCTTTATCGACGAACTCCGATAGTCGAGCTTTCAGGCTGGGATTATCGGTTAGCAGGTCTTCAATCTCGATCCGTGCATTTTTGATCGAAATTGACCATGAGCGCGATCGCCTGTGAGCTTGATAGTGCCACTTCAGGAGATGCAGATAGAGGCGTGCAAGCTGGTTAACGAGTGCGTCTCGTTTCGATGCCCCCAAGCTCTCGATCTCCTCAATCAGATTTTCTAGATCAATATCTGCCAAACGACCGGATTTCAGCAACGCAACTTGCTGCTGAATCCAGCCGTGGTAATCCGTTTCGTAGGTGTTGGCGGCAATGGTTTTGGCAGTCATGGGCGATCGCTCCTAAACCCGCTTTCAGAGGATGTTTGAGCAGGAACTGGGGCTACTAGCAAGATACGAGTAGTCGTAGGGGCAAGGGGCTTAAGCCCCTTGTCTTCGTCGATCGAGGCAACCCGCAAGGTAACAACTTTGGCTTGAGGGCAGACCACGATCGCGCGGTTGGGGCCGTCACCATCAACGCTGTTTTGACATCCTCTCCAGCTTAAGCGGTGTCAGAGTTGCCAACCCTAATTGCCGCAATTCGTGCAGGTACAGTTCGCACCGCAGGTACAGGAACCGGAACCACCACAACCGCAGCTTGAGGCATAGGCAGCGGTCGGCGCGATCACGGTCAAAGCAGCAGCCACAGCACCCACAAGCTTGATCGTGCGGCGACCTTTGGATGATTGCGATGTCGAAGTCTGTTGAGTCATGGGTTTGTTCTCCTGCTTGCACAAGGGCAAGCTTGACTAACAACTCAACTCTATTCTCTCTAGCAAGCTATAGAGTCAAGAGGCGGCGCGATCGAGTAAGACAATGGGAATGAAGCAGCCGGTTTTGATGGAGCAGCCCCTGTGACTTCGGGAAATTCGACCCAACAACCCAATCCCCCAACCGAGTCCACCATTCCGCCTCACTGGGTGTTCATTCAGGTCGATCGCCCGGAACCGCCCGAGACCCAAACCCAGGATGCCGCCGCTGCCGATCATGGCCTGCGCCAGTTGGCCTTGGTGGCCGAGGATCGGGTGAAGGTGCGCCGACAGGTCACCCTTGATGATGGGACGGTGGCTTGGTTGCAACTGGCCCGGGGCACAGTGCTGCGGCCGGGCGATCGACTGCGCACCGCCCAGGGAGACGGTTGCCGGGTGGTGGCGCAACCGGAACCGGTGCTGACGGTGCGATCGCCCGATCGGCTGTCCCTGTTGCAAGCGGCCTATCATTTGGGCAACCGCCATGCACCGCTGGAAATCGCGATCGACTATTTGCGGCTCGCGCCGGATCCCACCCTGAAGGATTTGCTGGAACGACGCGGCCTCCAAGTGATTGAGGAGATCGCTCCCTTTGTGCCGGATCCAGGAGCCTATTCAATGGTTGATCGCACCCATCACGCCCACAACCATCATCACGACCACGCCCATTCCCACCACCATGAGTGAGCCACTGTCCCGATCGCTTGCCCTGTTGCAATTGGCTAGCCCGGCCTTGCCCGTGGGAGCCTTTAGCTATTCCGAGGCGATCGAAACCTTGGTGGACAAGGGCCAGGTGCGATCGGCTGCCGATTTGACCGACTGGTTGCGGCAGGAGTTACGGGTGGGCAGCATTCGCCTGGAAGCGGCGGCCCTGCTGAAAGCTCGGCAGGCGATCGATCAGGGCGATCGGGACTCCATTCACCACTGGAATCAATGGATTTCGGCCCTACGAGAAACGGAAGAATTGCGGTTACAAAGTTGGCAAATGGGGCGATCGTTGGTCACCTTGGCCAAGGATCTCAATCCAGCCGATACCACCTTAGTGACGCTGAACTTGGAGCCGGTGAACTATGCGATCGCCTTTTCTAGTTTGGCTGCCCATTGGCAACTGAACCATGCGGAAATGTTGACCGCCTATCTACAATCTTGGGCTAGCAATTTGGTGAGTGCCGGGGTTCGTTCCATCCCGATCGGTCAAACCCAAGGTCAGCAAACATTACTCAATTTATGGCCCGATTTAACCGCCGCCATCACTGAAATTCAGCAATTCGCCACCGCTGATACGGATGATGATTGGTTTGCTTGTGGTTGGGGCCTCTCGATCGCCAGCATGACCCACGAAACCCAATACAGCCGCCTCTTCAGAAGCTAGTTAGCCGCTTGGCTGATGCTTTTCTCATCGACCTGAAGCACAATAGAATTAGCTCGAAAATGCCAGGGGAAAAAGAATGGTTGCCGCCAGAGAGAATCAGCCCCATTTTACACCGGAAGCCTATTTTGAGTGGGAAGCCCAACAGCTCGAACGGCATGAGCTAATTGATGGGCATGTCTACGCCATGAGTGGCGGCACACAAAATCACGGTGCGATCGCAATTAACATTCTTACGTTGATTTATCCTCACTTAAGAGGTAATCAATGTCGAGTTTTGAATTCTGATGTAAAGGTCAATATTTTTAATACGTCTAACTATACCTATCCAGATCTCAGCGTAACTTGCGACCTACGAGATCGGGAGCATCCACTTTACATTACTTATCCCTGCTTGATTGTTGAAGTTCTCTCCCCCAGTACTGAGTCCTACGATCGCTGGAAAAAATTTGAAAAATATCGCCGCAATCCAAATTTGATTGACTACATGTTAGTTAGTTCCGAAGAGGTGGCGGTTGATATCTACCACAAGAATAGTGCGGGAGATTGGGTGATTCTGAGTTATCGATCGGGCGATCGGGTCGAACTGCAAAGTATTGGGCTAACCGTGGCGATCGAGGAATTCTATGAAGGAATTGTATTTGAAGTGTAAGATATGATTTGCTCAGAACCCCAAATAACATTAACTGAAAAGACACAAGCATGACTTTATTGGAGCTTCGTGAGGCAACCTTAGCCTTGCCATGGCGAGATCGGTGGTTACTTCTTTGGACTGTCATTCGATCACTCTTCAGTTTCAAACAACAGGAAATGCCACCGACGATCCTTGAGCGCATGGGTGGGTTACCAGAGCATTGGCTGCATGATGGTGACTTGGCTGATCGAGATTTAAGGCGAGTAGCCTTGGCCGATCGACTCCATCAATCCACTACAGATCAATCATGAAGCCAGCAAAAGTGCTAGTGGACTCAGGCGTTTTAATTGCTTTTTATAATGCTGAGGATCGATACCACAGTCGAGTTGTTGATTTCTTTGGCGCTTGTCGAAGTGAACTGATTACAACTTTGGCTTGTGTCACGGAAGTACTTTGGTTATTGAATAAAAGTTGGCAGGTTCAAAATATTTTTCTGAACCATTTAGCACAGAATATTTATCGCTGTGAGTCATTAAATCGTCATGATTTTCAAAGAATTGTAGAACTCAATGAACAATACTCAAATTTACCTGGAGACTTTGCAGATTTAGCATTGGTAGCTATTTCAGAACGATTACGAATTCCAGAAATTGCAACTTTAGATCAGGATTTCGATGTGTATCGTCGCTACCGCAAAGAGCCTTTTATTCGGGTCTTTCGCCCCTAACTTAATCAAACTCAGGTTACGCATTACCCAACTATCTGCTCGCTGGTGAAGTCCAGCGGCATGAGATCGCGCGGAATTTGTGGAGAGTGGGTTCCCTGAGGGCGGCCAGTTCATAAACAGGAAGTGCCCCCGCGATCGGGTAGAGCATGGGCCGCATACTGGATTTATTCGCGATCCGGCGTTCTGCCAAGTTTTGGAGGCCCGGCTGCTCACCATCAGGAGATGCTGCCATGAAAACCAACCGATTTTTCTCGATTTTGACCGCCAGCCTGGCGATCGTCACGATCGTGCCTTGGGCAGCGCCGGCCCGGGCCGATTTGATTGCCCTGGGGCCGGGCATGAGTGAACCGGTTCTTCGATCGGGCACGGCCGGCGGCAGCACCAGCACCAGTTGTGGCTTTGTGGCCGGTGCGCCCAACCATCGCTTGGCGGTGGGTCAGGATTTTGGCTCCCTGCGGGTGAAGGTGCAGGGGGGTGATGGGTTAACGCTGTTGGTGGTGGGGCCGAGCGGTCAATTTTGCATTCCGGCGGCCAACGGGGTGGCGGAAATGCCGGGCTATTGGAGCGCGGGCAACTATGAGATTTTTGTGGGCGATCGCAACCCCAGCGGCCGCCAACCCTATCAACTTTCGATTTCCACTAATTAATTGCCTAGTGCTCAAGATTAGGGATCGAAAACTGCATGAGCGTTCAATAGCGTTGGTCGGGTGGGGTGGCATCTCTTAGCTCTCGTTTGCCCACCTCCACCGCTTGCACATCGATCGTGCCGGGAGCCGATTGGCGCTGCACCGTTTGCTCCAACCCGCTTAGGGGAGTGCCGCAGTTCGGGCAGTTGCTGCTGAAGCCGCGTAGGGTGGTGACGGGATAGCCACAGGCGGGGCAGGGGCCGGCCACCAAGTTGCGCCGCAGCCACCATAAACCAACCACACTGAGCACGATCGGGGTCAAAATCACCAGCAACAGTAACCAACCGATCGCCTGCACCACCACCCCTAAACCGATCGCATTCAGCAGCCCGATCGCCCCTAAAATCAGCAACCAGGGCCCCAGGGCCGCGATCAGAATGGGCCAAGCTTGGGTTGATTTCCAATTAAAACGGTTCACGATCGGGTCAGCCTCTTAGCGAAACAATGGGGGCGATCGGGGTTCCTCAGAATTTGTTATTTAACCTCATTAAATAACCCCAAAAATAATCCCAAGGTGCCGCAATGCCATGTTCAGCGCTGAGCTGTCTGGAATGCAGAAAATGCCCCGTTTCCAGTATGGGCCGCAGGGGTGGCCAACCCAAGCCGATCGGGGGTGGGGTTGCCCGGCGCAATCGGACGGGATCGCCCCCCTAGCGAAGGGTGGTTTTTGAGGCAATGCGGGTCTTTTTGCGATCGGCCTCCGACAGGTCATCGCCCGCCTGGAGTTTGGTGGCTTGGGTTTGCAGCACTGTCGCCGCGTTGCGATCGCCCATTTGCAAAGCTGTTTGGGCCGCCGCTTGCAGCATGGTTACCGCTCCTTGGCGATCGCCCGTTTGCAGCTTGGTTTCAGCAATTTGGGTTTGGCGATATTTGGCCAATGCGCCGATGTGAGCCTGTACTGGGGCATTGGGAGCCGGGTGAAAGAGTTCCAAAGATCGCCCCATCACCGCGATCGGTTCCGACAGCACATCCACCTGACCCGTCGCCGGATCGTCATAACAAACCTGCACCTGAACCAACTGATGATCCCCCGGCGGCACCTGGGCCACATAGGCATTCACCAACACCACCCGCGGCCCATCCACCATCAAATCGCCCAACCGCACCTCCAGCCGACCATCGGGCAGCTCCTGCGCCGTCAGTTCCACCGTTTCCGGGGCCACCTGGGCGATCGGCTTCAGCTCCGCCAAGCGCACAGGTGACTCCAACGCCAACAACAACCGCGCATTGGTTAACTGCACCGACTGCACCCGGGTCAAGAGCGTTTCAAAGGCGGCGGGCGCATCTTCCGGCTGTTCGATGTAGCAAAGGGCCCCGGCTCCCGCGTCGGCAATCTGTTCCAGGGTGTCTTGGTTCCAATGGCTACCGAATCCGAGGCAATGGACTGAAATGCCGTAGCTCGCGGCCAATTCCGCCATCTTTAAGCAGCGGGGATCGTTGCCATGCTCGTTTTCCCCATCAGTTAGCAGGAAAATTTGCGACACCGAGGGCGCAGTGGGCAAAATTCCGCTTTGATCGGCGCTGACGTTGCCCAAAAGGCCCGATTCCTTACGCGATCGCGCCAGTTCTTCAATGCCCAGCTTCAGGCCTTCATCAATGCAAGTGCCGCCGCCGGCCGCTAAACCCTCGATCGCCTGCAAAATTGACAGCGGCTCCGGGGCCACTTCCTGACAAGGCAAAATCACTTGGGCCTCGTGGTCAAAGGCTACCAACGACAGGCGATCGCCCAGGGCCAACTGACCCACCAACTGACGCGCCGCCGCTTTCACCATCTCCATCGGTCGGCCGCGCATGGAGCCGCTGCGATCGAGAATCAAGCACAGGTTCGATCGCACCCGGCCATGGCCGGCCTGGGCCGCCACCGAAATCGCCAGTTGCCGCTGGTTACGGGCCAACTTGGCATCCAAATTGGCATCACTGAGGGCACATTGCACAAGGGCTGGCATGATTTGCACCTCCTGCCGGAGAAAAAACGCATTGAACGCTGGCGGGCCCCAACCATCGCCATCCAAACGATAGCAAGGAACCCAACGCTGAAACCTTCAACCGCACTGAAGACCACTCATCACCCCGACAACCGACGCACCGGCAGCCCAAGGAATCGCCACCCACAGCAAAGCACCCACAGCAAAGCACCCACAGCAAACATTGATTGAGAACCATTGAGCAGCCACAAGCGATGGCTTTTTTCTAGGCTATGACTGAAGCGCGACCGGAATCTATCCTGAATCGTCCCGCTTTCTCCGGTTCTAACAAAATTCTATGCAGAAGATTCACCCGAATCTGCGGCGATGGTTGCTTGGCCTCGTGAGTCCCATGGTGATGATCGGGGCGATCGGGCTGCCGGCCCAAGCGGAGACCATTGCGCCCAGCTTTTTTCAAGGATCGGCTCCCCTCAGCCTCACGCTTCAGGAATTGGACGATCAGTGGCGCGTGTTCAGTGTCACGGGGCAAATTGAAACCAGCAACATGCTGTCCCTAACGGCGGCAATTTTTGGCGCATCGCCCAGCGACTATTACACCAAGGGCGAGATTGCGGAGGTGGGCGGCGAGCGCTTTTTGGTTGCCTACCGCGTCATGCCCGGCAGCATTACGGAACCGGCCGCCGTCAATGGCAGCACGCCGATTCATGTGTCGCTAATTCATCTCGATCAGGTGGCTTCTTTGAATGATTTCCGGCCCTTCAGCCTGGTGACGGAGATCGATCGCCTCAAGGCCCTCATCCAAAGCCGCGCCGCTTCGCCGTTCAATATGTTCAACGGTGGCGGCCCACCGCGCTCTTTGCCGCCCCTTCCCCGATCGACTCCCTAAAACCTTTTCCGAAAACTTTTCAGGGCGATCGATTTGGATCGCCCTTCCGATCGCCTCAGAGCAGCCCAGCCGCTACAGACCTTCCACAACAGGTTTACCAAACCAGCGATCGCTTAGCTTCACGTACCAAGCCGCCGCCTGTACCTGGATGATGTAGCTCATAGAAATAATTAGGGCAATTTCAGCGCCCGCCTTAGCCCCAAATACCGTCATTGCAATAGCCAGGGCGATCGACAAATTACGCATTACCGTGCCATAGACCAGAGCGATCGCATCTTCGCGGGAAAACCAAATTTTGCCCACCACCGTACTCAACACAAAGTTGATCAGGTAAATCAGCATCAACGGCCCGAAATAGCCCAGAAACACGAGCGGTGAAGCCACAATCGCCTTCGCTTTCAGCGCCATTGCCACAAACACAATTCCCAACACGCCTAGGGTTGAAAAGACTGGAAACTTTTTCTTCAGGTTTCCCTCATACTTTTGTTTTCCAACCGTTGAAATCAGCACTTTTTTCGTGACCAAACCCAAAATCATGGGCAAAAACACCACGATCGCAATTTGCTTAAAGGTTTCCATCAAGGGAATTTCAATGGCTCGTCCTAGCAAAGCTTGGGCATAGAGGGGCGTGGCCAGAGAACCTAAAATCAAGCCAATCACGGTCATTTGAATTGCGGCTGTCAGGTTTCCCTTCGCAAAGCCTGTCCAAGAAATGGTCATGCCGCTGGTGGGAAGCAATCCCGTTAACAACAACCCCAGCCAAATCAGCGGTTGATCGCGGAAGAAAAGCCAGCCAATACCATAAGCCAAAAATGGCACAAGTCCAAAGTTAATAAACTGGGCAACCCCTTGCAGTTTCCAGTTTCCCCCAGCCACCAACTTGCCAAATTGCAAGTTGATCATCATTGGATAAACCATGAGAAAGGTGAGGGGAACAATTAGATCCTTGAGTCCCCCCGGATCAGTGACGAGTCCAAATAAAATTCCTGCAGCCATGAAAATTGGTACTGACCAAATCAGTTGATTTTGCAGCAGTGCTAGTAATTTCCACATATTGATTGTTCTCCAAATTCTTGATGCTTGAATGACCTAACAGGGCAAATGAATTGAAGCATTGTTCAACCGGTTTAGGCTTTACCCGATCGCCCTTGATCACGCTTTCCAGTCAGATAAGAAACTAGACAACCAGCAACAAGACCACCGTCCCCCACGATTACCGTTTTGCCTGCAAGCAACTTTGGAGCGGGGGGTGAGACATGCGGGTTGCGGGCCGACTCACGCGGGCGGTTCACTCAGCGGGCGATCGGGCAGGAGCTATAGCTGTTCCATCACCTTGTCCATCAAGGTTTTGGCTTCCAGAGCAAGACCCTTGGCCTCTGGGTTTTCGAGGGCTGCAAACATGACTGTGGGGTCGATCGCAGACACTTCCACAGTTCCGCCCGCCTGTTCTTGCACCACCACATTGCAGGGATAGAAAACGCCGGCTTTGTCTTCCGCTTGCAAGATGCCGTAGGCAATGCGTGGATGGCAGGCTCCCAGGATGGTGTAGCGCCGGAATTCCGCATCGAGTTTTTGTTTAAAGGCCGCTTTGGCATCAATTTCCGTCAGCACCCCAAAGCCTTGCTGTTTGAGGGCTTCTTTGGTGTGGGTAATGGCTTCATCAAAGGGCAGATTCAGAACTTTGCTGAGGTGATACATCCGAAAAAACTCCGCAATGGGTAATAGAGGTGGTTTGGGGCAATTCCGTCAGCCCCAGGGCAAAAACCCAGCAACTGGGAAAAGGCGGGGCGATCGCAGGCAAGACAATCAACCCCTGGAAATCTTGCCAGCCGGGGATTTGGGGATTCGGAGGAATTGCGATCGGGACTTGCTGCTTTCTGTATAATAAACTATATAACTAAATAAGCAAGTACGAAATAAGGGAGCACCCGGCAATGGCACAGGTAATCGTAATCGGCGCAGGATTAGGCGGTTTGCCCACGGCCTATGAACTGCGACATTGGCTCAAGGGCGGGCATCAAATTACCTTGGTGTCTGACCGTCCCCAGTTCACCTTCATTCCGGGCCTGATTCAGGTGGCCTTGGGCAAAATTCCCCTGGAGCATGTGCAGCTTGATGTGGCTTCCCTCTGCCAGCGCCATGGGTTGGAGTGGGTGGACAGTGCGGTGGTGCGGGTGGATCCCGATCGACAAACGGTGCAGCTCGCCAATGATCAGGTGCTTTCCTACGACTACTTAGTCATTGCCAGCGGCCCTTCATTGGCTTTTGATGAAATCCCCGGTTTGGGGCCCCACGGGGGTTATACCCAGTCTGTTTGCAATCCCGCTCATGCGCTGATCGCCCGGGAGGCCTGGGAAGCTTTTCTGGAAAATCCGACGGATTTGGTGGTGGGAGCCGCGCCGAAAACCGGTTGCTTGGGGCCGGGTTATGAGTTTGCACTGCTGGCCGATGAGGAATTGCGCAAACGCGGCCTGCGGGATCAGGTGACGATTACCTACATCACACCGGAACCCTACGCGGGCTATTTGGGACTGCCGGATCTGTATATGGCTCGCGAGCTAACGGAAGGAGCTCTGGCAGAGCAGGGGATACAGGTGGTGACCAATGCGGAGATCGATCGAGTGTTGCCCGATCGAGTGGAACTCGCCGATGGTCGCCCATTTCCCTTTGGCTACGCGATGATTTTGCCCGCTTTCCGGGGAGCGGAATATGTGCAGGCTTCTGAGTTAGGGAACGATCGAGGCTTTATTCCGATCCTGCCCACCCAGCGCCACCGAGACCACGAGCGGATCTATGCCCTGGGGGTGAGTGTGCATCTGGAGCAGCCCTATCACACACCTGTCCCGATCGGGCTACCCAAGAGCGGCCAAATGACCGAAGCCATGGGCGCAGCGGTGGCCTACAACATCGCCGTAGACTTGGGATCTTTGCCCCGTCCACACCAAGTTCCCACCCTCGAAGCCCTTTGCTTTGCGGAATTTGGCCAAACCGGCATTGCCTACATTGCTGCCCCAATTTTGCCTGATCCCGTTAGTGGCCAACGACGCTATTCCTACACCACCCGAGGCGCTTGGGTGAATTGGGCAAAAGCAGCCTTTGAACGCTACTTCCTACTCAAAATGCAATGGGGAATTGGGCTACCCTGGTTTGAACTGTGGGGGCTAAAGCTTTTATTTGGCCTTTCGCTCCTGCGGCCCATTTCCCAATCCTTTGAGCCAAACGCTGGCTCTCATCTTCATGCCCCGCACCACACCTAATTCCCTGTTGAACTTGTCGGCTGAAATGACTCCCGCTGCGGCCAGCCCTGATTTAGATCGACTCGCTGACCTGTTCAAATTGTTGGGCGATCGCAGTCGATTGGGAATTCTTTGGCGCATTTGCCAAGGTGAGTGCAATGTTACCGAAATTAGCGAATCAACGAGTCTGAGCCAAGCCAACGTTTCCAAACATTTGCAAATGTTACGAATGGCTCGGTTGGTAGCCTGTCGGAAGGAAGGAAATGCGCGAATTTACTTTCTTTCTGATCAGAAATATTTAGGGCTTTGTGCTCAATCATTGATTGATCTTTCCACTTTTTCCCCACCGGAGATTTCCACATGCGACGAATCCTAATGGTTGGTATCAGTCTGATTTGGGCGATCGCCCTCAATTGCACGATCGCCCCGGTGGCCCAAGCCAACGCCAGCCCCGAGCAATTGGCCAAAGCGGTGGAAGCCATTGAAAACCTCGATGCTCTGCGATCGGGACTCGCCTCCACCTTGGAAGGCCAAACCGCTCCCCCCACTGCCGAAACCATGAAAGCCGTGTGTAAGCCAGTGGGAATGGAAGCCAAACGGATCGCCCAAACGGAAGGTTGGCAGTTGCGCCAAGTTTCCCAAAAGTATCGAAACCCAGAACATCGGCCCCAGAACGCCACAGAATTGGCGGTCTTAGAACAGTTTTCAGCCAATCCCGAATTACAAGGTTTGTGGCAGCGAGGCCAGGTGAATGGCCAGCCTGGAATGCACTATTTTCGCCGCATTAATGTATCGCCTGGTTGTTTAGCTTGTCATGGGCAAAAATCCCGCCGGCCCAAATTCGTAGCCGACAACTATCCCGAAGATCTGGCCTATGATTTCAAGCCCGGTGATTTGCGAGGAATGTACGCCACCTTTATTCCCGATTTAGCGGCCGCTTTGACTGAATCCGGATCATAATTTTCAGTCCACCATATTTGGCCTGTAGGGCGTTAAACACCTGACTGAATCCCGGGTTGAAGCTTGATGATCACGCTTTTCAAAAGTATTTCCAAGCGTCACAAAAGATCCCCAAACAATTGGCAGGAAAAGACCATGCAGATTCAAGCGCTCGTGACCCATGACATGACGTTAATGAGCGATCGCACCAGTGTGACGATCGTGGGGCAACGGATCTGTCATTTGACCAACGAGGTGCATTTGAGCTTTGCGTTAAAACAGCCTCAATCACTGGATGATTGTTTGGGGCAAACGGAATCGCTGTGTTTGGTAATGTCCGATGAGGACGCGCGGCTGTTGGGGCGATTGCTGTTGGATTTGGCGACGACAGAGGATTGACTTAGGCCATAGGGCGATCGACCGTCGCAGCCCATTGCTCGATCGGCTCGATCGTCCACAATTCCACTCCTGAGTCACGAGCAGCCAAACCGTCTCTCAGTCCCCAATCAGCAGGAAATCAAGTCATGCAGACTCGAACAGCATCAAGATCCTGACTTGAGTGCTGTTCTTTCGGCATGGGAGGCTGTAACAAAGTTAACTCATCCCTCAACAGAAAATAATCCCGCCCTTGCGGTTTAATAAATCGTTGTAGTGGCTCAAGGGCTAGTAGTGATTTATACATTCGCCATGTCATCATTTGCCAAATTGTAGTAACAACAGAGGGTAATGAGCTGGATATGCCCCCTATCGCAGATTAGACAAAGCATTTATTATTTTTCGCTCATGAAACTTAACTTGATCGTCAGTGTCGGTCAGGTAATAATTCCTGTTGAAAGATGACTGACATCGTAAAGCTTTCAGGACACTCAAGCCAATCACATTGATCAGTCTCCTTGCGGAGGAAAGACACATGCTCAAAACAGTTCTTGGTCATAGTGATGATCCTGATTCCCAAGGTGCTATTGAAGAAGTGCTAGAGCAATGTACCCGTGAATTGGCGGGAATGCTGCCCAAGGCAGGACTATTATTTGCGGCTATTGATTTTGATCATGCCTTAATTTTACAAAAAATCAATCAAGCTTTCCCGGATTTGCAACTCATTGGTTGCACCACCGATGGAGAGATCTCTTCGATTTTAGGGTTTCAACAAGACTCGCTGACCCTAACGTTGTTTTGCTCAGACACTGTGGAAATTTGCGCGGGTGTGGGTCGCCAAACCGAGCAGGACGCGATCGCCGCTGCCCGCCAGGCCGTGCAGCAAGCCACCGAAAAAAGCCTAACCCCTGCCAAACTCTGCATCACAGTTCCAGCTAGCTATACGGCCGATGGTTCAACAACTAGCGGTGAGCAAATTCTGAAAGGATTGGAGCTAGCGTTAGGCAAAAATGTCCCCGTTGTGGGTGGCACCGCAGGCGATCAATTTCGATTTCAGAAAACCTATCAATTTTTTGGAACAGAAGTCTTCACCGATGCTCTGCCGGTTCTGATTTTTGCTGGAGATTTGCGCTTTTCCCATGGCACGGGCTGCGGTTGGCAACCCATTGGCTCCAAGAGCACAGTCACCAAATCTCACAACACAGTTTTGTATGAAATTGATGGTCAATCGGCGCTGAACTTTTACCAAAAATACTTGGGCGATCGCTCTCCTACCGCAGAGCATCCTCTCTATGTTTATGAAGGAGATAGCGATCGCTGCTATCTACGAGTTCCCAACACCTGCGACCTAGAAACCGGCAGTATTAATTTTTTGGGAAATGTTCCCCAAGGCGCGATCGTGCAACTGGCTGAAATTAGTCGAGATCAAGTGATTGCTGCCTCTGAGACTTCTTTCAAAATGGCGCTAGACAATTATCCTGGAACCGAACCGGAAACAGTGCTGATCTTCTCTTGTTGTTGTCGTCGTTGGCTGTTAGGAACAAGAGCCAAGGAAGAATATGATTTAGTCAAAACTGCGCTGCCTAAAATCATGCCGATCGCGGGCTTTTATACCTACGGCGAGTTTGCACCACTTCAACAACAGGGTTCTAATTACTATCACCAAGAAACTTTCGTCACTCTGCTTTTAGGCACAGCATAAAAGTCCTATGGAAGCCAATGCTGATCAGCAAAAGCTAAAAGAACTAGAAAAAAGAGTGCGGGTTCTCACGAAGAAACTGGAGCGCTCAGAAGCCGATCGACGACAGTTGGAAGACACAAGCGAAGAGCGAGAACACATTCTCAAAGAGGTAATCCGAGATTTTGAAACATCTCAAGCAAATCTCGAAAAGCGCACTCATGAGCTAGAGATTGCGTTGGAGAATCTCAAACAGTTGCAAGTTAAGCTAATTGAATCTGAAAAAATGTCAGCCTTGGGTGTACTGATGGCTGGCGTTGCCCATGAAATTAATAATCCCATTAACTTCATTCATGGCAATTTAGATCACGTCAACATCTACACTCAAAACCTATTAAAACTTGTTACGGTCTATCAAAAATATGTTCCCGACTCTATTCAAGAGTTACAGGACTTAGCGGAAGAAATTGATCTTGGCTTCCTACAAGAAGACATGATTAATATTCTCAAATCCATGCAAACTGGAAGTGAGCGAATTCAAAAAATTGTACTCTCATTACGCAATTTTTCGCGATTGGATGAATCTAAATTCAAAGCAGTTGATATCCACGCGGGAATTGATAATACTCTGATGATTTTGCAGCATCGGCTTCAGGCAACGGCAACTCGTCCAGCCATTCAAGTGAACAAGCAATATGGCGATTTACCCCTGGTGGAATGCTATGCCGGATCTCTCAATCAAGTCTTTATGCATTTACTCAACAATGCAATTGATGCGCTTGAAGACTCAAACCAAATGCGCACCGATCAAGAGGTCAAAAATAATCCTCATACAATTTTGCTGCGCACGGAAGTTAACGATCGAGACCAAATTAAAATTACGATTACTGATAATGGTCAAGGGATTCCTGAAGAGGTGCGATCGCGCATTTTTGACCCCTTTTTCACCACGAAGCCCGTAGGCAAGGGCACAGGTTTAGGACTTTCCATTAGTTACCAAATTATTACTGAAAAACACAAAGGTAAACTTTACTGTCATTCAATAAAGGGAGCAGGCACGGAGTTTATGATTGAAATTCCTGTGTGGCAACAGTCCCCAACCTTTCAGTAATGCAATAGCGCCGGATAGAAGCCAAGACAATAGAGGTGATGGTTAATGACCACACGGCAACTCAACCCTAAACTTCAATCTCGATTAGGCATTACCCCAGAGCAGCTTGCTGAATTTTGCGAGCGATGGAAAGTTGCTGAACTCGCTCTCTTTGGCTCGGTGCTGAGAGACGACTTTTCCGTGAATAGCGATGTGGATTTTTTGGTCAAATTTAGCCCTCATCATTCTTGGGGGTTAGAATTTATTCAAATGCGAGAAGAATTGGCAGTGCTCTTGCAACGCCCAGTGGATTTATTGACTCGCCAAAGCATTATGAATAGTCGTAATTTCCTTCGTCGTCAGGCTATTTTAGATTCGGCAGAAATGATTTATACAGCGGGATAACTAGAAGTTCCAGCAATCGTAGAGATATTGGATAGTATTGGTCAAAATTCATGCTGTAGGCATCCAATGGATAAACTAGAAGGCTACCGGCGGATCATTCAGGAAGTTCTGATTGAACATAGTCAGATCAAGCCTGCCTATGGCGAAATTCAGATGAAGTTGATGTTTGATGGGGAGCGCGATCGCTATCAACTGCTGCGCACGGGCTGGCTTGAGGAACGCCGGGTCTATGGCGCATTGATTCACATCGATCTAGAGCAAGGTAAGGTCTGGATTCAGTATGACGGGACGGAGGTGGGTGTTGCGAATGAGCTGGTCGATCGGGGAATTCCCAGAGAGGAAATTGTGCTGGCGTATCACTCGCCTCTGATGCGCCAATATAATGGTTTTGCAGTGAGTTGACGATCGGCAAGACTCTCGTGCATAGCTTTGAACATCCATAGGGTGAGTATTGCCCACCTACACCTAATAGCCCAATGCTAAAGCAATGTGATCACGCTGTGGCAAGAGGCGATCGTTGTTTTACTGTTTTAGCTGAATAGTACTGGGCAATGTCCACCCTACTCTTATAATGAAGTGGAGTTGCAGCTAAGTGCTGTCTGAACTTATAGTCTCGGTAGGCGCGTGCTGGGTAGTTTTTGTGAGGCAAGAAAGAGTGCTAATTTTGCAAGGCCTTCACCTGCTCATCATTACTGGATGGCGGTACTACCAACAGAGTTACTACGGCTAATCGCCTCAGACCATACTCCTTCACCCTGACAATTTGGCGATAAAGACTAGCCGCAATAGTGCCAGCTCTCTGAAAACTAGCAACTATCCCGCGACACGCACTCATACTCCCAAAACTGAAAATAGAGAATACGAAAAGTACTAAATAATCAATTCCTATGGATCATCTAGTAGCTCAAAATCTTGAAAAACTCCGCCTTCGTCTACTCGACCTAGGGGGTCGAAATCCGTTCCTGAATTTCAAATTCTCGGAACGCTCTCGCACGCAGGCCAGGTTTGTTGATGAATTCCCTGACCAGGTTTTTGAGAAGTTGCAAAGTGGCACTGCACTGACAATTACCTCACTACCAGAGCCACCAGAACATCTAGGAGATGAAGATGAGGATGCCTTTCGTCTCCGGCTTGAAGCCATGCGGGACGCAGATGAAGAGTATATAGCTGCAGTTGCATCCCTTGATGAGGCTGGCCGTGACTCAGACGAGTTCCAGCGAATTGAACAAACGCTAAGGGATAAAGTGCGGGATGAACTGGGAATGCCCGCTCGAACAACAGATTCAAAATCCCATAATGAGGCAGATTGCGCTAAATCACTTGGTATAAATCCTGACTATGACTTACCAAAGTCGCAATGTAAGGATGTTAGCAGAGCTGCTCATCGAAATAAGAATTTGCAAACTTTGCTCTACCCCAATGACCTAGAACGTAAGTTGGCAGGGTTACGGGAGGGTGCGCGTAAATCGATTCAAGAAACTGGACTCAATACCCTTTACCTCTCCTTTGGAATGTTGGAGTGGTATGAATCTAATCAATCCGATAAGCAATTCTTAGCACCCTTACTACTTTATCCAGTAACTCTGGAACGGCAACTTCGTTTTGGTCGATATGAATACACACTTAAATCTTGTGGCGAGGAAGTAGAGGAAAATCTTAGCCTAAGAGAACGACTGCAGAAAGATTTTGGAATTGTTCTACCTACATTCAATATCACTATTAACGGAGAAGAGAAGCCTAGGGCTAACCTTGAGCACTATTTCAGACAAGTTGAACAGCTAACTTGCAATTACAGCCGATGGAAGGTACGACACTTCCTTACTTTGAGTTTATTCTCGTTTGGGAGAATTGCTCTCTTTCAGGATTTGAATCCGGAACGGTGGCCTAACCAAGTATCTATCCTTAAGCATCCATTAGTATCATCCATCCTGTGTGGTCAGGAAGAAGCCAGCCAAGATGTGATTGCGCAAGATTACGAAGTTGATCATCCAACTGTAGCCAATAAAGTACCCTTGCTCATTACAGATGCAGATGCATCCCAATTTTCAGCTATTGTTGATGCGATTGACGGTAAAAATTTAGTTATTGAAGGGCCTCCAGGTACAGGCAAAAGCCAAACGATCACAAATTTGATCGCTGCTGCTTTGAGCAAGGGTAAGAGCGTACTATTTGTTGCTGCAAAAAAAGCGGCTCTTGAGGTTGTTTATAACCGCTTAGCAGATGCAGGCTTAGAAAATTATTGTCTAGAAGCTCACTCAACAACAACCTCCCGGCAGTCTTTTTATGAACGACTGAAACGACGAGTAGAACAAGCTCAACCAGATGATGTATCACGAGAGCTAGAAGAGCAGCTTAAAGAGTGTAGCCAACTGAAACAGTTGCTATCTCGCTATGTACTATTGCTCAATCAGCCTTTTGGCAGGATTGGCAAGACCATTCAAGAGTTACTCTGGTGTACTCAGCGGGTAAATGATTTAGTAGCTGAAATGCCATTACCCTCTGCTTTATCAACTATTCGCGATAATCAAGCACTGTCTATGACTGGTGCTGACATTCAGCGCAAATGTCAACATCTCAAGGAATTTTGTCAACAGCATCAGCAACTAATCCAGAAATACAATCAAGTTGAAAATCATCCTTGGTTTGGACTGACTGCCTATAATCTATCACCCATTGACCAGAGCGATTTACTAGGGTACACAAAGAGGTGGTCAAGCATTTTAAAGCAGTTGCAGTCTACCTCTCAACAAGCTGCTGAAATACTAGCTGTTAACCAGCCATCCACATTAGCAGATGTGAATGAGTTACAACGACAGTTGGGAGAATGCCCTGAGATTAGTCCTCTAATTGAAACAGCACTATTACCAGCTCTGAAGACTACTCAAGCGCAGGCTTCTGTTGCAAATTTTATATCTCAGCTAAAGCGCTTTAAAACACAAAAGCAATCCCTAATACGGTTTTTCCAAACCGGCGTAGCCTACTCTGAACTGATTCACCTAGCTGACACATCTACAGAACAAGCAAATAGTGAGCAGGATATTGAGCGTATAGTCAGCGCCATTCAAACTTTTCGTACGAAAATTCCTGAACTTTGTAACTCATCTTGTCATCCCCTGTTACTCCAAGCACGAGCTACTAGCAACAGCCTGAAATCATCCCAGTCCGAATTGAGCCGAAACTACTATCTTGATGCCTGCCCAGGCTCAGAGCAGCTTTCTTTCTATGCCAATAATCTTCGTCAGTCTAATTTCTTCTCCTCTTTCTTTGATGCTCAGTATCGTTCAGCTAAGGAGCTATGGGAGAAGATCCGGAAGCACCCTACTCAGCGCAAAGATTATGAAATAGCAGAAATTTTCACCCAAATTGCTAACTTTCATAAGCAATTGATCAACTTCAAACAAGATTCTACCCTTAGCCAAATTTGTGGTCAGTTTTTCAATGGATTAGAGACCAATTTTGACAAACTTCTTGCTGTTAGTTCTTTTGCTTCTGAACTCATCCAGCGCTATGAGGAACTTGATGCTACTGAGAAGAAAATTATTTCATCTGAAGCAGTAAATATACTTGGTTACTCTTATCAAGAGGAAGAAACAGATATTGATCGGTTAGAGACAACTACAAACTTTGCAAAATTAGTCACTCAATCTCAGTTACCTCAATTTGTTCAGGACAAACTATTCACCCAAGATACTATTCGCTTAGTGGGAGAAATACAGTCTGCTTCAGGCGATTTGTCTAGGTATCTTGAAGAAGAGGAGGACTGTCGAAAAGCATTTTTTCAACAAGGCATAACTGATATTCAAGCAATGTTTGGTGATCAAGATTTGAATACTTTGAAACTTGAAAAAGTGACAAAACATCTTGATCGCGCAGTAGCAGCCAGTAGTGACTTGCCTGCCTGGATTTGCTATCGTCGAGCCTATCAACAGGTTATTGACGATGGTGTACAGCCCCTTGTTGAAGCCTTTGAGCATGAAAAATTAGTATTGGAAAATATAGAAGATGTGTATCAGATTGTTTTCTACCGATCACTTCTGAGATTTGCCTATGAGCAGCACCCCGAGTTGAAACAGCTTTCTGGCATTAGCCAGACGCAGGCTCGCGAGCAGTTTCAACGAGCAGATCGAGAGTTACTGAGCTTGTACCAAAAACAGTTGGCACTAAAGCTATCACAGGCTTTCGTTGAACCAGGAAATAGCCGGGGACGTAGAACGGAGTGGACGAACCTTGCCTTGATTCAGAATGAAATTAATAAGCAAAGAAGCCATATTCCTCAACGTGACTTATTCAAGCGTGCAAGCGTGGCGCTACAGCAGTTAAAACCTTGTTGGATGATGTCGCCTGCAAGCGTTGCTCAGTTCATTCCTCCGGGTGCTGTTGTCTTTGATATGGTCATTATTGATGAAGCTTCCCAAATGCGCCCTGAAGAAGCTTTAGGCTCAATTGCCAGGGCAAAGCAATTAGTAGTTGTAGGTGATCCTAAACAATTACCACCGACTGACTTCTTTAAAGCTCGGCTTGACCAGGATACTGAGGAAGACTCTGGAGAGGAAGTCGATACTCTAGACGACGAATCCATCTTGGATATGTCGCTCAAGGTCTTTTATCCTGCTCGCCGATTGAAGTGGCATTATCGTTCACGTCATGAAAGCTTAATTGCCTTCTCCAATCAACATTTTTACGAAAATAGCCTTACTATTTTCCCCTCACCCAACAATCAATTTGCGGTTGAGTATCAATATGTTGAAGCAGGAGCGTATCGCTCTAGAGCCAATGTCCCTGAGGCGCTATACGTTGCGGAAAAAGCAGCAGATTTCATGAGGCAGCATCCTAATCTTTCATTAGGAATTGTTACGCTTAATCAAAAGCAGCAAGAGTTACTATTAGATGAAATGGATCGGCTCTTTTCTCTTCATCCAGAGCTTGAAACATATCGCACGGAACAAGAAAAAACGGTGGAGCCATTCTTTGTTAAGAATATAGAAAACGTGCAAGGGGATGAGCGAGATGTCATCTTTATTTCAACGGTATACGGGCCTGAAAAGCCTGGTATGCCCGTTATGCAGAGGTTTGGCCCAATTAACTCCCACAATGGTCATCGTCGCTTAAATGTTTTATTCACCCGTGCAAAAGAACGTGTGATTGTCTTCTCTTCGATGCAGCCTAGTGATATTCGCCCAAGCCCAACTTCTAATCGTGGCGTGCAGATTTTGAAAGAATATTTAGAGTATGCTCAAACTCAACGGTTACAAACAGCAGTCGCGACTGGCAGGGAACCGGATAGTGATTTTGAGATTTTTGTTGCTGAACGGCTGCGCCAACAAGGTTACGAAGTTGTACCTCAAGTAGGTGTTTCTGGCTATTTCATTGATCTAGCCATTGTTGATCCTCAGAGACCAGGCACTTACTTACTCGGAGTTGAATGTGATGGGGCTACTTATCATTCTTCAAAAGCGGCGCGCGATCGTGATCGTCTCCGTCAACAAGTCCTAGAACGATTGGGGTGGAAACTCTATCGAATTTGGTCTACAGACTGGTTTGCTAACCCCACATCTGAGACTGAAAAACTGATTACTCACATCAAAAGCTTAATGGCGTAGAAGAGCTTGTCTTTCTAGAGCGACTTATACGCAATCTGGCAATGAGTTGGAGAACTTTGATCGCTTACTGCTCAATAACTCAATAAGAAAGGAGCCGAGCAAACTCTCGGCCCCTTATCATTCAAGCTGGAATTGTGACTATGCCGTGAAGTACTTCGCGATCGGGTGGTAGGCAATAATCGCCGTAGTGGACTGCTCCGGATAGAGCTGCTCGCTCTCGTCCATATACATGTTGATTCGATCGGTTTGCAACAACTGCAACTGAATCAACTGATCCTGAATATTTGGACAAGCCGGATAGCCAAAGCTGTAGCGCGACCCCTGATAGCGTTGCGCCAAAATGTCCCGCAAATTGTCCGGCTCCTGCGCACCAAACCCCAGCTCCCGCCGGATGCGCGCGTGCGTCCATTCCGCCAACCCTTCCGCCGTTTGCACCGCCATCCCGTGGAAGTACAAATAATCGGAATATTGATTCGCCCCAAACAGTTTTTGGGCATATTCCGTAGCAACTTCGCCCACCGTCACCGCCTGCATCGGGAACACATCAAAGATGCCCAACTCCTTCGGCGCAAAGAAATCGGCAATGCAAAGGCGGCGTAACGATCCTTGGCGCGGAAACTCAAATTGGGCGATCGGCTCTAGGTCGGTTTGACCCGCGCTGACCGCTTCCGGGTCGTAGATATAGAGCGTATTTCCCTCAGCGTTGCAGGGGAAATAGCCATAGATCACTTGCGGTTGCAGCAAGTTTTCCGCAATTACTTTCGCCTTCCATTCCGCCAAAATTGGCCGCACCTTTTCATCAATAAAAGCATCGTAATCGGCGCGCGATTGCTCCTTCGGTTTGCGGAATTGCCACTGCCCCACAAATAGCGCTTGCAAGTCGAGATAGTTGAACACTTCCTCGATCGCAATGTCCGCCGGGTTCAACAATTGAGTTCCCCAGAACGGCGGTTGGGGGCGATCGATATGCGGATCAACCGCTTCCGATCGCCGCGTATCAATCACCTTTGATTTCTCGGCCTTGGCGGGTTTCTCAGCCCCATCATCACCGTCCGCCTTGGCTTGGCCGTAGCGACCCAACGCCGCCGGATCATCGGCAAATTCCCCTAAAAAGCCCTGGGAATCGTCCCATTTTTTGGCAGCTTTCGCGGGCATCAACTTATCCATAAAGCTGAGATCCGAGAAGGCATCTTTGCCATAGATCACCCGACCGCGATAGGTCTTTTGGCAATCCTCATAGACAAACTTCGGCGTGAGTGCCGCGCCGCCCAAAATCACAGGCACGGTGATGCCGCGATCGTTGAAGGTTTCCAAGTTTTCCTTCATGAACGCCGTGGATTTCACCAACAAACCGCTCATGGCAATGCAATCGGGCTTGTGTTCTTCGTAGGCATCAATGATGTTTTCCACGGGCTGTTTAATGCCCAAATTGATCACCCGATAGCCGTTGTTGGTGAGGATAATATCCACCAGGTTTTTGCCAATGTCATGCACATCGCCCTTGACCGTAGCGATCACGAACGTGCCCTTGGCATTGTTGCTGGTTTCGGATTTCTCCATGTGCGGTTCCAAAAAAGCCACCGCTGCTTTCATGGTTTCCGCCGATTGCAACACAAAGGGCAATTGCATTTGCCCCGAGGCGAACAATTCCCCCACCACTTTCATCCCATCCAACAGATAGGTATTGATGATTTCCAGCGGTGGATATTGGGTCATTGCTTGCTGCAAGACTGTCTCTAATCCCTGCCGTTCGCCATCGATGATGTGGCGTTTCAGCTTCTCTTCGAGCGACAGGTTTTCATCCACACCGGCCGCTTTTTTGGTGGTGGCTCCCTCAAAGAGTTGGGTGAGTTTCGTCAGGGGATCATAGACGCAAATTTCTCCCTCAAACCGGCGGCGATCGAAGATCAAATCCCGGCAGACTTCCTGATGCTCCGGTTCAATTTTGGCCAGGGGCAAAATCTTAGCGGCACTAACGATCGAGGAGTCCATCCCCACCTGCATACATTCATGCAGGAACATGGAGTTCAACACCTGCCGCGCCGCTGGATTCAAGCCAAAGGAGATGTTGGAAACCCCGAGCAAAATGTGGCAGCCGGGTAGATTTTCCCGAATCAACCGAATCGATTCGATCGTGGCGGCTCCGTTTTTACGGTCTTCTTCGATCCCCGTGGAAATCGGCAGAGCCAGGGTGTCGAAGAAGATTTCATGGGCGGGAATCCCGAATTCCACCGCTTGCCGATAGGCCCGCTGGGCGATCGCGAACTTCTGCTCGGCAGTGCGGGCCATGCCCTCTTCATCGATCGTCCCGATCACCACCCCCGCGCCGTAGGTTTTGGCCAGCTCCAGCACTTTTAAAAAGCGCTCTTCGCCATCTTCATAGTTAGTGGAATTCAGCAAACATTTGCCGCCGGCCACTTTCAAACCGGCTTCCATCTTTTGCCATTCCGTAGAGTCCAACATCAGCGGCAAGGTGACATTATTCACCAGCCGCGACACCAGCTCCCGCATATCCCGCTCGCCATCGCGACCCACATAATCGACGTTCACATCGA
Organism: Limnothrix sp. CACIAM 69d; assembly: GCA_001913845.2. Taxonomy (GTDB): domain Bacteria; phylum Cyanobacteriota; class Cyanobacteriia; order CACIAM-69d; family CACIAM-69d; genus CACIAM-69d. The sequence goes on along the minus strand of MKGP02000063.1, from coordinate 145,064 downwards.
GCACATGAGCGCCCTCGCGGACTTGGGCTTTGGCGAGGGAAACTAGCCCATCCCAATCTTCAGCGTTCAGCAGTTCTCGACATTTTTTGGAACCGCTGGCATTCAGGCGCTCGCCCACAATCAAGAAAGAATTATCCTGCTGATAAAGCTGGGTTCCATAGATTGAAGCGGCGGCGGGTTCGTAATGCAATGGGTTGCGATCGAACCGGCCCGGCTCCAGGTTTTGGGGAACCCGAATCTCGCGAGCTTTCGGTTGCAAGGATTCGGAAATACCGACCAATTCCTTGATGTGATCGGGGCGCGTGCCGCAGCAGCCGCCCACCACTTGCACGCCCCAATCTTCCACGAATTTATGCATCGCCATCCGCAGTTCCATTGGGGTCAGGCGGTAGTGGGCATGGCCGCCGACGTTTTCGGGCAAACCTGCGTTGGGAATGCAGGACACCACAAAGGGCGATCGCTCACACAGATAGCGAATATGCTCCGCCATTCGATCGGGCCCCGTGGCACAATTCAACCCCAAAATATCGATCGGGTAGGGTTCCAAAATCGCCACGACGGCGTTAATATCCGTCCCCACCAACATCGTGCCGGTGGTTTCCATGGTCACGGAAACCATCAACGGAATCCGCGATCCTTTTTGGGCAAAAACTTCCTCGATCGCGTTCAGTGCCGACTTAATTTGCAACACATCCTGGCAAGTTTCCACGATGAATAAATCTGCACCCCCATCAAACAGAGCCGAAGCCTGTTCTACATAGGCTGCTTTCATCGTGTCGTAATCAATGTGGCCGAGGGTCGGCAGCTTGGTTCCTGGCCCCATGGAACCAGCCACAAAACGCGGTTTTTCGGGGGTCGAAAATTCGCGGGTCAGCTCCTTGGCCAGCTCCACGGCCTTGCGGTTAAGTTCATAGGCTTGATCCGCCAAATCGTATTCTGCCAGGACGATCGAAGTGCCCCCAAAGGTGTCGGTTTCGATCACATCTGCGCCCGCCTTCAGATATTCCCGATGCACATAGGCCACGGCTTCCGGCTTGCTTTCCACCAAATACTCATTACACCCCTCATACTGCGGGCCGCCAAAGTCTTCGGCCGTCAGGTTCTGCGCCTGGAGGAGCGTCCCCATGCCGCCGTCAAAAACGATCACCGGACGCGAAGGGTGATGCAACCGTTCCAAAAAGGGATGAGTCATGGTCAGGGATGGAGCAGCAATTGGAATGCGAACAGGTTGGGGCGTGGCACTGTACTGTTGACCAGCACGGTTGATTAGCCCATGGGGCCAATGTTCCTATTGTGCCGGATTTGGCCGAGAGGTCTAGGCCCGGCGTGATTTCCACAACCCAGCAGCACCGATCGCCCAGGAAGTCTGAACAGCCCAAACGGCTACCGGGTGGGTTTGATCGATCGACAGAGACAAGGGGCTGAGGGGCGATCGTCAAATTGCCTGAAACCCTGATGACCTCGTTCTTCAAACCAATCAGTCGTAGGGGCGGGGTTTCCCCGCCCAGTGCCCGTAATCCTTGGGTGTTCCCAGGGGTGGCCAGGGTTGTGGCGATCGCCCGGGTTAGGGTTGGGAGACCCAACCCCTACGGCGATGGAAATGACGACAGGCCCTAAGCCCCTTGTCTAGGGCGGTGAGGGGATGGAAGAACTGTTGATTAACCTTCAGCGATCAGGGCCTGGTGAATGAAGCTGGCCAGGTCGGCGCGGGTGGTGGGCTGATTGGGATTCAGGCGATCGGGACTGGGTTGCCCTTGCAGGATTTGGCGCTTGAGGGCGGCGGCAATTTTGCCCTGCACGGCGCTGGGAATTTCGGCGCGATCGTCCAGCACTGCCAAGCCTTCGGGAGACTCATCGGGCCAAGCCAACCCTCCGGCCAGGGCCGCGGCCAACTGCCAACGGGGCACACCCAGCTCGGGGCCAAATCGATCGGCATCCATACCCGAGAGGAACTGACCCCGGTAGGCGCGATCGATCGCCGCCGCCGCCCAATAGCCCGCAGGCACATCTTGAAAGACCTTGCCCGATCGCCGATCGCCTGGATCAAAAGCCTTGACCAACACCGCCGCCAATTGGGCCCGGTTAATCGGCTCATCGGGATGGAACGAGCCATCCTCGTAGCCGCTGAGGATGCCCTGTGCCGCCAGCGTATTGATGAAGGGGGCGGCCCAATGGTTAGCGATGTCGCTGAAGGGGCTGCTGGCCGGATCGGCGTTGGTGTTGTTGCTGCCCAAATCGACAATGTAGGGCGATCGCAGGGCGCTGGCCAGGCCCTTGGTAACCAGGGCTTGGTAAAGGAAGGCGGATACTTCCCCCCGGGTGATGGCCCGCTCGGCTTCCAGGCGGGCCAGGTCTGGATAGTTCACCACCATGCGTCGCACCGTGGCCGTGGCGATCGCATCGCGGGCAAAGTTGGGAATCCGAATCGCATCGCTGTAATAGCTCAAAACACTCAAGGTTCCCCCCGTCAAACCCAGACCATTCACCAGGGCGACCAATGCTTGGGCCCGGGTGAGGTTGGCATTGGGCTTAAAGCTGCCGTCGGGAAACCCTGCCAATAGTCCGCGTCGATAGCATTGGTCGATCGCCCCGGCGGCCCAAAAACTGGCCGGCACGTCCCAAAATTTCGCCCCCGATCGCAGGTTGGGCAAGCTGGGAAAAGCCTTCACCAACAGGGCCGCAAACTGCCCCCGCGTCAGGTTGGTGTTGGGGCGAAAGGTGCCATCCTCCTTGTAGCCGCTCATGATTTGCCGTTGGATCAATTGGCGAATAAACGCTTCGGCCCAATGACCGGTCACGTCATCCCCCAGCGGGCCGGGACTGGGCGTTGGGCCAGGGGTCGGAGCCGGACTGCCGCCGCCCGCCCGTCGTCGAGCCTCCAACACCGCCTTGTAAGCGTTCACCTTGCCGTAGCCAAACCACCGGGAAAACCCGCGACTGTCATAGGAACCGTAGCGAAATCCAAACTGTGGATCGGCGTTGGTGTCCACAATTTTGTCCGCCGTTGCTTCCAGAATTTGTTTCACCTCCCGCGCCGTCAGGTTGGGATTCGCGGACAACACCAGGGCCGCCACGCCCGCCACCACTGGGCAAGCGCTGGATGTGCCCCCAAAGTCGGCGGTGAAGTCCGTGCTGCTGTAGCCCGCTGACCCCAGGCGATCGGTCGTGAACACTCCGGCTCCGGCCAGGTTGCTGGTCACCTGGGGCGGAGTCAGAATGGCACCGGTTTCCGGCAACCAAATTCCCGGCGGTGCATTGTTGCTGGGGGCACAAACGGAAATGTTATCGCCCCAATTGCTGTAGGCGGCTTTGCGGTTCAAGCTGGTGGCAGCGGAAACGGCAATCACGTCCGGATGGGCCGCAAACCCCGACAGCCATTCCGTGGATCCCGACAACACCTTGTTGGGCCAACCCTGCTCATTCACCGTGCCATTCACGGGCCGATTGGCATTGCCGGCCGCAAACACAATGACGCAGCCCTTGCCATTGCGGCCCTGGGTGGCGGCCCGACTGAGGGCGGCCCGTTGCCGGGTGGAGAGGGGAAAATAAATGCTGCCCGGGCCCCAGCTACAGGAGACCACGGCGGCCCCCCGAGACACACACCAATCAAACAGTTCTTCCACCGCTTGGTCATCTAGATAGCCGGTGGTGCGAATGGGCATCAAGGCACAACGGGGAGCCACTCCCACAATGCCGCTGCCGTTTTCTTCGGCCACGGCAACCCCAGCGCAGGCAGTTCCGTGGCTGTCGTCCCGCGTGCCGGGCAGGGGGTTAAAGTCGTTGTCTTTAAAGTCTTTGGGGCTGACGATTTTGCCGGTTCCCTGAAAGTCCGGGTGGCTGAGGTCGATGCCATCGTCGGCGATCGCGATGATGATGGATCGATCGCCCCGGGTAATATCCCAGGCCTTTTCCGCATCGATGTGGGAACCGGCACTGATGCTGCTGCCGCCGTTGTTTTGCAAATACCACTGGGAACTGTAAAACCCATCCCGTGGCCGGTAGAAGGGTTGGCTTTCGAGGATGGCGTTGGGTTCGGCGCTCAGAACGGCCGGATTTTCCAGCAGGGTGTTGGCAATTTTCAGGGGGTTCAGGGGCGTTCGATCGCTCAGGCGATAGATAAACGCATTGGGAATGCCGTCCAGGGGTTTGACCAACACCAGTCCCAGGCCTTGGGCGATCGCATCCACCGCCTGGGCCACCAGGGTGGGATGAAACACGATCGTCACCTCATCCCCCAAATAGACCCTTGTGGCCCCCTGGCCTTGGTACTGATAAACATGGCTCACGTAGTCAAAGGCTCCGGAGCGGCGAGCCTCGTCCATCACCGGATCCAACCGGGCCGGAGCCACCCGCAACTCCACCAGGGCCACGCCTCGCCCCAGAGGTCGCACCTGGGTTACGTCGGGCCAGCGGGTGGGGTCGATCGGCTGGGCGGCTTTGGGGCGCACCACGAAGCGATCGGGCACTTTTTCTAGGAGGACTTCATCTCCACCCCGTTGCAACACCAGGCCCAGAAACTGGGGCGGCACACCAACGGCCCCCACAAAGTCCAAATCGGACGGCACGGGATGAGAAGAAGGTTGCAAATCCGCCACGGGGAATATCTCCTGAAACAGGCTGAAAACAGGCTGGGAAGCAGATTGCCCTGAAGACAACAGGGGGGGCATTGACGGCAACGGAAATCAGCCAGCCAGAACGGTCAATGCCGCCACCAATCTAGGCTGATCGGGCGCGGAGGGGCCCAAGGGCGATCGAACCTTGTCGTAGAATAGAGCCGATTTGACCAAAGTAATGGATACAAGCCTCGCCCTTAGAGAGTGGCTTGATCCCAGTCGCGGGCGGGCAGTCCGAGACTCAAAACGGACGCGGAGGCCAGCGTGAATCCAGTTCGCTGGTAGCGGCCCATGAAGCGTCAACCCATGGTCTAGTCGAGCAACTCCGGTTGCTTGGTTAGCACCAGAATCCCCACGCCCTTGGGGTGGGGAGGATGTCAAGCGGCTCCTAATCAATCCACCCAGCCCATGCTAGCCCTTCGATTCCCCCGGTTGCTGCCTGTTGTTTTACCCCTGTTGGCAGTTGCCGCGCTGGCCCCCAGCGTGCGGGCCCAAGAAACGAATTTGCCCGATGCCACGCCAGCTAACCCTGAACCGGCGGTGGTTCAAGCAACGGGACTGTTGAGCATGGCCGGCGGTCAACGCTTGATGGATGAAGCTGCCCGCGCGATCGAGTCCCAAAACTACGGTTTGGCTCAACAGCGCTTGCAGCAAGCTCGACAGGTGTTTAACCAGTTGTCAAACTTCCATCAGCAATTGTCTGGTGCATTTTCCGCGATCGACAACCGCATTTCCCAAGAACAGCGCAAGAACGCCCTTGAAGCGGCCCAAATGCGCGATTTATCGACCTATCAGCTTGCCTTGGTTCACCGGGCCCAAAATCAACCGGAATTAGCCATTCCCCTGTTGGTGCAGATTGTTTCGAGCCAAAGCCCCACGCGAGATTTGGGAACCAAGGCCTATCAACAACTGGCGGAGCTGGGCTTCATCAGTCCGGGGGCCCTGCGTCCAGCACCCGCACCGGCTCCCGCTGCCACACCTCGCTAGTTGGGGTAGGGACAATTGAGCCGACCGCCAGCCCTCAGCAATCGGCAGCGCTGGTTCCAATCCCAGTGGCTGGAGGTTGACCGGGCCCTGCGAGACGGGGCCACGTTGGCCCAACGACGCGATCGCCCCTGGTGGGATCAGTGGGTCTTGGCGGGCCGGCAGCGCGAGTTGCGGGCGGCCCGCTCGGTTTTGAGCTGGTTGGCGGGCGGCATTCCCGACCCATCGATCAATATGGATCCAACTAATGTGGATCCAATGAGTTGGGACGGGAGCGGCTGGGATCCAGAAAACGATACGGCATCGTCAGCCTCGGCGCTCAATTCGCCCCTGGGTCGATCGGCGACAGGCCCGATTAACCGCCCACCGGCCAATTCAGCCGCTAATCAAGCTGCGGGTGGGGGCAACCCATCGGCCAATGCGCCACCCAATCGCCCGATCGGCTCCGGCGCGATCGACCCCAGCCGCAATCCGCCCCCTGAGGATCCGGCGGGTGGTTCCACACCGACCGCCTTAGACCTGACCCTTTGGCGATCGACCCTCTTTGACGATGCGGTGGCCCGGCTGACGGTCGATCGACTGGTGAATTTAACCGGTTCCCCCCTGGAAATTGAAATTTTGCATCCCGATCGCCGCCGGGAACTGTTGGCCCTGGTGTTGCGGCGTGTGGAACGGGGCCTGGAGGAAGTGCGCCGCGATCGGCTGCGGGGCGATCGGCTACTGGCTCAACAGGAAGCCTTGCTGCAAACCTGGTGGGTTCAGCTCCTGGATGACTTTTTAGGCGACTGGCTCACGGAACGCTCAACCCTGCGATCGGGCAGTGGGGCCCTGCGGCTCCAGCGCGATCGACTGCTTCAGGATTGGGCGATTGTGGCCGCAGACATTCTGAATCGCGCCGTGGACTTGGGCCCCCTGCTGGAACATCTGCTGTGGGGCCTGCCCTTAACGGTGGATGGGGTGACGGTGGAGGCGGGAACCGGGGCCGCCCTCGATCGGGCCAGTGCCCTGCTGCATAACCTGGTGCTTTGTTTGGCCTGTGCCGTGGTGCAACCGGTTTTGAATCGCTATGGCGATCGGGAAGGTCTGAAGCTGGCCCTGTTCGATCGGCGCTGGTTACCCACCCGAGAAGTGGAACGGTTTCGCAATGACCTGGCTTGGAAATATCGAGTGCAACGCTGGGTCAGTGAACCCAAAGCCATCTACGAAAGTCGCTATTGGCTGCTAACGGCCAGCGATCGGGGTATTGTGGCCCTGCCGGTTTATGCGCCCCGCAACCAGGAATGGCGGGCCCTGTCCGGTGTGCCCTTGGGGGTCACGTTGCTGATTGAAGCCCGCGACGCGATCGCCCCTCGGGTGCGGGCCACGGTCACCCTGGCCGGTCGTGGGGCCCTGATGGTGCTCCAGGCGATCGGGCGCGGCCTTGGCTTCATCGGCCGCGGCATCATTCAGGGATTGGGCGATGCACTCGATCGCCGCAAGACTTGATGGATCGCGAGTCAAGACTTTTCCTTGGGGCTGCCGGATGGGCATTGCTCCCCTGCGACCCAATGCCCAACGCCCTCGATCGCTAGCCTTCGAGGGTAATCACTAGCCCCGATCGGCTAATCCGACACAATCTTCAGCAGCCGCACAAACAACACCCCCAACAGGGCATAGGTCAGCATCGCCACGATCGCATTCAGATCCAACGCATTGAACTGACCAAACCGAAATACCGGAAATAACGTTGAAAAAGGGCCAATGTAGGGATTGGCCAAAAACTCAATGCCCTGAGCAAAGGGACTGCGGGGATTCGCTCCCGTTAGTTGCAACAGGAATCGCATCCCAATCAAAATTTCCAGGGCCACAATCAGGTAATAGGTTCCCTGTTGCACCCGCCGCAACACCTCATTGCGCCGCGCGATCGCCATTTGTCGGGCCTCTTCCCGCAAGCGGCGTTCCTCCGCCCGCAACTGCATTTCATAGAGCTTGCGGGCGTAGTCTTCGGGGGGCAGTTGGTCACCCGGCAGGCTATCAGCGCCCGATTCAGAGGGGCGATCGTGAAACGGATTGCCGTTGGTGCTCATGGATTCGGGATCAGGCCCTAAAAACAGCGATCGAATCCATGCAATCGTTTTGCGGCTCCGTCGTCAAGCGATCGCCCCTCCGAATCCATCATCCATGCAGCGGCCATTGGTTCGGCCTTAAGCCAGCCTTAAGCCAGGTCAAACAGCAACAGCTCCGCACTCTCTGAAGCCGTAATTTCCACCTGCTCCAGGGCCGTGATGGCTGCCGCGTCGCCCGCCTCCAGCGTCACCCCATTCAGGGCGATCGCCCCACGAGCCACCTGCAACCACCCGCCGCGTTCAGGGCTGGCAAATTGATGCACCACCCGATCGCCCGCCGCCAACGAACTGGCAAAAATCAGCGCATCCTGATGAATCGTCACCGAGCCATCGCGACCATCGGGCGAAGCCACCACCCGTAACCGGCCCTGCTTGTCTTCCGGCGCAAAGAACACCTGCTCATAGCCCGGTTGCAAGTTGTTGCGATCGGGCAAAATCCAAATTTGCAACAGGTGCAGCGGCTCCGAATCCGACGCATTAAATTCGCTGTGCAAAATGCCCGTTCCGGCGCTCATCCGCTGCACGTCGCCCGGCCGAATCAGGGAGCCGTTGCCAATGCTGTCCCGGTGTTCCAACAACCCACTCAGCACATAGGTCACGATTTCCATGTCGCGATGGCCATGGGTGCCAAACCCTTGCTTGGGGGCAATCACATCCTCATTGATCACTCGCAACGTCCGAAATCCCATGTGATTGGGGTCGTAGTAACTGCTAAACGAAAAACTGTGATAGCTATCCAACCAGCCGTGATTGGCATGGCCCCGATCGCCCGATCGCCGAATCGTGATGTTGCCCGCAGTGGTCGGGGCGATCGAGGCAGCAGCAGAAGACGAAATAGTCATGGCTCAATTACTCCACTGTTCAACCTAATCAAACCGTGCAAAATTCAGAAACGCAAAATTCAGCAATCAGCAAATCACATCAACAACCGCAGCCACCGGTAACGCCGATTCACCTCAGGATCATGATCTGATCAACATTTGACCATTTCAAAACGCCGAAAAAATCAGCCATTTTCACCAAATTCGAGTCCTAATTAGCCACCAGCGGCTGATGGGAACCATCACAGAAAGGTGAATTTTGAGTTTGCTTGCAATTACAAATCGCGACCTTCTTCGTTTCTGTCACCTCAAAGGCGAAGGGCGTGAAACTCGTTCCCTGGTGGGAGCCATCGCAGAATTTCTGAGAAGCCGATCGACCACAAGTACACCAGAAATATTTCCCCGGTGTCAGTTCAATCACCTCAGGCTTTGTATCAGCAATCACAGCCTCATTGGGAGCAGTCATGCCTAAAACTCTCTCTCGGTTCAGTAAACTAGGCGATTGAATTAATCCTAGGGGCTTCTCTCGGCGGCAACAAGTACGCACAAAAAAGTGCGGTAGTTACTAAAAAGAAACCACCCAGTAAATCAATCAAATCAATCAATCAAATCAATCAATTGACTCAATGAAGAGACTTAGAGGATGTCTGAAAAGCCAAAATTGCTACTCTGTAAGCCTCAGAGATCGATGTAGACAAGGGGCTTAAGCCCCTTGTTCCTACGACAATTAATCTTCAGCCCATATTGAAAGATACTTCTCAGACATCCTCTTAGGACTAGAAGAAACTTGAAGATTTTACTGAACCAAGACTCAACAGACCTCTTGCATCAATCACGATCTTTATTTTAAATTTTTCTCCAAGATTGCTGATTGACTAGCAAACTTTATAATTACCTAGTTCCTATGTGGTTTTCCTGTAGGTTGGGTTGAGCTTTGCGAAACCTAACTCAATCACCACGAACTTTGCTGTGGTTGGGTTTCGTGCCTCAATCTAATCTACAACCGCAACTACAACTCAATTTTAGGTTTTCTCGGAAGCGTAATTTCTAAATGTAATTTCTAAATGCAGTTTCTAGAAAATTCAAGAGAGCATTCAAGAGCATGTTCAAGAAATATTTCAACCATCAACTTGAAGAAATTGATCTATATTGCTTTTGATATGGTTTGCTGTGGCTTCCTTCGCTGCATGAGGATCGATCGCCCATGATTACCCCGAATCCAGCACCCACCACAGGCTTCACGCGCCTCAGTTGCGCCGTTGAGACAACGCTCAACATCATTGATGGGCGCTGGAAAGTGCTGATTTTGCGCGAGCTATTTGCAGGAACCATGCGTTTTGCTCAACTGCGGCGAGCGCTTCAGGGCGTGACACAAAAAATGCTGACTCAGCAGTTGCGGGAGTTGGAAGCCGACGGCATTGTTCGCCGGCAAGTTTATCCGGAAGTGCCGCCCAGGGTGGAATATTCCCTCACGCCCTTGGGCGAATCCCTGTGGTCAGTCCTGGAAGCGATGCACAACTGGGGACTGCACTATCAGACCGCTCAGGGTGTCACTGATCATCCTGTGCATGGGGAGCCAGCGTTGCCACGCTTGCCGATCGACTATGACGCTCAAAACTTTGACGCTCAAAACTTTGATGCTCAAGACTTGGGCAATCACAATTTGGACGCTCAAGACTCGATCGACTAGTGTACTAGGTTCAGATCATTCAAGGTGTTGAAATCATCTCCATAGCCCCCAAATAAACTAGGTGAACCAAAATTTAAGCCCCTAAAACACCCAGATTTCAGAATACAGAAATTGCAGGACACAGGAGCCTAGCACGCCCAATCATGACCAAAGGTTGGCTCAATGGATTTCCACTCAGCCAACCCCTAATTTAGGATCATTATTCACAGATTAAAGCGGCAAGAGCGATCGTTGACAGGAAGGGCAAATGGCGTGGATGGTTAGCTGGCAATCGAGCAGATGGTAGCCCTCTTTTTCCGATTGCTTAATTCCCATTTTCAAAACCGAATCGTTCTTGAATTCGATCGTTTTATTGCACTTAACGCAAATTAAGTGATGGTGATGATGGGGATAGGGCTGATTCAGTTCGTAGTGCTTGTGGCCTTCTGCTAGTTCTAGTTCGCGCAAAATGCCCATGCGCGACATTAATTTCAGAGTCCGATAGATCGTAGAAAGGCTGATGCCCTGGTCTTGCTCTTCAAGCAAGTGATACAGATCTTCGGCGCTGAGGTGGCGACCTTCGGGCAGATCCTTGAAGACATTGAGGATCACTTCGCGTTGGGGAGTCATCCGCCAACCGCGCTCGTTTAACTCGGCTTTTAGGGACTGTGGTGTGTAGGAAAACATAGGGGTTGGCGAGGTTTGACCTGAAGCGTTTCCCTCTGCCAAATGGTAACAGGTACAAATGAGCATTTGCAAGAAGCTCGTATTATTGAGAATAAATCTTAAGTCGAGTTTCAGAGAATGGGCCGCTGGGGTCTTCCCGTGCTGATCGCCCTGACGATCGGGTGGGCCATCAAGTTGTTGAGGGGTGGGGCTTTAGGGCGATCGTGCCGGAATCGGGCCGGGCCAATTGGGGGCCGATCAACCCTTTGCAAAAGTTTATAGATCCCAGGAGATCAGAGCGATTAACTTGCGATTAAGGGCTACAGCCACCCTGTTTAAATGCAGATCTTTGCAAATATGGGCGCGATCGAGCTGCCTTTACAGCTCGATCGGGGAAGATTTCAGCGATCGCCCGGACTGGTTCAGGAGGGGTTCAAGTCCCGGAATTTGGCTTGCTTCAGTTGCTCATACCGAGCTTGGAGCGATCGAAAGTTGTGCTGAATGAGGGGAAACAGCTTGGACGGAAAGGGTTCGTTTAAATCCATTGGGTTCACACCGCGCATGGATTCGATCGATCGCACAGCTTTGTAAATTGCCACATGTTTCAGATATTTCAGCAATTCTTCAATCAGCTCTTGGCTATTTTCCGCTTGTTCAGCCAGGTGAATTTTGGATTCGATAATTGCAACAATTTCATCATGATTTTTTAAAATAAAGTCTCGCTCAATAATTTCTCCGGCAGAATCCGGCAGCGCATGATCTCTTGCGCCCAAAGTGGCAATTCGCTGCCACATGGCATTATCTTTTTCAAGGCGTAAATAAATTGGCCAATAGAATTCGGCAATTTGGCGCTCCAAGAATTCCAGTTCTGCCTGATGACGAGCCAGCACGATTTCTTGTTCTAATTCGGCAACGCGCTGTTTCTGCTGATTTTCCAAATCGACTAGGATTTGGCGCTGGCGATATTTTTCGTTAATGTCACTTTTAAAAATTTCAAATCGCTTGTTTAACCAATAGCCAGCAATCAGCACAATGCCGCCAATGAGCACTTTATCAACAACCAGTTCAATGAGTTTTTCAGAAAGGGCCATGTTGATGATGCTCCGTTGGCGATTTCAAGCTGTTTTGAGGAAAATTTTTGAGAAGCTATTTGATTAGAAAAATTACCTTGAAAAGTTGATTTAATGAACAACAACCATAGGGGCAAGGGGCTTAGGGGGTATCGTCATTTTTCGAGGTGATGCTGAAACGATTGATCTTCCGTGCCCTAATCGTCGTAACAAGGGGCTTAAGCCCCTTGTCCCCCCACGATCCACTAGCAGCAGATCGAGGGTTTCGTACTCAACGACGACAGGCCCTAAGCCCCTTGTCTTTGGTGATTGCTAGCCCCTTGTCTTCGACGATCGATCAGGTCAATCGATCGGGTCAGCAGAGTAATCATTTAGGCTCCTCAAACATACTCACTCAGGCGGAGCAGTGACTGTGGGCAAGTCAGGATAGGAACACCAGTCACTCCAACTGCCGACGTAGAGACGAGCCTGGGGCAGTCCAGCGCGGGCCAGGGCCCACAGGTTAACGCAGGCTGTCACGCCAGAACCGCAGTAGACGATCGGGGGCGGATTGGGGGTCAAGTCCTGAAAGTGGGATTTCAAAGAGGCGATCGAGTGGGCGCGGCCTTCTGGGTCGCAAACCTGCACCCAGGGATAGTTCATGGCTCCGGGAATGTGGCCCGCTACGGGGTCGATCGGCTCCACTTCACCGCGATATCGAGCGGGTTCTCGGGAGTCAATGATGGTTCCTTCTGCCAATCGCTGGGCTTGTTTGATTGTGTCGATCGAGGCCAGCAGTTCCAAGCGCGGGCGGGGCACAAACTGACGGACGATCGGGTGGCTGGGTTGGTTGGTGGTGGGCAAACCAGCTCTTCGCCAGGCCGACCAACCACCATCCAGCAGCACCACTCGATCGTGGCCCAAATAGCGCAACAGCCACCAGAACCGGGCCGCAAACCCAAATTGGGAATCGTCGTAGACCGCAACCCACCGATCGGTATCAATGCCCCAAAAGCCCAGTTGATCCACCAGGCGATCGATCACGGGCAGCGGATGCCGACCGCCATGGGGGCCGACGGGGCCCGACAAATCCCGCTCCAAATCCGCATAGACTGCGCCGGGAATGTGGGCGGTTTGGTATTGCTGTTGTCCCAAGTTGCGATCGCCCAAGGAAAACCGACAGTCCACCACCACCCAATCCGGATCCGACAGCATTGGGGCCAACTGTTCCGGAGAAATCAGTTGCTCCAACAGCAATTTCGCGGCCATGGTTGAGTTTTCCATGCTGAACCCCAGGTCATTCGCCAAAACAAGGCATTTGCCAGAAATGGCATTTGCCAAAAATGGTATTACGATTAGTTGAAACTTCCACCCCTGCTCGATCGTGTCAGTTCTCCTTGAAGTCCAAGACGTATACGCTGGCTACCTGAAGGGCCTCGACATCTTACAAGGGGTGAATTTGACCCTGGCCCCTGGCGAACTGGTGGCGATCATTGGCCCCAACGGTGCGGGTAAATCCACCTTGGGCAAAACGATCGCGGGGCTGCTGAACCCCAATCGGGGTCAGATTTTATTTCATGGCGAGTCGATCGGGCACCTGAAGGCCAATGAAGTGGTGCAACGGGGCGTTTGTTATGTGCCGCAAATTGCCAACGTGTTTCGATCGCTCACGGTCGAAGAAAACCTGGAAATGGGCGCATTCATCCTAGAACAACCGATCGGGTCGCTGAAGGAACGCATCTTCACCATGTTCCCCCGACTGCACGAGCGCCGCCACCAGCAAGCGGGCACATTGTCCGGCGGTGAGCGACAAATGTTGGCCATGGGCAAGGCCCTGATGCTGGAACCGGCGTTGCTGGTGTTGGATGAGCCTTCCGCTGCGCTTTCGCCCATTTTGGTCAACGACGTGTTTGAGCAAATTAAGGCCATCAACAGCACGGGCACTTCGATTATCTTGGTTGAACAAAACGCCCGCAAGGCTTTGGAAATGGCCAATCGGGGCTATGTGCTAGAAGCAGGGCGTGATCGCTTCACGGGGCCAGGCCGCGATCTGCTCAACGATCCAAAAGTGGCGGAACTCTACCTCGGTGGCGCTGCCGCCCACTAGGCCGCCCATGAGTTGGTTTGGGCGATCGTGATTTGGTCTCGGCCTCTCATCGCGATTTCAAGAGCCGTTGGCTGCGACCCAAGGCCCGATCGATCGCCCCGCCAAGAACAGCCGTTGCTGAACCCACTGCCCCTGAGCCAGGGCCTCGCACCCACAGATCTCGCCAGCCTTCTATACTGAATCTTTACGAGATTTTTTCGCGGGATTTTCTGCGCTGGATTTCGCAAGGCATCACTGCACCTTCCTCGTCAGTGTTCGCTCGCATCCATTGCATTAGCCTCCACGCATTCGCATCCTTTTTTGCATCTTTTGCATTTCATTGAGCAGCAAGCCTATGTCGGTATTGGTGGCGATCGGTGTATTGGCGTTGCTGGTGTTCGTTCACGAATTAGGGCACTTCGCAGCGGCTCGGTTACAGGGCATTTACGCCAACAAGTTTTCCTTGGGTTTTGGGCCCGTCCTCTGGAAATATCAGGGGCCGCAAACGGAATACGCCATTCGTGCCATTCCCCTCGGGGGCTTTGTGGGCTTCCCGGATGACGACGAAGACAGCTCCATTCCCGCCGATGACCCCAACTTGATGCGCAATCGCCCGATCGCCGATCGAGCCATTGTGATTGCGGCCGGCGTGGTGGCTAATTTGATTTTTGCCTATGGGGTTTTGGCGGCTCAATATGGCTTCATGGGTGTGCCCGATGGCTTCCGCTACGAAGCAGGGGTGATTGTGCCCCAAGTGCTGGCTCCTGACAATCCGGCCGGGCGAGCCGGACTGAAGGCAGGGGACATCGTGCAGGCGATCGATGGGCAACCCCTCAGCGCCGAACAAGAAAGCGTGAAGGTGCTGATGGAGCAGATCAAGGCGAGTCCCGATCGCCCCTTGATCCTGGAAGTGCAACGGGGAGCCGATCGCCTCACCCTCCGAGTCACCCCCGAGCTGGACGAAGCGGGCCAAGGACGCATCGGCGTGCAACTGGCCCCCAACGGCCGACCGGTCTATCGCCCCGCCCGCAACCCGATCGAAGTGTTGACCCTGGCGGCCGATCGATTCCAGAACATGGTGACCCAAACCGCTGGCGGCTTCTTGACCCTGGCGGCCAACTTCCGAGAAACCGCACCCCAAGTGTCTGGCCCCGTCAAAATCATTGAATGGGGAGCCAACATCGCCCAATCCGATGCCGGGAACCTCTTTCCCTTCATGGCGCTGATCAGCATTAACCTCGCCGTCATCAACATCCTGCCCCTGCCGGCCTTGGATGGTGGGCAACTCTTTTTCCTGGCGATCGAGGCCCTGCGAGGCGGTCGGCCCTTACCCCAGGAATTTCAAGAAAACGTCATGCAAACGGGTTTGGTGCTGCTGTTGGGCCTGGGCATTTTGTTGATTGTGCGCGACACCACCCAACTGGAGTGGGTGCAACGGTTGCTGCAACAACAATAGGGTGTGTCGTCAAATCGCCTGAAACCCTTATTCCACCGTCATCAGATCGTGGGGGACAAGGGGCTTAAGCCCTTTAATAGGGTGTGTCGTCAAATCGCCTGAAACCCTTATTCCACCGTCATCAGATCGTGGGGGACAAGGGGCTTGAGCATCTTGTTACAACGACTGGGACATGGAAAGTCAATCGTTTTCACCTGATCCTAGGAAATGACGACAGGCCCTAAGCTCGCCCATCAGCTTGCCAATCCAATCAGCTCACCTCGGCCCAATAGCCCAAGGATTGACTCCATTCAGACCCCAAAAGCCAACAGCTAACAACTCAACAGCGAAAACAAAACGGGGCCAACCATGGTCGGCCCCGTTTCGTATGAGTTGGGCATTGCTACCCGAAGAAAGGCTTAGTACAGCTCTTCTTCCTTGTGGGTTTCGATCGTGCAGTCTGAAGTGGGGTAAGCAGCACAGGTCAGCACATAGCCCGCTTCGATTTGATCGTCATCCAAGAAAGACTGATCCGATTGATCCACCGAACCGGCAATTACCTTACCAGCACAGGTCGAACAAGCGCCTGCACGGCAGGAGTAGGGCAGATCGAGGTTTGCCTCTTCAGCCGCATCGAGAATGAACTGATCGTCGGCGCAGTTGATTACCTTTTCGCCGTCGGGAGTAATGAGCGTTACCTTGAAGGTCGCCATGGTTGTGACTCTCTCTCTCGCGTAAAAACAGGGGCGGTATGGGGCTAACGCAACGGATTAACCGGGTCAATGGCGCAGCTTGCACGGGGTTGCCAACTGGCGACCATGGGATTTTGACTGCTGACACAACAGTCGCGATCGGGAGTCTCAGTCAACGCGATCGGCGGGATGCCCACTGAACCCTTAGTTACGTTTGAGGCCACCGACAATTGAAGCCATGGGGTTAAGACATGGTTCAGCTCCGGTGTAGCCAACCTCGCCTTCTGATGTTACGAGAAATTTTTATTGCTACTACGGATGAGCACAGGGATCCGAGAACGTTATTCTTAATCGTTTTTCCAGATTCGATTCTAATTACTTATACTTATTGGATGTTTTTGCGAAAATCGGCAGAGTTTCTGTGGGTTCTTGGCTTAGTCTAAAGTCTTGAAACCAATATTTTCAAGGCTTTCCAGGCTTATTCTTCTGAGACTGCTTCGATTTATAACCCTAGCTAAAGCTTTGTTTTGAAATAAGAAATTTTTATAAAAACACCCCGAATTGTCGGTTTTCCGGCCCTTCCGCCACCCGAAATCAGCGCTAGGAGACCGGGGCAAAAGGCTAAGATCGGGATGCTATGTTCGTGATCTGTAGTCATGCTATTGGGTAATCCGGTGCGCGTCGGCCTGGTGGGCACGGGCTTTGTGGCAAAGTTGCGGGCAGAGGCCCTGTTGCCGGATGCACAGGGAGACTGGTTGGCGGCCAAGCTGGTGGCGGTGGCGGGTCGTACACCGGAGAAGGTGGCGGATTTTGCGGCAACTTACGGGGCGATCGCCCTGGACTCTTGGCGGGAGCTGGTTAGCCACGCGGATGTGGACCTGGTGATGGTTTGCAACACCAACGCCGAGCGAGGGGCGATCGTGCGGGCAGCCTTGGAGGCCGATCGCCATGTGGTGACGGAATATCCCTTGGCGCTGGATCCCAACGAGGCGGCGGAGTTGGTGGAATTGGCCCGATCGCGCGATCGGCTGTTGCATGTGGAGCACATTGAGCTGTTGGGCGGTGTGCATCAATCCCTGCGGACTTGGCTGCCCAAAGTGGGCGAGGTGATCTCCGCTCGCTACAGCACCATCACGCCGCAAATTCCCACCCCAGGCAAATGGACCTATAACCGATCGCTGTTTGGATTCCCGCTGGTGGGGGCCCTATCTCGGCTCCATCGCCTGGTGGATGTGTTTGAAAACGTCCGTCAGGTGGGAGCTGTGGCTCGCTACTGGCCAGCGGAGGTGGAGGATTATCACGCCTGTTGGTGCGAAGCCAGGCTGATCTTTAGCAGCGGCCCGATCGCCACGGTCACCTATGGCAAGGGCGATCGATTCCACGGTTCCCAGCGGCTGTTGGAAGTGCGCGGCAGCCAGGGCACATTGATTTATGAGGGCGATCAGGGGCAACTGATCCAAGGCGATCAGGTGACACCGCTGGAGGTGGGCGGTCGGCGGGGGTTGTTTGCCCGCGACACCCACGCGGTCTTGGCCTACCTGCTGAATGGCACGCCGCTGTATGTGCGCCCGGAAGAGAGTTTATACACACTGCGGGTGGCGGATGCGGCGGCGCGATCGGCCCATACGGGCCGCCCGATCGACCTGCTCTAGAACTTGCTCGAAGCGAGTTCGACGAAACCGGCGACTATCAGCAATTGTCTATGTCTTCTCGTCCTGAATCTGTTAGCTCTGAATCTGTTAGCTCTGAATCTGTAAGTGCTGAATCTGTAAGTGCTGAGCCTTTTGGTTCTGAATCCTTTAATTCTGTCTCCTGTGGCCCCGATCCAGAACAGCCCTATCCCATGCCGGGTCAAGGGCGCTTGGTTTATTTGAAGCCTTTAATTAAAAACCCTCAGATCGTCGTGGGCGACTACACCTACTACGATGATCCCGCTGGGCCGGAACGCTTTGAAGCCAATGTGCTCTACCACTTTGACTTCATTGGCGACAAACTTCGAATTGGCAAGTTTTGTTCGATCGCCGCCGAGTGCAAATTCATCATGAACGGTGGCAACCATCGCACCGATTGGTTCACGAACTATCCCTTTCCCGTGTTTGGCCATGGTTGGGAAACCGCCATGCCCGACGACTGGCCCCACAAGGGCGACACGGTGATCGGCAATGATGTGTGGTTGGGCTATGGGGTGACGATTATGCCAGGGGTGCAAATTGGGGATGGGGCGATCGTGGCGACGGGGGCAGTGGTGACCCGATCGGTTGATCCTTACACGATCGTGGGTGGCAATCCAGCCCAACCCATTCGGAAGCGGTTTGATCAGGAAACGATCGCCGCGTTACTGGAAATTCGCTGGTGGGATTGGGAGATTGCCAAAATCACCCGCAATTTGCCCGCCATCTGTGGTGGCGATTTGGCAGCGCTGCGATCGGCCCAATAGCAATAGTCCAGTAGCACCGGCCCAATAACCACCCTCGATCGGCTCATGGTCATAGTCATCATGGGGCGATCGCCCACGCTGAAAACCAGAAACCGCTGAAAAACCTCAAGGGAGTGCGTCTTTCAGCGCCGTGCGAGCCGCCAGGTGGTTGCGCGTTGAACTCAGAATTTCGGCTTCCCGTTGCAGGCGCACCGCCGTATCTTGCATTTCCAACAGGGCCTGTTGTTCCGCCGCCACGCCATAGAGCTTGGCTGCAACCCAGTAGGACAATTCCGTGGGCAGGGTGGGAATTTCGTCCGGTAGCTCAATTTCCCGATCGGACAATTTTGCCGACAACCGCACCACGTCCTTCAGCAGGGTTTCCACTTCCCCGGCTAACCCATACAGATCATCGCTGGGGGGATCATCTTGGATCCATTCCACCAAGCCAACGCGGTAGGGCTTTTCGCGCACATATTCCAACAGCCGAAAGCGCTGTTGGCCGAGGGTCAACATCTTCAGCCGGCCATCGGGTAACCGTTGATAGCGCAGGACTTCCGCACAACAACCAATGGTGGCAATTTCGCCGCTTTGCTCATCGGACATCAACACCCCAAACCGTCGATCGGTTTCCAGGATGGTGTTCATCATGATCCGATAGCGATATTCAAAAATGTGCAGCGGCAGGGGTTGTCCTGGAAACAACACAAGGTCGTTAAGGGGGAACAACGGCAGTTCACGGACGGCGATCGAGGACGGAGAACCCATCGGCAAAAAGCTGAGAGAGTGAACAAAGCCGCCGCAAACCGCAATGGCGGGCGGATGCTGGCAGCCCCTAGTCTATCGCACTGGGCGGGCACTGGACGGTTTCGCCCCTAGGCCTTGGCTCGTTGATAGTGCCAGATCAACACAGCCAATGCATTGGTGGTGATGTGGGCAACGGTGGGAACCAGCAAATTGCTTGTCCACCAAGCACTGCCGCAGAGAATAGCCCCAGTGATGCCGGCCCA
This sequence comes from Limnothrix sp. CACIAM 69d, assembly GCA_001913845.2. Classification (GTDB taxonomy): domain Bacteria; phylum Cyanobacteriota; class Cyanobacteriia; order CACIAM-69d; family CACIAM-69d; genus CACIAM-69d. The sequence continues at coordinate 125,518 of MKGP02000063.1, read as the reverse complement.
AGCGGCATAGGGCCAGTGCTTGCGTCCTGCCAAATGCAGCCAACCAAAGCAAAGGCTAGATCCCAACAGGGCAAGCCAGTCAGCGCCCAAGCCGGGAAACATCACTCCCCGAAAGAACAGTTCTTCGCTGGCTCCGGGCAACAGGCCCACCCAAAGCGCATCCCAAGGCAAGAGGGAAGGCATCAGCCAGTTGAGATAGGCCTGGGCGCTGCGGCGATATCCGGGCCAAACTAGGGCGATCGCGCCGCTGAGGCCGGTGATGGCGAGGCCTAGCCCCAGCCCGATCGCCGCCTCAGACCAAGACCACACCACGGGCCAGCGCTGCACTTGGCCCAACCAGAGCCACAGTTGTGCCCCTCCCCAAAAGGCCAGGGCCGTGAGGGCGATCGTCATCAAAAGCTGTGATCGCTCTAGGGGTTCTAGATCCAAATCCTCAAAATCATTCACAGGGCTTGACGGGGCGGGGCGGGGATGGAGCGAGGGCAAGGGTGCATGAAAAATGGCTCTGAAGGGCGAATCAACGGCGATGGGTGGCGCTTAATCCCCGGGCAAATCAACCGTTGGTGATAACGGCATGATTGGATCAGATCGCAAGGCGTCGGGCCAGAGGCCGGCCCGGCGGGCCGTGAGCCAACCGATCGCCTCTAAGTATGATCGCACCCGCGTGGCTCGCAAATTCAGCGCTTCGGGGGGGACTTGCATCGCCGTGGCGTTGTCGTCTACCGCGAGGATATCGGCCCCGGCGGCGGCCCAATGCAAAACGGCCGCGCCGCCACAGGCACTGGTGGGCGTAATCACCACATCGATCGAGTTGCGGGTGATGTCTAAGGGTTGCCATTGGGCCCAGTCGCGCAGGAGTTGAGGCGATCGCCACAGACCCGCCAGCACGCAGGGCAGGAAAGTATGGCCCAATTCTTCGGCGGCCGATCGCGGGGCCAAGTTCGCCGCTGGGGGGCCGCTGACCAAGGCCGGCGCATGGGCACAGGGCACGGCAAATTCTCGCACCACCAAATGGCTGATCACCGCTTCGGCTCCGGCGATCGGATCCACACCCCGGCCTTGACGATAGGCGGTGGTTAGGGGGGTGTCTTCGTCGGGAAAACGGGCCACCACGGCGATCGCCTCGGCTCCGGCTTCGATCGCCCGTTCCGCTGCCCTCAGCAGGCTGGCGGGTTGGGCAATGGTTCCCCAAGAGGCTCCGGAAGCGGAAATTTTGAGGGCCACTCCCAGGGGGCGATCGGTCACAATTGCCGCCATCACGTCAATGCCCAAGGTGGCCCGGGCCGCATCGGCCGCTTGCAGTTGTCGCCGCTGCAATTCCGGCTCAATGGCCCGATCCAAAATCAGAGCAATCCGGTTTTGGCGCACCGGCCGCAGCCCCCAATCGCCCGCCGCGAGCCGATCGAGCGCATAGCCCTCCACATACAGCGTGTTGGGCAACGGCCAATAGAGCATGGCCCCGTTCAACACGTTGGGATGGGTGATTAAACAATCCACCGCCGAGGCCATGGCTCGTGCCACCGGTAGCCCATCGCCCGCATAACCCCCGATCGTTGCACCAATGCCGGTGGGAATCAGCAAGACCGCCGTAAATGGGCGAGTTCGGTCAACGATCGCAGATTGCATCGGGCACAGCTTGCATCAGACGTAGGACATGGAACAACAACAGCTCGACCCCCGGTCTCGCGCATTGGCCGGGTTTGATCCGGATACTTGCGGGATGCAGCCGGGAGCCAAACAAGAGCTTCCGGTCTGAAGTTTAAGGCCTGGAGTTTAAGGCCAGCGGTGCGCCGTTAAACGTTCGACTCGATCGGTTCGCTGGTCACCATGCCCGTGGTCACAATCGCTTCCACATTGGCCAAATCGCCCTCCACTTGGGTCACAGCCCAGCGCAACGGCTCGCCCCGTTTTTGCAATTCCGTTTCGATCGCCTGGGGCAGCGCGATCGGCGACTCATTCAAGTCAATCTCAAACTCGATGAAATGGGTGGTCATAGGATTGGGTGATCCAAATTGATGAGAAATCGGCAAGCACCAAGGTGGCTGCCAAGGGTATTTCAAGGAAAAGAACCTTGGATTGATTGGCGCAAGAAGCTCCAAACATCTCGGCAATCAGTCCCAGTCGTTATCCTCTATCCTAGGCAGCTCTTGGCCCACCTGGGTCAACCGAGGTCAACCTAGGCTGACTTGCTGGCGGCATACATGGACTCGCGCACCTGCACCATGGCATCCACCAACCGATCCATCTCGTCTTGGGTATGGAGCGCATTGGCCGTGATCCGTACCCGAGGCTTGGCAATGAACCAAATCGGAGAAACCCAAATTCCCTGCTCAGCCATCAGTTGGCGGGCAAAATATTTCGGGTTCATGTCCGGCGGCAACAACACGGGCAACACATTGGTTTCGCCCATCACTTCAAAGTTGGCCGCCGTCAACCGCGATCGCAAGTAGCGGGTGTTGTCTTGCAGGCGCTTCACCAGTTCTGGATGTTGGCGCACTTGGCGAATACTCTCCAGGGCGGCGGCGGTCATTGGCGGCGGCAGGGAGATGGTTCCGATCGAGGTGGGCGACACATTCATCAGCGGCTTGAATTCCGCCACATGGGTGCTGATGGCCGCACCGGCCGAAGCCGCAAACTTCGAGAAGGTGGTCATGATCAGGGGCACAACACCTTTGGCGATCGCATCGCTGGGCAAAATCCCAAAATGCTCATAGATGCCGCGGCCCGTGGGCCCCAGAGCGCCGCTGGCGTGGGCTTCGTCCATCAACAGCACAGAGCCGGGATAGCGACTGAGCACCTCGATCATCTCCGGCAGAGGAGCCACGTCCCCATCCATCGAAAACACCGCATCGGACACCACAAAAATGCGATCGCCGGGCCGCGCATGACGCTCCAGCTTGCGAGCCAAATCCTGCGCGTCGCAGTGGCGGTAAGCCTTCACCCGCACATGGGGGCTATAGCTAAAGGTTTTGCCCGATCGCGTCCGGGCATGGGCCAAGGCCGAGATGATGCAGCCATGGTTCAACACGTCCGACATGATCAGGGTTTCGCGATCGTGGGTAAAGCCCGGCACCTGAATGGCCAAATGGCAGAAACCATCAATCACAGCCTGCATGGCCATCCAGGCATTCATGAACAGTTGCGTGTGAGGCAAATGTTTGAAGCTGGAAATTTCATCCTCCAGTTGACGGTGCAGATCAATCCGACCACTTAACACCGAGCAGGAACTATTCGAGGTGCCGTATTGCAAAATTGAGTCGATGGCCGCCTGGCGCACGGCCGGGTTCATCGTTAACCCCAGTACGTCATTCGTACAAAAGGTCAGCACCTCGAAGCGTTCCCCCGTTGTCGCCTCCTCAATTTCGACCCAGTTGCCCTGCTTCTGGTGGCAAATATATTCATCTGGATCGAGATCGCTCTCATACCAGCGCTGGACGTACTCTTTGACGACTTCCACAGGTTTCTCCTCGCCTCAAATTGCTGGTTGCGATCGATCCTTATCCGACCCAGGGTGCGATCGCGTCGTTGCAGTCACTGCCGCAGATTTCCCGCCAAAACAGCGTAGGAGGGGTTAGGAGTCGGGGGGTAATGATCCGAGTCTCCTTCCCAGTCACTGGGCAGGGTGTGGGATTGCGATGGTTTCGGTGTATTGCGATTTGTTGCGCTCGCAAATTGCTCTTAACTGTATCTCAGTTCGCGCCTGCTCTTGCAAGGGGCAATGGATTGGTCATGCAACTGGGCCCCTGTTTATACCCCGCGCGATCGCGTGCAACCCCCTTTGGGACAATTCTAAAGATTTGTATTTCGTAACTCTTGATACAGAAATTGGCAGAATTTTTTCATCTGCGTTACTCTCAGAAGTAGGACAACGGCCTGAAACCGACCTTGATTTCTGACCCAGCGGAGCCAGTAACCAAGGCCCGATCGGGCCAGGGATTGCCGCCCACCCAGCGCAATGCCTGCATCGCCCTTCAACAGTCCGGGAGTTAATCAACGGTTGTTGTCGCTATAACCCTCAATCAGTTTTTCCTCGGAGGTTGCTCCCATGTCTAGTCTCGACCGCGCTCGTGCCCTGATGACCCAACGTCACCACGCCGTTAAGCACCGTCATCAATCCCTGCTAGGCCGCGCTAGCGTCACCATGGGTCTGACCGCCGATGCGGCCAACCGCCTGACCCACATTCAAGGCAAGTTGGTTAGCGATAGCTATGATCGCAGCCCAGCCACCATGAGCTAGGCAAACGTCACGGAGCCAGGTGATCGATCGAGCCATCGATTCAGTCGATTACCTGATTGCCCAGTTGATCACCCAGTTGATCGCCCAGTCCTGGTGCAGACCCAACCCACCGGCCCCCTGCTCCACAACAGGGGCGACTGAGGGAACCACCGGGTCAAGCACAAAATCAAACACAAAATCAGCAGCGGGGCCGGATGTTTAAATCTGGCCCCGCTACGCTTGGGGGCTTGGCTCCGAAACCAGCTTGACGGCGGTGTCCTTGGGTGATGATCGAAAGCGATCGATCAAATCAGCGAAATCGATTGGGCGGTCGCTGAGGCGTGTAGAATGCTCTATTGGGACGCTTGGCTTGGTATATCCAGCGATCGTTGGGATTGATTGTTTTCTCAATTAACCCCAAAATTCGGATGCCTAGTGGCGTGGTGTTGCGCTGTAGATCGCTTGCTCAAGCGAATTCTTCGAGTGATTTCACGCGGGCCATCTCGAAAACCTTGGACAGCGGGCTTGGGTTTAGTAACTGCCCGATCGGGTAGCCTGCTTGCCCCTTACGGTCGTGACCCCTCGCCGATCGCTGCCACGAGACTTGTCCCAGTCTTCTTCTAATATTCCTTGAGACCTTAGCAAGACTTTAGAGATTGAGGTTCACCATGCGATACAAAGCTTTGATCGCCGCACTTCTGGCCCTGTGCCTGAGTGTGCTAACGGCGGCCTGCGGCGATGCCTCAATGGCCAGCGATCGCCCCCTGACCTACGAAGAAATTCGGAACACCGGTTTGGCGAATAACTGCCCTGATGTCGATACCGTCACGCGCGGTTCGATCGCCCTTGAAGCAGGTAAAAATTACAGCATTCAAGCCCTGTGCTTACAGCCCCTTAATTACTACGTAAAAGAAGAAGGCCTTAACAAGCGCAGAGAAGCGGAATTTGTGGAAGGCCGTTTGCTGACCCGCAAAACCAGCTCCCTCGACCAAATTCAAGGCTCCCTGGCCGTGAACAGCGATGGCTCGCTGACCTTCACCGAAGAAGATGGCTTTGACTTCCAGCCTTCAACCGTGCTCCTGCCCGGTGGCGAAGAAGTGCCCTTCCTGTTCACGATCAAGCAACTGGTGGCCACCAGCCAAGCCGGTCAAGCGGCCATCACCTCTTCCACCGACCTGAAGGGTCAATTCCGCGTTCCCTCCTATCGTGGTTCCACCTTTCTGGATCCGAAGGGTCGTGGCTTGGCCAGCGGCTATGACAATGCCGTGGCACTGCCCGCTGATGCTGACAGCGATGAACTGGTGAAAGAAAACGTCAAGAAATACGACATCGGCACGGGCAACATCTCGCTGCAAGTGTCGAAGGTGGACGCTGACACCAACGAAATTGCTGGCACTTTCGTTAGCTACCAACCCTCGGATACCGATATGGGTTCCAAGAAGCCGAGCGACATGAAGATTGTCGGTCGCTTCTATGCCCGTGTGGATAGCGATGCCTAGGTCATAACAAGAGACAAGGGGGGATATGCAGGGCCAGCGCTAGGCGAGGGAAAGTGAATCCCCATCGCTAACCCGCAGCCCTAATACCAAGCCCCCTCGTTCTTTGCCTAAGAACTCTTTGCTTGGGAGCCATGCCTAATCGGCGTGGCTTCCTTGTTTTTGCGCGTTGCCCTTGGTGGAGATGGCTCCACTGCTTGAGGTTCCTGAGTTGACTGAGTTGACTGAGTTTACTGAAGTGGAATTGACTGAAGTGGCTGAGTTTGCTGAGTTTAGAGAGTGGGCTTCGGGGGCAAAAAAGGGCGTGTATTGCTGGTGCTCGACCCGGAAGACGTTGGCATAGAGGTTGGCGGCGATTTGCTTGCCGGTTTGGGTTAGCTCCAACAGGCCGAGGGCTGGCTCAATGTACCGGTAAACCACATTCCAATAGAAGCTGGGATATTTGGCGCGCAAATCATCGGGGCTGTGGTAGCCCAATTGTTGATTGGTGCCAATTTCCTCAAATTCGTAATAGAGGGCGGGAATTTTTTGTAAATAGCGCGGGTCGGATAGCTGACCGATCAAGTCGGCGGCTCGCACCAGGCCGGGATAGCCCACGGTGTCGGCGTGGTCGTTGTCTTGGGGAACGGGGAAGCGGGTGAGTTCAATGTTGTCTTGCACGGCCTGGGTGTCGATGAGGCGGTGCTTTTTGAAGCGGTCTTTGATGAAACGTTTGCCCCGATCGACATGGTAAGGGGCCATGCTGGCATCGGTGGCTCCGGTGGGGAGGGCGATGGTTTCGTCGTCAATGCCGGTGGCGTAAATCCGCTGCTGGGGGCGATCGCGGTGACAAACGCCGCGTACATAGCCAATGTCGTGACACAGCAGCGAGACATGAAACAGCAGCCAATCTTCGCAGGTCACGCCGCCTTGGCGAATATGCTTGCCTTTCAAAATTTCTTGGCCCACCAGGGTGACGTACATGGTGTGCTCAACGTTGTGGTAGAGCGCGTCACTGTTGGCGATGTTTTCTAGGGCCATGTTGGCAACCCACCCGAGAATTTCTGCATAGTCCGGTTTCATACCGCCGTAGGTTTGGCGGTAGCCGTCTGCTAGTTCTCGGGTGAGTTCGTCTACGATCGACTTTGTGGGGTTGAGCACGATCGCTACCTCCGCATGAGTCGGCTGAATTGAGAGGGCAAGGCACTCAAGGGATTCAAGGCAGTTGTTGAGAAATCGACTGGTGCGAAGTTCACTAGCGCGAAATTAACCTGCATGATGTTTCTATCCTAGCGAGTGGCCGGCGGGATACTGTGACAGGGGCTGGGATGGGTGGTGATGACGGCGGGGGCCCAGGGCGATCGTATCTTGGTTGTTGCTGCGATCGAACTCGCGATCGTTGGTGACCCATGCCCCACGCCCAAATCCACACATCCGCTCAACTACAACCGCACTTCCCTATGGCGATCGATGAGTTTTCTAGCTCCATGCCTCATCAGCCTTCATCTTTCCCAGCGCAGCCCGATCGGGATCAGTTTGCCCAGGCGGCGATCGCCCAAATTCCCAAAATTTTGACCCTGTGCGATCGCAATCCCCATAGCCCCACCTACGGTTGCTTCGATCGCAACTACTGGCAATACAAAATCGTTGACTTTCCCAGCGGCATGAGCCAGGAATTTGTGCTGCCCCTGGCGTTGGTTTGGGCCTTTCCTTTACCAAATAATCCTTTTTATCAGCAGCCTAACCTCCGGCGCTGGGTTGAAGCAGGCATTCGCTACGGGGCCCAAAGCTCTCATCCAGACGGCTCCTGTGATGATTATTTTCCCTTTGAGCGGGCCGGGGGGGCGGCGGCCTTTTCTTTGCTGGCCTGCATTGATGCCTGTGAGCTAATTGGGCTGGACGATCCGCAAATTTGGCAATTTTTGAGTCGGCGGGCCGATTGGTTGGCCCATCACCAAGAAAGCGGCCGACTCACCAACCACCAAGCCTTGATTGTGCTGTGTTTGGAGTTGCTGGGGCAACGGCTCCAGACCGATCGATGGCAACGGGCCCAGGTCGATCGCCTCAATCAGGTGTTGTCTTGGCAGAGCAGCGAAGGCTGGTTTCAAGAATATGAAGGGTGCGATCCGGGCTACCACACCCTCACCATTTCCTGTTTGGCGCGGTTGCTGACTTTACAAGGCGACAAGGCTGATCCAAGGTTGCAACCCGCCTTAGCCCAAGCGGTGGAATTGGTGCAATGGTTTGTGCATCCCGATGGCTCTTTCGGGGGGGAATATACGAGCCGAAATACCTATAATTTCTTTCCCCATGGCTTTGAATTGGTGGGGCGGTGGATGCCTTCGGCCCTGGCGATTAATGACCAAGTTTTGCAAGGACTTGCACGGGGATTGGGAGCCTGTTATGCGGATGACCATATTGTGGGTCATCACGCTTGGAATTATTTGTTAGCCTGGCGAGACTTTGTGCCCGATCGCCCGCCCATTCCAGATCCCAAGCCCCTGCGAGTTTGGCTACCGGAAGCCAGAATTTTGATTGATCGTCGCCAAAACCATGAAGGACACTGGCTGACCTTACTGTTAGCCCTCAACAAAGGTGGCACTTTCAAAATTTTCCGAAACCAAGAATTGTTGGCATCCGATACGCAATTTTCACTGCAAGTACAACAGGGCAAAAAACTGAAAAATGCCGTGGGTCACCTGGTGGATCAATACGATCTGCAAGTGGAACCCGATCGCATTGGCATTTGTGGGCAACTGGGCTGGGCAAAACAAACCCTGATGACCCCTAGCAAGTTAATGATTTTGCGGTTGGTGATGTTGAGTGTGGGGCGATTTTTTCCGAACCTGATTCGGCGCATTTTGCAGCGGATTTTGATCGTGGGCAAGCGATCGACCCCCTATCGTTTCATTCGTCGTTTGGAATGGGTGGGGCAAGGCTGGCGGGTGCAAGATGAGTTGCTGGCTCCCAATTGGCAACCCGTGCAAGGCGTGGAAATCGGTACCGACCAAACTTCGATTTATGTGGTGATGAGCCGCACTTACCAAGCGGGTCAGCTCCAAAAAAGCTGGAATTTGACAGCTCAGGTTCAGCATCTCAACCCCGGTGAACCCCTGAAGGTCGATCGCCTATTTTCCTAAAGCCGCCCATCTATCCCTAATCATCCTCCCCGCCTGAGATTTTCTATGAAGCGTTGGGTTTCAATTGCCGTTAGCTTGCTGATTTTGATTGTGATTTACACCCGTATCGACTTTGCCGGGTTGGTGCAGGTGTTTCAGCAATGCGATCCGGTATGGATGGCCATCAGCTTAGGGATGGTTGTGCCCTTAACCTTGCTGACCTCCTGGCGGCTGCAACAGTTAATGCCTCGGGTAATGCCTCGGGTAATGCCCAAGAGCGAGATGCTGCGCGGGATGCCGCTAGCTAACCCAGACAGTCAGGAGGATTCAGGATTTGCGAGATCCCCCGCGATCGAGCCGGCGGCGGCTTCCGCTGCAACCTTGAGCTTTGGAGAAGCCAATCGGCTGATTTTGGCGGCCAGTGTGTTGAATATGGTGCTGCCGTCCAAGATGGGCGACCTGGCCAAGTCCTATTTCATGCGAGATCGGGGCCATTTAGAGGGTTCCTTGGCCTTTTCGTTGGTGGTGTTTGAAAAGGCTTGCGATATGTTGTCGTTGCTGGTGTGGTGCGGGTTTGGTCTGCTGCTCTATCCCAGCAAGGATCCGCTGTTTTGGATCATGACGTTGGCCACGATCGGGGGATTGGTGTCCGGGGTGGCGCTGTTGAGTTGGCCCGCCTTTGCCCGATCGGTCTTTGCCGCCGGTCAGCGAATCGCCCCCGGCAAGATGCGCCGCAAGCTCGATCGGCTCAGCAACTCCTGGCAACTGATGCATGACTACTTTTGGAGCGATCGTCGCCAACTCGCGATCGTCACCCTCACCTCGATCGTGATTTGGTTTTTGCATCTTTTGCAAATCTGGTTTTTCATCTTGGCCCTGCGTGCCTTCGCGCCTTTCCTGGCTAACTTAGCCCTCTCGCCGCTGGCCATCCTGGCCGGCCTGTTGCCCTTAACCTTCGCGGGCGTGGGCACTCGGGATGCGGCCCTCATCTTGTTTTACCAACCCTACTTTGCCGCCCCGATCGGGGCCGCCCTTGGGCTGTTGTGTACCTCCCGCTACCTGCTCCCCGCGATCGGAGGGCTACCGTTTTTGGGGCAATACCTACTTCAGCTCAAGCGCTGGCAGCAGCCCACAGCCGGCCCCGACCAATAAACTTTTCTCGGTTCGCCAGGGATTCCGCAAACCCATTTGCCATCCCATTCTTGCCATCTCGCCCATAAGGAGTTTGATCAACAGGGGGTTACCAACAGGGATTTACCAATAAGGGTTACCAACCCAGCAAATCTCGCATAGGAGCCATGCAAAGTTTGCGAATCCGATCGCCAGAGGATGCCAACCGCTAAAACCGAGATCCATCGGGCATTTTCGCGGACTGACCTCGCCCATTGACCAATTTGCTAGCCTTTATTCAGGGATTTCACAGCCAGCAGCCAACATCGATTTTTGTTAAAGGTTTTGACCTTTCCTAAAGGAAACATTAAGGATTTATGACGAAATTCTAGACAATTACCATTTTTGATCAGGGCGATTTCAGTTCCTGATTCTTTGGACTAAGTTTTTATACCTAACCTTTGCAAAAAAGCACAAAACTCAGTAAATCCCCACACCACAAAACCTTGAGTTCCCAACAGCCCAGAAATCTACCTCCATCACCCTCAACCTTTAACAACACAGGAGTTTCCTTAATCCTTCGTTGCTCATACCGAACATCCCTGAAGAAACTTAACAACTTGTAATGACCAAACCCCTTTCTGCGTTGTATAAAGAAATAGCCGAGAGGTGTTTAACAAGCAAACGTTAGTCAACGCGCTACTGCTAGGGATTTTTTTCGGTTCTCATAAAACTTGAAAAATCTCTCAGATTTTGAGCCATGACTGCGGTTAATTTAACCGGCAGATTTGCCATGGCTACCTATTGAGATCCCCAATTTAAGCAAAGCGTTGTTGAACTAAGACGGAGCTGAAAAACCTTCTCGCACTGCGCTAGCAGGTGAAGGCAGCGAACTGAGTTGTCTACAGCGCAAAACCACAACCAACCTCGACAAACACCTATTCCTTAGGAGATCGATTCCATGTTCGACGCATTTGCGAAGGTTGTTTCTCAAGCCGACGCTCGTGGTGCTTATCTGAGCAACGAGCAACTGGATGCTCTGAGCGCCCTCGTTGCTAGCGGCAACAAGCGTCTCGACGTTGTTAACCGCTTGACCAGCAACGCTTCGACTATCGTCGCCAACGCTGCTCGCGCTCTGTTCGCTGAGCAACCCCAACTGATCGCTCCCGGTGGTAACGCTTACACCAACCGTCGCATGGCTGCTTGCTTGCGCGACATGGAAATCATCCTGCGTTATGTGACCTACGCAACCCTGGCTGGCGATGCTAGCGTTCTGGATGATCGTTGCCTGAACGGTCTGCGCGAAACCTACGTTGCTTTGGGCGTGCCCGGCGCTTCGGTTTCTGCTGGTGTTGCCAAGATGAAGGATGCTGCGATCGCGATCGCTAACGATCCTGCTGGTATCACCCCCGGCGATTGCTCTTCGTTGATTGCTGAAGTGGCTGGCTACTTCGATCGCGCTGCTGGTGCAGTTGCTTAATCGAAGCTGCCGTGAAGTCACTTAGGATTTCAATCTTCTTTTGACTTCAATCTCGTCTCGATTTATCGGAAAACAGGGTTTAAAGCCCCGCCCTTCAGGGCGTTTTAGTCGATGAATGGCCGCTAGGCTAGCGGTTTCAGTCTGCGGAGCAGCCACAAGGCCCAAGAACCTTTCGAGGTTGAGTCGGGTGCTGTGACGTAGAAACCCAAACCGTGAGGTTTGGGAATCCCTGTCCGCTTGCGGTAGGGAAGATGTCAACAACGCTAACTTTAGAGACACCTAACACGGGACTATGAAGACTCCGATCACCGAAGCTATCGCAGCTGCTGATTCGCAAGGTCGTTTCCTGAGCAACGCTGAACTGCAATCGGCTCGCGGTCGCTTCGAGCGCGCTCAAGCCAGCATGGAAGCTGCTCGCGCCCTGACCACCAAGGCTGACAGCCTGGTGAGCGCTGCTGTGCAAGCTGTGTACGGCAAGTTCCCCTACACGACCCAAATGAACGGCGCTAACTACGCCTCGACCCAAACCGGCAAGGACAAGTGCGCTCGTGACGTGGGCTACTACCTGCGCATGATCACCTACTGCTTGGTTGCTGGTGGCACCGGCCCCATGGATGACTACCTCATCGCTGGTTTGGCTGAAATCAACAGCACCTTCGAACTGTCCCCCAGCTGGTATGTTGAAGCTCTCAAGAGCATCAAGGCTAACCACGGTCTGAGCGGTCAAGCTGCTAACGAAGCAAACACCTACATCGACTACGCTATCCAAGCCCTGAGCTAGTTGATGCAATCCCGGAAGAGTGTCCGAGCCGGTTGTGGCTGGTTTGCCCAGCAACGGTAACCTGGTTCAATTGGTTGGCTCCTCTTCCGGGAGCTTTTTTGTAAGCCGTGCTTGCTGTGATTTTTGGGAGATTTGTTCATGGCCGTTACTGTTGCTGCTTCGCGCCTGGGGACGGCAGCCTATGCAGATGCTGCACCCGTTGAGCTGCGGGCCTATGCTTCGGCAGATGATGTTGAACTGGTGATCCGGGCGGTTTACCGTCAGGTACTGGGCAACGATTATGTGATGCAGTCCCAGCGCTTGATTAGCTCTGAGTCGCTGCTGCGCAATCGTTCGATCACGGTGCAGGAATTTGTCCGCTCCGTGGCGAAGTCCGATCTATACAAAGAGAAGTTTTTGTATAACAACTTCCAAACTCGGACGATCGAGTTGAATCTGAAGCATCTGTTGGGTCGTGCGCCCTACGATGAGTCGGAAGTGATTGAACACCTTGATCGCTACCAAAACGAAGGCTTTGATGTGGACATCGATTCCTACATCGATTCCGCAGAATATCAAAACGCTTTTGGCGAAAATATTGTTCCCTACTACCGCGGTTTCGCGACCCAAACGGGTCAGAAGACTGTGGGCTTTACGCGTATGTTCCACCTGTACCGGGGCTATGCCAATAGCGATCGGGCGCAGATTGAAGGAATCAGCCCGCGTCTAGCTACGGAGTTGGGACGCAATTCCGCTTCGGCCGTTGTGGGTCCCTCGGGCAGCAACATTGGCTGGGCCTTCCGTAATTCGCAAGACCTGGGCCAAGGCAGCCTCACCCCCACCTCTTTTGGCCAAAGCCAAAGCGATCGCCTGTATCGCGTGGAAGCAACGGGCCTGTTGGGCGCTGGCTATCCGGCCGTGCGTCGCAGCAGCCGCACCTTCACGGTTCCCTACTCGCGGTTGTCGGATCAAATGCAAAAGATCCAACGTCAAGGCGGCAAAATCGCCAGCGTTACCCCGGTTTAGGGTCTTGGCTTGAAATAAATGGAATGATGACTCAGCCCCATTGGAAGGTTGTGTTGCTTGGTCACCCTGCCCTGTACCCAGCTCGATCGGCTTGGATTGTCGGATGGCAACGGCTGCTGACTGGGCTGATGCAGCACAGCGGTGACACACCGCAACAGGGCCAAACCATGAATGGCTGGGACTTGTTTGCTTGCTCCTGTTTGCTTGTAGTGGTTGCGATTGACGAGGTGCAATGATCATGATTCATTCATGCGTTGTACCTCGTTTTCTATCGTCTTGAAAAAGACAGTATTCCACAGTTAAACTGCGACATTTAACTGCGAAGTTTTTTAACAGTTTGAGGGAGAGTTTATGCTCGGTCAAGCGCTTGCGGGTTCGTCGGCCAACACCACTGCTGGGGCCCGTGTGTTCCGTTATGAAGTGACGGGTTTGGCTCAAAATGACCAAACCGATCGCCAGTCCTATTCTGTGCGCAATAGCGGCAGTATCTTCATTAACGTGCCCTATAGCCGCATGAACCAAGAAATGCAACGGATTCTGCGGTTGGGCGGCACAATCGTCAACATCACTCCTGTGGTTGGGGGCGACGAAGGCGCGGCTGAATAGTTACGGTTCCATTCCCAGATTCTCGGATCGATTCTTGAATCTGTAGGGGTTAGTTCCGGTGGGCATTAGCCCATGGATCAGGTTCCATGACTTGCTTGCCAGTTTCGTGACTCTTCGGCATTCCTTTCAATCGCGAAGATCCATCACTAAGATCCGTCTCGCCAGCGGGAGTCCAGCTTCAAAATCCGAAGTGACTCCCGCTTTTTGCATAACAAACCGCATCCCCTAGGCAGTTCCCAACCAGCCGGCCAGGAGTTTTTCCTGCAGCGGGCTGATGTCTTTGAGAGGAACAACTTCGTAGCGACTGGGCTTGGGATCAGCCAATTCTACAGTGGTGGATTGGAGTTGATCTTGATGGAAATAGGTGATGGTGAGTCGATCGCCCGGTTGATAGTCCCGGAGGCGATCGGGCAATTGTCCCGCTGCTAACCGAATGCCATCCAAAGCCAGAATTTCATCACCAGGATCGATGCCGGCATGATAGGCGGGTGATTGGGCTTCGGCGAATTTCACCATTTCGCGGCCTTGCTCAGTGGCCAGACGCAAGCCCAAGTAGGGGACTGCGCGATCGACAATTCCCCTTAGCTCTAAGCCAAAGGGTTGCAGATAGGTTTGGAGTGGCAATTCTTCGGTGGTGTGCAAATAGCGCTGGAAGAAATCGCTCAGGTTTTCTTCAGCCACTTCAGCAATCATGGACTCCAATTGTTGAGCGGTGAAGCCCACTTCTGGTTGGCCAAACACTTGCCACAAGCGCTGCAAAACATCATCAAGCGATCGAGCATTGTCAAACTTGGCCCGGATTTTTAAATCCAACAGCAAAGAAACCATTTCTCCCTTCAGGTAATAGGAAATTTGGTTGTTGCCGCTGTGGGCTTCAGCCCGATAAAGCTTAATCCAAGCATCAAAGCTCGAATCGGCCAAAGGCTGAACTAACCGTCCCGGTGTATTCAGATAGCGCGTAATTTCCTTGCTCAATTGCGTTAGGAAATCTGCTCGGTTATAAATACCCGCACGACAGGGAATTTGCAAATCATAGTAACTGGTGGTTCCTTCGCAAAACCAGAGAGATGGCGTGTAGTTTTCCGCATCATAATCAACGGTTTCTAGCTCTTTGGGCCGGATTCGCTTCACATTCCAAAGATGGAAAAATTCATGGGCGACCAGTTGCATGAACTGATGGCGCTTTTCCGTTTGCTGGAATCCATAGCGGTTATAAATCAGCGAACAGGAATTTTTGTGCTCCAAGCCGCCGTAGCCCTGACCGGTGAGATGCAAAATAAATAGGTAGCGATCGTAGGGCAGGCCGCCAAACAGGTTTGCTTCAATTTTGATAATTTTTTCAAAGTCATCAATGATCGATTGGGGTTCCAGGTTGCCATTGCCCCAAATCGCTAGTTCATGGGATTTGCCCAGTACTTCAAAGTGATGTAGTTGATGAGTCCCAATTTCAAAGGGACTATCAACCAGTTGATCAAAGTTGGCAGCTTGAAAGGTTTTTTGGGTTCCTTGATCGTTGACCAAGGGCAGAGCAGTGGCCACTTGCCAGTCCGATCGGGGCAGGGCAATGGTCACTTGCAACGGAATTTCCAACCCGCCCACGGGATAGAGGAACGTGGCGGCCCCGTTGAAGTAGGCATGGGTGCGATCGAGATGGTTCGTGCGCACGGTCAATTCGTTAGCAAACAGACGATAGCGAATGGTGACCGTTTCTAACTGCCCGATCGCCACTTGCCAGTGATTTTTGGCCAGCTTTCGCCACAGCAGTTGCTGTTGGTTTGCCCCCCAAGCGCTGAAGTCTTGCAGATGCCGTTCATACTCCCGAATCAGATAGGAACCGGGAGTCCAAACGGGAAACTTGAGATCCAAGGTGGTGCTTTGCCACCCCTCCAACACCAGTTCAATTTCAAAAAGGTGGGTTTGTGGCTCGGGCATGGCCACTTGATAGGTTAACCGTGGCAACTGGGCTGCTCGACGATCGGGCGGGGTGGCAACTGCTTGGGTCATGGGTCGGAGAAAGAGAAAACGTCATCAACAGAATGCAATCACAACAGAGGAAATGGTCAGCAACAAACTGACCATGCCACTCCATCGCCTCCCACTAACCTTGGCTTGCCAGTTGTCGTAACTGTGGCAAAAAGGGCAAGTGCATAATTTTCTCGTGCGGATCGATCTTCACCCAACCTTTTTCTTGCAGCTTCGCCATAATTTTGGTGGTTTCTTCGAGGGTAATGTCACTGACTTCTGCCAGATCCCTGAGCGGGATATTCAGAATGTCGCGTCCCCGATCGGCCGGTTGTCCGTAGTCATCGGCCAAAGAAGCCAAGGTGTTTGCTAATTTGACGGCGCTCGGTTTTCGGCGCAACTGCAAGCGGGTGTTTGCATTCCGAACCCGGCGCACCATGAGTTGCAGCAGTCGGTGATGCAGTTGGGAATCTTTAAACAGGGTTTGGACAAATCGTTGAGCGGAGATGCTAAATAGTTCCACTTCGCTCAGGGCCAACACATCGGTCGATCGAGGCGATTCGTCCAAGATGGCCATTTCTCCAAAAAAGTCACCCTGACCCAAAATGGCCAAGGTCATGTCTTTATCCCCCGAGAGCCGACGGACTTTCACCCATCCGGAGGCAATGAAATAGACCGCATTTCCCCAAGAGTCTTCCATTAAAACGGCGCGTCCTGCGGGGTAATCATGCTCGACTGCGGCCGCCAACAGCCAATCGAGCGTTTCTTGACTGGCCGCATTGAACAATGGAAAAAGCTCTGTAAAGGTTTCAGTTTGCATTGCCGGAGAGTTAGTTGGCATGGTTCTTTGAGCCTAGCAAGATTCTGTCCTAGATGGCAGATGAAACACCCAGAGTCTTGACGAATTGCGGTTGAGTTTCGGCGGTTCGGGATAGGGCGATCGCCCCATTCTCCTACGCTCAGTTACGGGTCTCAATGGTGACTCTAAATGCCTGGCCCCATGACTTCGCTCAATGGCTGGCCGCAACGGGCCGCCGTCAACCGTCGGTTGAATTGAGCTGAATTTAGCGCCCCATGGACAGAAGATGGCCATGGGTTGACTGGGTTGAATGGTCTGGTTGAATGGTCTGGTTAAATCATCTTCTATGACGTTCTGAAGCAACATTCCAGCCAGTCTGAATTAACCCTAGTTGCTTGTGGTTAATTCCCGTTAATCATCCCCTCCTTAGGATCTTCGTCGGCTGATGGGGAAAATCCTCCCAAAACCAAACGAAATTCCGGCCCTTTAGGCTCAGCACCGATCCACAATTCCCAGAACATTTTGGGGCTGACCACGCTTGCACGATCGCCCCCATCGTGATGCACTAAAGGGTGTCGTTGCGTTCTGTCAAGAAATCTGTTCTGTGAAGATTTCTGTATTTCATACCCCGGAGTTAACCCCCCAATTTTCGGGGAGCGAGTCGCCGACGACCCCAGCGCCGGACTGCGCGATCGCCATTGATGTGTTGCGGGCCACGACCACGATCGCCACAGCGCTAGCCGCTGGAGCGGAATCGGTGCAGGCCTTTTGCACCCTTGAAGAATTGATGACCACCAGCGAGGCCTGGCCGGCCGATCGTCGCATTCGGATTGGCGAGCGGGGCGGCAAAACCGTGGAAGGCTGTGATTTGGGCAACTCTCCCCTAGACTGTACCCCCGATCGGGTGGCGGGCAAACGTCTGTTCATGAGCACCACCAACGGCACGCGGGCCCTGCAAACCATCCAAAACGCCCCGGTTGTTTTGGCGGCGGCCCTGGTGAATCGACGGGCGATCGTGGATTTCGTATTGGCCCAACAACCCGCCACCCTCTGGATGACCGCTTCCGGCTGGGAAGGCAGCTTTTCCCTGGAAGATACGGTCTGTGCCGGTGCAATCATTTCTGCCCTGTTGGAAAAACTGGGTCAGGACTCAGATTGGTTCGGCAACGATGAGGCCGTGGCGGCGTTGGCGCTCTATGACCAATGGCGCGATCGACTGCTGCAACTGTTTCACCAGGCGAGCCATGGCCAGCGCTTGCTGCGGCTGGGTTTGCTGGAGGATTTGGAATATTGCGCCAGTCAGGATCGCCTAGATGTGGTGCCCATTCAAACGGCCCCAGCAGTGCTAACCTGCGCCTAACTGGTCGAAACCAATCCGCAGTCAGCTACCGGCCCCGGCTGATGGCTGGCTGCACCATGGACAGGGCTAATTCACTAAAGATCTCATCCACATTGCTGCCACTTTTGGCAGAAGTCCAATAGAGCGAGTAAGTCATGCCGGCCAGGAGGGTTTCCACCTGAAGCTGGAGATGGTGTTTATGGGATTCGTCCATCAAATCGACTTTGTTGATGGCCAAAATCACGACACTGGTGGGCGAGACCGATCGCACTAAATTGGCATGGTCGCGCAGATGACTCACCGTGTCGGGGCGGGTGGCATCGGCCACCACGATCGCCCCAGAGGATCCTTGAAGATAGCTAGGGGCAATTCGCTGAAACCGGGTTTGGCCCTCCACATCCCAAATCAGCAACTGCAATTCCATCGGCTCCGGCCGCTCAGCAGCCCGATCGAGGGACATCTCTGGCAGCGGCACGGGCACAATCTTCCGAGAGATTTTTACCCCGATGGTGGACAAGTAGCGATCGCTAAATTGCCGATCCACGAATCGACGAATCAGGCTGGTTTTGCCAACTGCATAATCACCGACCAAACAAATTTTTTTTGAAAGGGTTTGCATGGCTTTAGGGGGTTGGCAAACGCACCGGCGACTGGGCCGATTGTAGAAGACAGGATGGAAACTGGCCTAAATTCAACGGCAAAACTCCCGATTTTCGAGCCCCCTGACGATCGCCGATGGGCAATTCAGGAAATAGACCTCTTGCACGAATTAACCCCCTCTGATCAAGATGGGCTAATTAACGATCATTTCGTAGGTTGGGTTGAGGTACGAAACCCAACAGCAGCAAGGCTTGCAGTGATCGAGTTGGGTTGAGCTTTGCGAAACCCAACCTACGGAAGCGATGGCTCATTCATGGGCAAGCCAGGGAGGAACATCGTGCATCGATTGGCTTCACGATGGATGGGGAATGGATCAGGGATTTAAGGCGCTGGGATTGCTTCAAAGCGCACGCAACGACTCATCCATTCCCCATCACCTTGGGTCACGTCCGGCGGGGGCCCAACCTGGGCACTGGGCACTAGCCGCTGGGCCGAAATGCCTCGGCTAATGAGGGCCGATCGCACCAATTGCGCTCGCTGCAAGGCCAGGGCCGACGCATTCGGTTCGGTGGGGGCGCTGTGGCCCACCACGCGCAGGTTCAGATCCGGATAACTTTGCAGGAATTGGCGAATGGGGTCGATTTTGCCGGCAATATCAATATCGACAAACCGATCGGCTCCTAACTCAAAGTACAACCGAACGGTCAGACTCGGAATCACAATTTGCAACGAATTGACGACACGGTTGGTGCCGGGAACTCGCTCAAAGGCCGCCGCGATCGCGCTGGCTTCGGCCCGGCTGCGGGCGGAGCCGGTGACGGTGACCGTTCCGCCGGATTGCGCATCGATGCTGTAGCTAGCGTTGACCACGTTGCCATCCCGGTTCAAGGTTTTGGCAATTCGCTGCACCTCGGCAGCAGCCAGAATGGGATCCGTGGGCAATTGCACGGCAATGATTTGATTTTTGGGGGGTGTGGCTTGCTGAAACCGTTTTGGGTCGATCGCCCGATAGGTGTCGGTGGCCGTGCGTTCCGCCTGGAATCGCAGCCAAGGATAGGGAACTTTGCCCCGCAATCGCAATTGATCGCCTTGTAAATCAACGGATAGGTTATATACCGCCAATTGGGGAGAGGTATTCAGGGCCCCTTGCACGGCCGCCAACAGGCCTCGGTTGCGCTGGTTTTGATAGTTCCACCAAATCCAAGGAGCCGCGATCGCCGCGCTCAGCACCAAAATTAGCCCCGTCAGGGCCCAAGGAAACCCACCCCGCCGATTCAGGTACGAGCGCCGTTGGATGGGTCGCACCAAACCGGTCACGGCCGTGTGAACGGGTGCTGGCAGAGTGCGAGAGTCGCCATCAAAGGATTGCAGGGGGCGATCGTACCGTTCCACCAACCGCTCCAGGGTCGATCGCAACTGGCGGTAAAACCCCTTGGACGGTTGCCCTTTCACAATCACCGCCAAGTAGCAGTAGCCGGCCACCTCCATGGCAATTTGCGAATCGTTGTACTGAATTTCGTGCAATTCGGACACGTTGCCATCTTGCACCATGCAATCATTCACAAAGCTGCGAATGGCCGTGAGCATTCCTGCCAGCATGTCCCCTTCGAGGGGATCTTGGTCAGCGGATTGACATTCGCTCATCACCAGACCCGAGGCCTTGTGAATCAAAAAAGCAGCCTGTACCCGATAGGGCATGGCTTCCCGCAAAATCAGCTCTGCTTCAGAGACCCCTTGCATTGTGGCTCGCATCTTGCGGCCCACCCCTTCCATGCTCAGGGTGTTATGCACCTTTTCGTTGATGGAGTCGATCGCGTCTTTCATGTACTTGGCGATCGTGTTGCCAATGACGGGATAGAGCGCGTCCACCATGGCATCCCGTTCTAGGGCAATTTGCTCTTTAATCGAAGCGCCCATCATCGGCCCGAGGGCTTGAATCATTGAGTCCGCATCGAGTTGGTACTGCTCTCGCATGGCGGAGGCGGTTTCAGGAGCAATGGCATGGGCGATCGCCAGGGCCAAATCAGCGGGCGCATCCTGCATTCGCTGGACGATCGCCGCATCCAGCACCGGGGCGATCGCCTCGGCCATGGCTTGTCGATCCTGAAGCGATCGCTCGTAAATCAGGCGATCGATCGTAGGCAACAGGGCTTGGCAAATTTCTTCGCGGGCATCCAGCACCCGCCGTTCAATCAACCGCGCAATCAGGGGCGATAGGTGCGCCACCAGTTGATCAGCATTTTGCAGCAGGGATTCAATACCATCCACCTGCTGCTGAACCCGTTGCATTTTGCCGCGCAGGGCTTCCACCCGATCTTCCACGCGGACAAAGTTGTCACCAATCAGCAGGGACTGCAACTGCTCCCAGGCATCTTCCCCCGAGCTGTCACTACCTTCGGAGGGTGCGCCGTTGCCGTTGGCCCCGTTAGCCGCTTTTGGGGTGGCGGTGTCTGGCCCTGATCGCTCGGCTAGGGGCGATCGACCCGTCGCAGGCGAAGGTGGGGTCAACAAATCCGGATCGGCCCCAAACGGATTGATCGGTGACTGATCACGGTCTGCCAAGTTGTCTGCCAGGTTGTCTGCCAAATCGGCTGCTAGGTCGGCTGCCAAATCGGCTTCCACCAAGGTCGAGCGAGATCCTGTTAAGTCGGATCCCGCTCGACCTTGAAGCGTTTCATCAGGAACCGCGAGACGGCTCGCCACCGAACCTTGGGGTTGCGGGGCGATCGAACTGGGCGGCCGCTCCGTGGGCGACTGAGACGATCGGCCCAACTGACTCAGCAGATCTAGCCAATCCTCCACCGGCTCCGACTCGGAATGATTGCGATCGGGCATAGGGCCAGCACTCCAACCAACTCAATCCAACAGTGACAACGGGTTCCATCCAGTCTAGGAAATCTTCCTGAGAAAAACCCACCGTTGGCCCAATGCCCGATCGGCCAGGATTGGCGAACCGGCCCGCATGATTGTTGCGCCTCAGTCCGGTTAACCATTGATTAACCCTCTGATTAACCCTCCGGCGACACCAACTCCACCGACAAGGCACTTGGCGGATCGATCGCCGCTTGCAACGCCGGAACCACATCCTGACCCTTCAGGCGCATTCCCAGCTCAAACATCAACTCCGCCAAAGTCTCGCGCTCCACCTTGTTATCGCGCAAGGACGAGAACCGCGCATCCAACTCCTCAAAAATTTGAGCACGTAGGGTGCGAATGTCCTCTTGCAGCTTGTCGCGGCTTTCGTTCAAGCGACCATCAATCGCCGTGGTTTTTTCCTCAAAGGCCCGATCCAACTCCTCAAAGATGGCCTGAACCCGCCGCCCCAGGCGATCGTTCTGTTGCTGCAAGTCCGTTGTTTCCTCTTGCATTTTGGTGGTGAACCCCTTCAACCGCTTATCCAGCGCCTCCAGGGAAGCTTGCAATTGGGTTGAGAGGGAAACCTTCACCTCCTCAATCCGATCCTGCAAATCCTGATGCACCAGATTGAGTTCCGACTCCATTTGCGCAAAGCGATTTTCATAGTCGCGAAGCTGGGAGCCGACCAAGATGTCGCGGATTTGATCAATGTTGCCTAACCGTTCCCGAATGTCTTGGCGATCCATGGCTTGCCTCGCTGTTGCTGATACCTAAAAACAAACGACAGAGCTTGTCAGAAAAAGAGGGTGGGTGTGGTTCGGCAGGAGCGCGCTGCAAAAGCCGATCTGTGATGGCACAGGGTGCAATGGCACAGAAATAGCCCCGAACGGCCTGATTGTATCTCGATCGTCCCCTAGGGTCGGCCTCAGATTCGTTAACCATGGGTGCAAACCCACAGGTTCAAAACCACTTGATGGGCTGCTGGATAGGCTCTGGCGCTGCCTGGGCGAATTAAAGGGCGATCGACTGAGCCAGCTTAAACACTCAGCTTCAGGGCTGCCACGGGCACATCGTCCCAGGAATCCACGGTGCGCATGGTTACCACCCAACCCTCCTGGCGCTGTTCATCGGTCAGATTTTCTTGAAAAGACTCATAGCAGGCCTGGGCCTGTTCTTCGCTGGTGGAAGCGATGCAAGCATGGGAAATGCCTGCGGGGTCAATTTGTTCGTTTACCCAAATGGTCATGACGACTGATTCTCAATGGCTGCAAGGAGTAGCAATGGATAGATTGCAATCTCCGTCTCCAGTCTACCCATTCCCACCCAGCGCCCTGGGGAATGTGTCGGGTCGGCAATGCAAGGGTTGGGGCGATCGGGGCGCTTCCCCAGAAAATCAACCGTCCGGAAATTTTGACAAAAATTTGAGTTGGGGACTAGAAAAATAACGAACGTTCGATTTAAAATAAATTCGAGTTCAGAACCCCAACCCTCAACTCATCAACCGGCAACCTGCGACCCCATACGGAGGGCTTGAGTCCTGAAGAGGCAAATTAAATGCAAATCTTTTGGTCTGGAATCTTTCGGCTGAGGATTCGTCCCAAGTTGCCACCATTTCGGTTACAAGATTCAGTCATCCAAGCCTGAAAACAATGACCAACAATCCTTAATCGTCTCTTGATCGTAATTTCCAACAATCATGATCAAGAATTGTTGAGAGAGTTAGTCAATAAGTTGTTTGTAATTCCGTTGGTGATCCCTTGGTGATCCCATTGATGTAACCCTTGGTTCAACATCGATTCGGCATCGATTCGGCATGAACACGGCATTCATCGGGCATCGATCGACCCTTGATCATGCATTACACAATGTCGATTTCAATGCCAATTTCAGTGCCAATTCTGCGCAGGTGAGGTAGTGTGGCCGCACAAAAACCGATTAAAAACACTTGCGTATTGAGCTAATGCCCAAAATTGTTGATCACGAGAGCTATCGCCAAGAACTCCTCAGTCGTTGCTTTGCTTTGTTTGCCGAACGGGGCTACCACGCACTCACGATTCGGGAAATTGCGAAGGGCCTAGGTGTTTCCACCGGAACCCTTTACCACTATTTCGAGAGCAAAGAAGACCTCTTCATCCAACTCATGGACTACCTGAGCTTGGAGGACACGGGAGAACAAGTGCTCAGTCAGTTGAGCCATCCGCTGACCCTGGCTGAGCGAATTGTGGTGGTGATGAATTGCGTGATGGACAACGAGGAATATTTTCGCCAGCAGGATTTGCTTACTGCGGAGTTTTGCCGCCACCAGGGGGCAATGGTACGCAAAAATCCCTTAGTTCAGGGGGCCCATGATCGTTATGTTCAGGCACTGGCGGACTTTTTGGGAATTCACGATCGTCCGGTTTTGGAGTGTTTTTTGGCTTGGGTGAGCGGCTTGCTCCACCACCGAATGGTTTTGGGTGAGCGGTTGGATTTGGCGGAACAGGCAGTTTTGATGTCCAAGATGCTAGCGGGCTACTGGGAGCAAACCAATCGTGATTGCAAAGTTCAGGAATTTCAACACAGTGGCTCTGGCGGCTAGCGCGGCGGTGGCAAGCATTGCCCTCGGGGCGATCGGGCTGTCGCAGTGGAACCGGGCAACGGCAGAACAACAGGCCCAAAGCGCAACCCCTGGCCCGGTGGTGCGATCGGGCGTGACGGCCCTGGGGCGGCTGGAACCGGAGTCGGAGGTGGTGCGCTTGGCGGCTCCCTTGGCGCTGGATGGCGATCGGGTCAGTGAGTTGCGCGTGCGGGAGGGCGATCAGGTGCGGGCAGGGCAAGTGGTGGCCTTGTTGGCTTCGGAAACCGTGTTGGCCGCCGAATATAACGAAGCGAACCGCCAAGTGCAGGTGGCCGAGGCTCGCTTGGCCCAAGTGCGAGCCGGAGCCAAAACCGGCGACATCAACAGCCAGCGGGCCGCCGTGAACCGAGTGCAAGCCGAATGGCAAGGGAACACCGATGCTCAACGGGCCCAGCTCAGCCGGTTGCGGGCCCAGTGGCAAGGGCAGTTGGCCCAACAGTCGGCCGCTGTTCGCCGCTTGGAAGCAGAGTTAGCCAATGCCCAATCGGAATATCGGCGCTATGAGGCGCTTTATCAGGAAGGGGCGGAGTCTGCCTCCCGGTACGATTCCAAGCGGCTGTCGGTGGAAACCTTGTTTCGGCAGCTTCAGGAAGCCCGGGCGGAGTTGAACCGGCTCGATCGCACCGGTCGCCAGGAAGTGCAAGAGGCCACGGCGGTGCTGAGTCGGGTTGAGCGGGCGGGCCAGCAACAATGGCAAGAGGCCAAGTCCACCCTCAGCAGTGTGGCGGAAGTGCGGACGGTGGATGTGCGCACGGCGTTGGCGGAAGTGGCGGCGGCCAGGGCCGCGCGCGATCGGGCGGCGGCGGCCCTGGAACGGGCTTATCTGCGGGCCCCTAGCGATGGGCAAATTTTGAAGATCCATGCCCGGGTGGGCGAAAAAATTGGGGATAGCGGCCTGCTTGATCTGGCCCAGACCGATCGGATGGTGGCCGTAGCGGAGGTTTACCAAACCGATGTGGGGCTGGTGCGCGTTGGGCAACCGGCAACCATCGTGGGCCAAGCTGTTCAGGGCAGCTTGCGCGGCACGGTGACCCAAGTGGGGCTGCAAGTGTTGCAACAAAACGTGTTTAGCAATCAGCCGGGCGAAAACCTCGATCGGCGGGTGGTGGAAGTGCGCATTTTGCTCGATCCGGCCAGCACGGCCCGCGTGCGATCGTTCACCAATTTGCAAGTGGAAGTGAGCATCGAAACCGGCACGGGAAACGCTCGCTAACTCGCTAATTCGTAGTCACTTGATTGTTATTGAATCAACTCTTTTGCCAGCGCGCTCATTAGCGTTGCAACTGCCCCCATGCCCAAAAAAACTCCCCTTTCTTGGCTATTATTGGTGCGCCAGAAAAGTCGCCTAATTGTGGCCACCGCTGGCATTGCCTTTGCTGATATTTTGATGTTCATGCAGTTGGGGTTCCAAAGTGGCCTATACGACGCAGCCATCAAACCTCACCGCAACCTTGATGCGGATTTAATCCTGATTAATCCTCAGTTTCGGACGCTTTTTTCTGTTAAAAGCTTCCAACGCGAACGGCTCTATCAAGCTCGCGCACTGCCCGAGGTGAAAGAGGTGAGTTCTATTTACATCAACACCGGCCAATGGCGTAATCCAGAAACCCGTGAAAGTCGCGCCATTTTGGTTTGGGGCGTGGAACCGGGAAAACCCAGTTTCAAGCTACCGGAAGTGGAACAGCAACTCAGTCAAATCACCCTGCTGAAAACTGTTTTGTTTGACCAAGCAGGACGACCAGAATATGGCACGGTGGCCGATTGGTTAGCCCGATCGCCCCAGGGTTTAGAAGTGGAGTTGAGCGATCGGCTCTTGAACGTCAGCGGTACTTTCACCCTGGGGGCATCGTTTGCGGCGGATGGCAACACGATCGTCAGTGATTCCACCTTTTTGCATTTGTTTCCCGATCGCTCCGCCAGCAACATTGAAGTGGGGTTAATTCAACTGCAACCGGGTAGCGATCCGGTGGTGATGCAACAAAAACTGTCTGCCTTTTTGCCCAAGGATGTGCGGGTTTTGACCGTTGAGGAATTTGCCAACGTTGAAAAGCAATATTGGGCCGAAGGAACCGGCATCGGTTTCATTTTTGGTCTTGGGGCCATCATGGGCTTCATTGTGGGCATCGTGATTGTTTATCAGATTCTCTATTCTGATGTGTCCGATCACCTATCGGAATTTGCCACCATGAAAGCCATGGGCTATAGCAACGCCTTCCTGGTGCGCGTCTTGATCACTGAAGCCTTGATTTTGGCAGTGATTGGCTTTCTGCCCAGTATGGTTTTGGCGATGGGTTTATATCAAATCACCTATTCCGCAACCCTTTTGCCAATCTTCATGCAGGTCGATCGGGCCATCACCGTTTTCGTGTTGACCGTTGCCATGTGCAGCGCCTCCAGTGTGATTGCCATGCAAAAGCTTTATCAAGCGGATCCAGCGGATATTTTCTAAGGATTTTACCCACTTTTGGAGAGAGCAATCTAGCAGAGGGGTAGGTTATGGATCAGGTCATGGATCAGGTTACGAATCAAGTCCTTGGGCAGTCATCTAGCCAAGCCAGTGCCATCACGATTCAGAATTTGAATCACTATTTTGGCAATGGTGATCTCAAAAAACAGGTGCTTTATGACATTAATCTGATCATTCAAGCGGGTGAAATTGTGCTGCTGACGGGCCCGTCTGGCTCTGGAAAAACCACCCTGTTGACCCTGTTGGGAGGGTTGCGATCGGCCCATGAAGGAAGCTTGAAAATTTTGGGTCAAGAAATGTGTGGAGCCAGCAAAGAACAGCTCTTAAAAACTCGCTGCAACATTGGCTATATTTTCCAGGCTCATAATCTTTTGAGCTTTTTAACGGCCCGCCAAAATGTCCGTTTGTCCTTGGAATTGCATGACCACTACACCGATGCGGAGTGCGATCGACTGGTGGATGAAATGCTAACGGCGGTGGGCTTGGGAGAGCGATTGGATTACTATCCCGAGCAGCTTTCGGGGGGACAAAAACAGCGGGTGGCGATCGCCCGGGCCCTGGTGAGTTCGCCCAAAATTGTGTTGGCCGATGAACCAACGGCCGCGCTCGATCGTAAGTCGGGGCGGGATGTGGTGGAAATTTTGCAACGCTTGGCCAAGGAGCGAGATTGCACCATTTTGCTGGTTACTCACGATAACCGCATTTTGGATATTGCCGATCGACTGCTGTATATGGAAGATGGGCGACTGGTGAAGGATAAGACGGAGTAGCCCGGCAAGGAATTAAACTGGGCGATCGGGCCCTAAGTTGTGCAAAATTCGATGGAAATCTGCTGCAATTTGCGCTTGATTTTCAATCGTCAAAACCGGCACATGGATAAACAGAGCATTGGCTAGTTGACGATGGAGCAACAGCCATTGCAGGACTTGGTAATAGAGCGCATTACAAACAAAATTTCCCGCATCAAAGCTAATTTCAGAACACTTAGTTCCTGCCAACAGTTGCGGCAAATGAAAACCCGTTGCCAATCGACTGCCTTCTTGGCTGGCTTGGGCTTCTAGGGATAGGTGCGATCGCCCCTCAGCCATGCCACACAACAGAATTTTGCGGGGACGATGTTGCTCGATCGCCCCGATCACCCGCCGAGGAGCCAGGTCAAAATCAACGGGTAATTGCCGTAAGCAAATCGCCTGCGGGGGGAGTTGCCGTTGTTCGATCAGCAAAGCCAGCAAATCATCGGAGGCGTTGGATTTCTGATGGGGTAACCAAGTTTGAAAGGAGGTGATCAGCCATGGAGATTGCGCCATTTCAAACCTATAATTTCAGTGGTTTCGATCTTTTGAATGATTTTAATGATTGAGATCGTATTCGATCGCCCATCATTCAACCTCCGTTTTAGTCAATACAATTGCTGCAATTGCAAGGGTTTGGTGTCCTATGACAACGATTGCCGTGGTCGATTACGATATGGGCAACTTGCATTCCGCCTGCAAGGGGCTAACCCAGGCGGGAGTTGAGCCGATCGTGACTGACTCGGCAACGGTGATTGATCGCGCCGATGCGATCGTCCTGCCGGGAGTCGGGTCCTTTGATCCGGCGGTGCAGCAACTGCGCGATCGGGGATTGGAAGCGCCCATTCGCCAGGCGATCGCCCAAGGGAAACCCTTCTTGGGCATCTGTTTGGGTCTGCAAATGCTTTTTGAAACCAGCAGCGAGGGCCGTGAACCGGGCCTGGGCATCGTGCCCGGCTCCGTGCGGGCGTTCCAACCAGAACCAGGAATCACCATTCCCCACATGGGCTGGAATCAGTTGACCCTCACCCAACCCACATCCCTACTGTGGCAAGGGCTGGAGCCGTTGCCTTGGGTCTATTTTGTCCATTCCTACTATGTGGATCCGGCGGATCCAGGGGCGATCGCTGCCACCACCACCCACGGCAGCCAAACGGTGACAGCAGCCATTCACTGCGAAGCGCTCGGTTCCGGTCGGCCCAACGTGATGGCGGTGCAGTTTCACCCGGAAAAGTCAGCGGCGGCGGGCCTGCGGATTTTGGCGAATTTTGCCACCACCGTTCGATCGATGGTGCCCTGCTAGGGCGGTTTGGTCAGTTAGTTCGCAAGATGAGTGCATTAAAGCTGAACGGAGCGTAGGTGCGATCGAGGATCGGTCGATCGCGCGGCCCGCACCTGTTCATAGGCGGCCCGCTCGGCCGCCGTGGGCGAACTGGGCAAAGTCACCGCCACCCGCACCAACAAATCCCCTCGTTTGCCGCTGGGTTCAACCCAACCCTTGCCCCGCAACCGCAGGGTTTGACCCGACTTGATGCCCGCTGGCACATTCATGGTCACCAACCCATCGGGGGTGGGCACGTCGGCCTTGGTTCCCAACACCGCCTCATCGGGGGCGATCGGGATTTCGCAAACCAAGGTCTCGCCGTCAAACTGGAAAAAGCTGTGGCTATTGAGACTGACCTTCAGGTATAGATCTCCCCGTTGGCGGCTGTAGGGGTCGTATTGCCCCTTGCCCTTGAGGCGAATTTTGCTACCCGGCTTGGCCCCGGGAGGAATGCGCACGGTGATGGTTTCGGCTCCCAGGCTCAGGCGCTTTTGCGTGCCATTAAAGGCTTCCGCAAAGGACAGGGCCAAGGTGGCTTCCCGATCGCCCGCGGCCGATTGGGGGCCAAAGCCGCCCACATCCCCAAAGCCGGAGAAGCCACCCCCAAAATTGCTGCTGTTGTAATTGCCGCTGTAGTTACTGCCCGTGCCGCTGCGATAGTTGTAGCTGCTCGATCGCGTTCCGGCGGCCCCTGGGCCCCCAAATCGTCCCAGCAGCTCATTAATAAATTCATCAAAGCTGCCGTAGCGGCCAAACTCAAAATCATCAAACCCAGTTCCCCCGGCCCCGGTTCCCCCCCAGGCTTGACCGGCGCGATCGGCCTGCTGCCAATATTGACCAAAGCGATCGTATTTTTGGCGCTTGTCCGCATCGGACAGGACTTCATAGGCTTCGTTCACTTCCTTGAACCGCGCCTCCGCCTGTTTGTCGCCCGGGTTCAAGTCCGGGTGGTATTTGCGCGCCAACCGTCGATAGGTTTTCTTGATTTCCTCGGCACTGGCGGTTTTGGTCAGACCCAGCACCGCATAGTAATCCTTAAAATCTGTCGCGGCCATGCGCTACCACCTTAATTTTGCTGCGGTCGATCGGGATGGGTTTAGCCTAACGAAGTCTAGCGTTGGCTGGAGATCGGGTGCGATCGCGCTGATTGGTGCAATTCCCGAACCTAACCGGATTTTGGCCGTCGCCTGGATCCCGATCCGCAGCGGTTTCCGCCCCCTCTCCGGCCATTGGGAAAGGGGTTGGGTTGATCGACCATTTCGGGAGCAAGCTTCGGGGGCAACCCTAGGGATAAAACGCCAACTGGGGCAACCCGATCGTTTCATCCAAGCCCAACATCAGGTTCATGCACTGCACCGCCTGACCCGATTGGCCCTTCATCAGGTTATCGATCGCCGACAACACAATCACCCGATCGGTGCGTGGATCCACCTCCACACCCAAATAGCAAAGGTTTGTTCCTAGGGCCCACTTGGTTTGGGGATAAACCCCGCTGGGCAACACCTTCACCCAAGGGCTGTTGCGATAGAAAGCGTTGTAGATGGTCAGCAGGTCTTCGCGCACCAGGCCCGGATCGCGGAGGGTGGCATAGACGGTGGACAAAATGCCACGCGGCATCGGCACCAGGTGGGGCGTGAATTGAATCCGCACTTCATGGCCCGCCAAATCCGTGCAAATTTGTTCAATTTCCGGTGTGTGGCGATGGCGACCGACCCCATAGGCAGAAAAGGAACCGCCCGCTTCCGCCAACAGCATGTTGGTTTTGGCCTGGCGACCGCCGCCGGACGTGCCGGACTTGGCATCAATGATCGCCGTTTCCGGAATGATAATCCCCTGCTTCAAAAGGGGCAGCAGGGCCAACAGGCTGGCCGTGGGATAGCAGCCGGGACAACCAATTAGGTTCGCTTCCGCGATCGCCTCACGATTCAGTTCCGGCAGCCCATAGACCGCCATGGCCGCCACTTCCTGATCGCTGCGACTTTTGCCATACCAGTCTTCATAGGTGTTCAGATCCCGAAACCGGTAATCCGCCGACAGATCCAGCACCTTGCAGCCCCGATCGACCAGTTGAGGAGCCAAGTCACAGGCAATCCCGTTGGGCAGCCCCAAAAACACCACCCGACAGCGCCGGGCAATCTCATCCAGGTCGATCGACTCCACCTTCAGGGAAATGCGGTGGGCCAGGTGAGGATAAACTTGCCCGTAGCTTTGGCCGGCACTGCTTTCGCCGCCCAAATAGGTCAGTTCCACATGGGGATGATCTAACAGAATTCTGACCAGTTGCACGCCGCCGTAGCCCGATGCGCCAACGATGCCAACTGGAATCTTGTCTGTATTACTCATAATCCGGCTTCTGATTCCCTTTGCTTGTGTGGGTGCCTGTGTCTGTGGACGGGCGCGGTGCTGCTGGGTGCGGGCCAGCCGGCGGGTGCGCGCGGCTTGTT
Source organism: Limnothrix sp. CACIAM 69d (assembly GCA_001913845.2). Lineage (GTDB taxonomy): Bacteria > Cyanobacteriota > Cyanobacteriia > CACIAM-69d > CACIAM-69d > CACIAM-69d. The sequence continues at coordinate 94,527 of MKGP02000063.1, read as the reverse complement.
GCCATGCATTCTAGTACCGTTTGCCGGTGTTCCTGCGTTCGGTTGCGGGGGGTCTCACCCCTAGTGGATCCAGAGCGATCGCACAGAATCAGAAAAGCCGCAATTGACCGCCGGGTGAAACTGCTACAGGAGATACAATAGGAACCATAAGTTAAGAACTGTAACTGTTTATTAGCGTCCGTACCGGCCTCTGGCTGACGGACGCGCCGTTCGCCTTTGGTTGCTGCCGCAATGACCCACCACACTGTCCCCCAGTCTGTTCCCGCGTTTGTGTTTGACACGATTCCCGCTATCCTGGCAGACCTGAAGGCCGGGCGGCCCGTGGTGATTGTGGATGACGAAAACCGCGAAAACGAAGGGGACATCATCTACGCCGCCGAAAAGGTGACGGCGGACGCGGTGAACTTTATGGCCACGGAAGCGCGGGGGCTAATTTGTTTGGCCATGACGGGCGATCGGCTCGATGCGTTGGAACTGCCCCTGATGGTGACCAACAACACGGACAGCAACCAAACGGCCTTCACCGTCAGCATCGATGCCTCGCCGGCCTTGGGGGTGAGCACGGGCATTTCTGCGGAAGACCGCGCCAAAACAATCCAAGTGGCGATCGACCCACGAACCCGGCCGGAAGATCTGCGGCGACCGGGCCATATTTTCCCCCTGCGATCGCGCGAAGGGGGGGTGCTGAAGCGGGCGGGGCACACGGAGGCGGCCGTGGACTTGGCTCGCCTGGCGGGGCTTTATCCAGCGGGCGTGATTTGCGAAATTCAAAACCCCGACGGTTCCATGGCCCGATTGCCGCAACTGATTGACTATGCCCAGCGCTACGACCTGAAAATCGCCACGATCGCGGACTTAATTAGCTATCGGCTGCAACATGAGCGGTTTGTGATCCGGGAAACGGTTACCAAACTGCCCACGGAGTTTGGCCTGTTTGAGATCTATGGCTATCGCAATGAAATTGACGGTTCCGATCATGTGGCGATCGTCAAGGGCGACCCGGCCAGCTTCCACGATCGCCCGGTGTTGGTGCGGGTGCATTCGGAATGTCTGACGGGGGATGCCCTGGGATCCTTGCGCTGTGACTGTCGATCGCAACTGATCGCGGCCCTGAAAATGATTGAGCAGGCCGATGAAGGAGTGGTGGTTTACCTGCGCCAGGAAGGTCGCGGCATTGGCCTAATTAATAAGCTCAAGGCCTATTCCCTGCAAGATTTGGGCTTTGACACGGTGGAAGCCAACGAAAAGCTCGGTTTTCCGGCAGATTTGCGCGATTACGGCGTGGGCGCACAAATTTTGAACGATTTGGGCATTAACCAAGTGCGGCTGATTACCAATAACCCGCGAAAAATTGCCGGTGTTCGTGGCTATGGGTTGGAAGTGGTCGATCGCGTGCCCTTGCTGATTGAGGCCAACTCCTTCAACACACGCTATCTGACCACCAAGGCGGCCAAGCTGGGGCATCTGCTGCTGCAAACCTATCTGGTGACGATCGCCCTCCATTGGACTGATCACCCCACCACCAGCGAAGCCTACGAACGGTTGGCCCAGTTGCGACAATTGGTGAGCGACCGGGACTTGCGATTGCGGGAAGAAGCGCGGCCGGTGGCGGTGGCCCTATTTGGCAATCCGGCGCTGATTGTGCATTTGGGCTTTGACCAATCCAATTTGGCCATGGCCGGTTGGTATCGCGAGCCGGGCCATCCTTACCTGGAGGCGATCGCCCAACTGTTGGATCAAGTGGCGGACTGGCGAGCGGTGCAGCGGCTGGAATTTTTGGTCAGTGAGGGGGGCGACCCCATGGCCGGGCTACAGGTGAAGCTCGATCGCCTGACCTATAAACTGTCGGGCGAGCATCGACCCTCAACCATTTGCCAAGATGTGGAAAGCCAGCGGATTTATAGCTTCCTGCGTTAGCGGCCTGCGTTAGGGCTGTCGGGGCGATCGTCCTGCGCTAAAGTGCCTTTGTTGCAAACTGCGGGCCGCCGATCGGGAAATGTCCCCTAGCCAGCGGTTCCCCGGCGGTTTGGCAACGGTTTTTCAGGGCAGGACAGCGCGTGCAACAGCAACCGGGTCATCAACCCACTCGGACGATCCAGGCATTTTGGGCGCAAGTTTGGATCGTTCTTTTCCAGCCGATCGCCCATGAGCGCGATCGACGGCTCTGGTTTTGGGGCGGCCTCTGCGGGGCCGTGGCCTTGGCCTATGGCGGGTTGGCCCTGCAACAGGCCCTGGCGGGCCCCTACGTGATCCAAGACGATGCCCGACAGCATGTGTTTTGGATGCGACGCTTTTGGGATCCAGCGGCCTTTCCCCAAGATCTAATTGCCGACTATTTCCAGTCCGTGGCCCCGGCGGGCTACCAATGGCTCTATGGCTTGGCGGCCAAGCTCGGGCTAGATCCCTTGCTATTTAACAAATTTGTGCCCTTGGGGTTAAGTCTGCTGGCGGCGGTGGGAGCCTATGGCTTGGCGGTGACCCTCTGGCCAATTCCGTTGGCGGCGGGCTTAAGTGGGCTGCTGGCGGTGCAGGCCCTGTGGCTGCGGGATGATTTGGTTTCCGGTACGCCCGCGGCCTTTGCTGGGCCCCTGTTGCTGTGGGGATTGTGGGCGATCGCCCGGCGGTGGTTGGGGCTAACGGTGGGGGCGATCGGGCTGTTGGCTTTGTTTTATCCGCAAGTGGCCCTGGTGTTGGGCGGCGCGTTAGGCCTGCAATTGCTGCGATCGGGGCGATCGGTTGCTTGGTGCTGGCGAGCGGCCTGGGAACGTCCGGAGGTGCGGGTGGCCTTGGCGGGTTTGGGGGCGCTGGTGGTGACCATGGTTCCCTACCTGTTGCGCGATTCTCCCTTTGGGCCGGTGCTGTCCGTGGACGTGGCGCGATCGATGCCCACCTTGGCCGATAAGGGTTGGTCTGCCTTTTTCACGCGGGATCCTTGGAATTATTGGGCCTGCGGCCAACGCAGTGGCTTTTTGCCCACCGAATGGTGTCGGATCATGGCCTTCCATTCAGTGCTGGTGTTGCCGTTGGCCGTTTGGTTTGGTCTGTTGTGGCCCCTGCTGTGGTGGCAGCGCGATCGCTTCCCCCTGGTGCGATCGGCCCAAGGAGCCTTGCCCCTGTTGGGCGATCTGTTGCTGTCCTCCGCGATCGGGTTCGGGGCGGCCCATGGGTTGCTGTTTAAATTGCACCTGCCCAATCGGTATGGGGAGCATTCGGTGCGGCTGGTGGCGGCGCTGGTGGCGGGTTTGGCGATCGCGGCGGTGCTGGAGCGGGCGGTGCAATGGCTGCGGCGGGGCGGCTCCCGGGCGATCGGGGCCGGGCTGGGGGCGGGCCTGTTGGTGCTGTGGTTTGTGGCCTATCCAGCGGCCCTGACGGCGCAAAATTACACCTTTCCGGTCACTAACTACGTGCCGGGCAATGCTCCGGGGCTTTACGCGTTTTTGCAACAACAACCGCGTGATACCTTGGTCGCGTCCTTAGCTCGCGAGGGGGATAACTTGCCCGCCTTCGCAGGGCGATCGATCTACGTGGGTGGCCAAGGCTATCTGCTGCCCTATCACCTGGGGTTTTATCAAGAACTGGTGCGGCGGCTCGATCGACTCGTGAGCGCCCAGTTTGCCCCCAGTTGGGCCCCCATTCGCCGGTTTTTGGCGGAAACGGGCGTGGATTTTTGGTTAGTGGAGCGATCGAGCTTTCAGCGGGACTTTTTGGATAGTCGTCGGTTTCGCCAATTCAACATTGGTGCAGCCCCATTGGCCCAGCTCGATCGAGGCGAACAACCGGTTTTACCTAGCGCGATCGACCGTTGCGCCCAATGGCAAGCGGGCGATTTAGCGCTATTGGAGGCGAAATGCTTAATGGCTGGCTCCGCGCCCTAGACCCCACGGGCCCCAGGGGCGATCGCGCGGGCCGCTGGGCCTTGGCGCTCAGTTTGGCCGTGGCGATCGGTTGTGCCCTGCCTGCCCTCTTCCAGGCCTTCAGCGGCCCCTACGTGGTGCAAGACGATGCTCGCCAACATGTGTTTTGGATGCAACGGTGGCTCCACCCCGATCGCTTTCCCAATGACCTGATGGCGGACTATTTCCAATCCGTGGCCCCCTGGGGATATCAAGGTTTATATCGGTTGGGCAGCATCCTCGGCTTGGATCCAATGGTTTTCAATAAATTGCTGCCGATCGGCCTAGGAACCCTGACCACGTTTCTGTGTTTTCAAGTGGTTTGGCACCTGTTGCCCGTGCCCTTGGCAGCCTTCAGCGCTTGCGTCTTTTTAAATCAAAATTTATGGATTGCCGATGATCTGGTTTCCGGTGTGCCCGTTGCCTTTATTTATCCCCTCTTCTTCCTATTTTTAAAGGGTTGGTTAGGCCGATCGCCCTGGCAACTCTTCAGCGCCATTGGGCTTTTGGCCGGCTTCTATCCCCATGGCGTTTTATTAGGATCTTCCTTGATTGGTCTAGATTTAATTTGGCAAATTTGGCTAATGACTCAGCGATCGCCGTTTCAGGTGCAGTCGCTGCTGAAAACCCTATGGAGTCAGCGTCGATTAGAATTCAGCTTGCTGATCTTTTCAGGACTGGTTTTATTGCCCTTTCTCGGAAAATCGAGTCAATATGGCCCGGTGCTAACCGCCGCTGAAGCCAAAACTTTTTGGGCCCAATTTTTTCAAGTGGAACCGGCTTGGGCCTATTGGTTCAAACATCGTCGCACGGGGCTGATTCCGATTGATTGGTGGGAAATTGACTTCGCTTTCCCGCAAATTATTTTGACCTTACTCTTTCCGATTTTGTGGTGGCAGCGCGATCGGTTTCCCCTGGCCCAGTCCACGCGACCGAGCCTAGTCTTTGTGCCGCAATTATTAATCGTCTCCGGGGCCTGGTTTACTGTTGCCCATCTCTTGCTCTTTCGGTTGCATTTGCCCAACCGCTATTCAGAACATTCCCTACGCATCGTTGTGGCCATTTTGGGTGCGATCGCCCTGAGTTGGCTGGTGCAAAAGGCTTGGCAATGGGCAAAATCACGCCCACCCACTGCAAGATTGAGCACCCCAAAGTCCAAGGGATTGGTGCTGTTGATCACCGGTTTGCTGCTGATTTATCCCTTCACCTTTCCCGGCTTTCCTGCCACTCAATATGAAATTGGCAACCATCCCCAACTCTACGAATTTTTTCAACAACAACCGGTCACCATTCGGATTGCTTCCACCACCCGAGAAACGGATAATTTACCCAGTTTTGCCCAGCGCTCCATTGTGGTCGGCCCCGGATTTACCATGCGCTACCATCGTCGTTATGCCACGGAGCTATTGCGGCGGGCAACGGATTTGATGGTGGGTCAATATACCCCAAACCCCGATCGCTTGCGGGAGATTGTGAACCGCTATCAGGTAGATTTTTGGTTGCTCGATCGGGCAGATTTTGACCCCAATCAGCTCCAGAAAATGGGCTGGGTTCGTTGGTTCCGTGCCAGCCCCCAAGAACCCCTAGCGATCGCCCATCGCCAAGCGATCGAACAATTACGGCGGGGCGAAGTGCCCGTGATGCAAATGCTGCTCAATCGTTGTCAGCAATTCACCGATCAATCGTTGGTTGTTCTGAATGGTAATTGCTTAAGATCATCCCTTTAATTCAGTGCATTTAGCCTGCCTGATCACGACTTACTGATCAATCTCATTCATCGATTTGATTCGCTCCCTTCATTCCATTGCAGATCAACTTTCATCAAGATGATTAACCAAAAAATTAGCCAAAAAATTTTGATCAATTTAAAAAAGGGATTTCAAACAAGTTTCCAAAGTCCCCACCAAGCACCCCACTGGACTATTTCTTGGCCCCTATTAGGTTTGATTTTGTTAAGTGGCGCGATCGCCCTCTATGGTATTAACTGGGGATTGCCAGATTGGAAAGGTTGGGCCGCCGATGAGCTAACCCCAGAACGGGTTTTAGAAGCGATTGATCAAAAATTTGCCAACGGTTGGCACTATAAATATCCACCCTTTCACTATTACTTATTAACCCTGCTCTATTCCCCCCTGTTGGTGCTGAAACAACTGGGCTGGATTTCCTTTGAAGATCTAAAAACCTATAGCCTCTTGTTCTATCTCAATCGGCTACTTTGCGTGGCCATGGGTATGGGAACCATGGTCTTGATGGTGCGGCTAGGAGAAATGATCTTCGATCGCAAAACCGGCTGGTTAGCGGCTTTGGCCATGGCCCTCACGCCCCTTTATGTCTATTACGCCAAAATTGCCAACTTAGATATTCCCGTTTTGTTTTGGTCGATCGGCTTTTTGATTGTCTATGTGGAAATTCTGAATCATCACCGCTTTCGCGACTACATCATCGGCGCAGTTTTAGCCGCGATCGCCGTTTGCACCAAAGATCAGTTCTATGGATTTTGCATCCTCACGCCGTTTTTCGTCATTTGGCACTATTGGCAAAAACAACGGCTCAACGATCCTCAATTCACCCTTTGGCAAGCGGTGCGCGATCGACGGGTGGGCTATGGGCTTGGTGCAGGCGTTTTGGCCTTTTTAATTCTGCAAAATGCCCTCTTTAATTTCCAAGGGTTTATCGATCGATTCAACTTGATTCTGTACGGAGGAGCCAGCATTCGCCCTCGCTACGAAGAAAGTTTGCAAGGTCAGTGGGAAATGCTGGGCCAAAGTTTTGGGCATTTGCAATTTTCCTTTGGTTGGCCCCTTTGGTGGCTGGCTTGGGTCGGTGTGGCGCTCTATGGCTGGCAATTGGTTCGATCGCTCCGGGGCCATTCCCAACCGGGACGCACCTCCCTGCATCCCACCGACCGCCAATGGTTACCGCTCTATCTTTGGGTTCCTGGCGTTTCCTATTACCTGTTTTATATTGCGCCCATTTTGTATAACGATGTGCGCTATTTAATGCCCTTGATGCCCCTCTTTGCCTTCTTCGCGGGTTCTGCCATGGCCCAGTTGAGCGATCGACTGAAACCTTGGTTTTTTCCCGGCGCTTTTATTACCACTCTCGCCTTGAGTTACAGCCTGGGTTATAGCTGGACAGTCAACAGTTTAATGACCCATGATTCACGGTATTTCGTTGAAGAATGGATGCGATCGCAAATTCCCGCCAATGAATTAATTCTGGAAGTGGGCATTGAGAAATATTTGCCCCGCACCACAGGATTTCAAGCCAAATTGCTCGAAGAACCGGACTTGGGCCAGGTGAGCGCCCTCAAACCCCAGTGGATTATTGTCAGCAGTGGCTATGATCAACGCCGCTTTCCACAAGATTCTCCAGGTCACCAATTTTTTGAGCAGTTACAATCAGGAAAATTGGGCTATGAACTAGCATTGCAATACCAAACCAAGCCCAAGTGGTATTGGTTCGATCGCCCCACGGTGACCTATCGACTGTTGGATGACATGAAAATTTATTCCAACTTCGACAAAATCGACCCTGAAATCACAATTTATCGATCGAATAAACCGATTAAATAAACCCTTAGCGTTCAATCATGATGCCCCTCCCTGCCACGCCCCGTGCTTCCCGTCGCTCCCTGACTTTCGCGCCCGTCCTGGCTCGCTCTGGGCTGGTGGGCTGGGGATGTTTGGCCTGCTTGCTGATTGGTTGTGGCAATGGGAACCGCAGCGACGCAGCCATCACCACCGAAGCTCCGGCGGCCCCAGCGACTCAGCCTGTGGCCTTGAACAACGAGACCGGTTCGGCTCCGGGGGCGGGCCAGTCGCCCATCGTGAATCGGGTGGCGGCGGTGGATGCCAACCGCGAAATCGCCAACGGTCGCCTGGGGCGGGTGCGGCTGGGCATGACTCTTGCGGAAGCCAAGCGGCTGATGGGGCCCAATGTGCGCTGGGAAAATGTGCCGAACCTGCTGGTGGACTTTGGCGGCATCGCGGCCAAGTCGGGATCCCAAACCCTGTTTTATGTCATTTACGAAGCAGCAGGCGGAGCACCACGCGATCGCGACCCCATTTCCATGCTGATGACGGAGAACGCAGCCTACAAAACCGCCGAAGGCATTGGCCCCGGCAGCTCGATCGCCCAAGCCGAAGCGGTCTATGGCAAAGCCACCCTCAGTTTCAATTGGGATGATGAAGCGCGGGAATATGTCAAATTTGCCAGCCAGCCGGTGGGTCTGATTTTTCGCACCCAAGGTCAGCCCAATGACTTCGATGGCAACTATCCCACCACCCAAGGCCAAAGCGACAGTTTTTACAGCACACAACGTTATCACCCCACCGCAGCCATCAAAGCCGTGTGGGTCGCTTCGCCCTAGTCGCGCGACAGGCTTAATGTATTGGGTCAAAGCGGCAAAGGCAGTCGTGGTAACAAGAGGCTAAAGCCCCCTGCTGCCTAACGGTTTGGGGGCGATAACAGTCAGTTGGCTTGGCCTATCACGTTAAAGCAGCCGCGCCACTAGGGTTCCGGACTGTCCGCCAACTCCGAAAACCGCTTCGCTCCGGCCGCCCGCAAGCGTTCCGCTCCCTCGGGCCAATCCATCAACAGTGCCAGATCCAGATGGGTGAAGTCGGGGCCATGGTCACCGATCCGGTTGGGGTCGGCTCCGGCCGCCAACAAGCGGCCGATCGCGCCGGCCTGTCGCCAAGCCACGGCAAACCCAAGAGGCGTTTCCGAATCATCCGTGACGGCGTTGGGGTCGGCCCCCCGTCGCAACAACAAATCGACCATCGGCAAGTCCCCTTCAACCACAACATTGAGCAGAGGGGTGCAGCCAAAGTTACCGGGCGGGCCATCCACGGGCGCACCCCGATCGAGCAACCAAGTCACCATCGATCGGTTGTGCCAAATGGCGTAGTCCAGCAGGCTGGCTTCAGCAGACTGATACAGCTCGGGATGTTTGCCCAACAAAAACCGCAGCCGCTTCCGATTGCCGCGTTGAATGTAGCTATGTGCTCGACGAATGAGACCACGACCCATGGGCGATCGACCTGCTTTAAGAAAGGAAAAAGGGAAAAGGCAAAAGGCGAAAGGAGAATGAGCACAAAATAAATTTGCTCTCGTGTTGTTATTTCCTTTTCCCTTTTTACCTTTTACTTAAATCATTTGCCTTTTTCCTTTTCACTTTTTACTTGAAGTAATAATTGCTCCAATGATTTTCATGATTTCTTCTGCTTCAGATTGAAGGGCCATGATGCGGTTTTCAGGAAGAATACCTGTGGCGCTAAGTAATTTCAGCCAGTAGTGGGTTTCGCGAGCTTCTTTGAGAGCAATCGAATTTTTGCTGATAAAATCTGCCTTACTCTGTCCCGCCTGAGCTTCTTCCAAATTGGCACCAATGGAAGTTCCAGAGCGCAGCAGTTGCTTGCTCAACGTTCTACTGACTCCGGGCTTTTCATCCAAGAACTGGCAGACTTTTACAATTCGCACCGCGAACTCAAATGCCCTCTCCCGTATATCTTTCATGGCAAAAGTAAAAAGGTGAAAGGCAAAAGTAATAGTAGACTCTTTGCTTTCATAATTAATCATCATTTACATCTCGTTTCTTTCTTTTCTCCTCACTTTTTACTTTTGCCCTTTTACTTTTAACTTAACTCGCGGTAAGCATTGAGGGCGGCTTGTTTCACGGGGTCGGGGACGATCGGGAAGGTGCTGAGGATATGGGTAAATTCTGCTTCGGTTAAGTCATACAGGTGGGCAATGATGCCATCGAGTTCGGCTCGCAATTTCGCCCGCTCTGCCTCATCCGTCACCCCGACAATCTCCGCACTTTTACCTTTCGCCTTTTTACTTTTTACTTCTTCCAGCAGGTCGTCAAATTCGGGGGTAGTGCAGATCAGTTTGGCAGCGCGTTCTACGATTTCAGCAAACCATTGGTCACCTTCTTGAAGTCGAGGAACAGGAAGTTGATAAATGTAAAACATGTTTAGCGTAGTGGTTATCTTTTGACGCAGCAACCAGTCAACCACAAAGGAATTACACACTGAGCAGAGAAGAATCATTTCTTTAAGTGAAATTTTGGATTTTCTTAGATCTATAGTTGTGCTATTATTGTCACAAAATACCTTGCGAGGCGAAATGGTTGTGATCAGGGTACGAGAATCTGTATTACGGGCAATACGACGGTGAACCCAACGATATTGCTCATAGTTGAGTTTTTGATTCTCATCTGTACTCTTTCCAATCAGCACTTTTCGACCTAGATTTTCTTGAACCCAGTAAGGTGCTGTTTCACCTGTAAGGCAAAATTGATTGAACATCCTACCAGTAAAGAGCGGTAGAGAACCTTCTGTGCATTCAGTTTGAAATATATTTGCATCATTTCCTCGATCAAGTTCTCGCCATAATACAAAGTTCCACTTGCCATCAATCTTTTCGGCCAGTAAGGGAAATTTAAGCATCTTTTGGGCAATTGCAATATCGATCGGCTGCTTAAACTCCATCACCGACAGCGAATCGGGCGACAATTGCCGCACAAGTGATACTGATAATCGAAGTTGTTGATTGGTATCGTAAAGAAATTTTGATAATTCGTTAGTTCTAATTGCTTCTCTAGGATTAATCCGAAAAGCTGCATTAAATGCCTCAGTTTGTTTTCCTTTCTCGAATGTTAGCAATGCAAATTTAAAGCTATGATGTACGCCTTCAAAAATGAATTTTTCATTTGACAGACCAAACAACGTGTCTAATGCTGTTTGAGAAAACAACACTTCACGGAGTTGTTTAGCACCCAGATCTGTGTAAATACCTGAAGGGATAATAATTCCACAACGACCGCTAGTGCGCAACAAATTAAGACATTGCTCTAAAAAAAGTTTATAGAGATTGATATCTGTTCCAGCTTTTTTACCATTAACAATTGATATTTGATTTTTGTATTGTTCTGTAGAACGGAAGTAGCTGCTAACGTGGGGAAATTGGCTTTGATACTCACACCAAGCCTGAGCAATTTCTGGATCTTGCAGCAGTTTCTTCTGTTCTTTTTCAAATGCTTTAATGTCCATCTTTTTCTTTTGGACAAGATCGCTGTAATACGCAAAAAACTCTTTGGCTTGAGGCTTAAAGGTTTCGTAAGGTGGATTCGCAATAATCGCATCAAACCCACCCTGCGCAAACACCCGATCAAAATGGTAGCCCCAGTGAAACGGCTCTAAAGCATCAATATCCGCAATAGTTAACAGCCGCTTTTGGGGTTTTCCCACCAATTGGGCTTGCTCATACTTAATCCCCAACCGCTGACTAAACTCATCCAACAACAACTGATTCAGCTTCCTTTGCGACTCCCGGTTCAGCTTATCGATGTGGTCACGCAACTGCAACAGGCGAGTTTCCTGCGGCAATTCCGCATCCGCTTGCTGAAAAGCGTGTTTTTTATAAAGAGCAATGCTGCGGTTTTTGTCCTCCAAAATTTGCTGATACTCCGAAGCCGCCAACCCCTGCAACAAGTTGCCCTGAACCACCGTCGGCCCCAACAGATTCCCTTGCACCGGATCAATGAGCCTTGCCTGTTGCCCTTTACCTTTTTCCTTTTGACTTAAATGATCAAACCCTTCCGCATCAACCCGAATCAACCCAATCAGCGAATTGCCCGCCATAATATTGAAATCAATATTCGGCAAAGGCTCCAAATCATTAACCGTTTTTGCTGAAGAAACCAACGCTAAAAACAGCCGCAACTTGGCAATTTCCGTTGCTTCCTCCATGATGTCTACACCATAGAGATTGTCGGTAATAATCCGCTTCTTGATGTAGTACTCCAACGAAGGATGTCGAGCCGATTCATTCAACCATTGAGCAATCCCCGGCTGATCCGCAAACCCCGTTGCTCGCTCGACCACCCGTTGATAAATCCCAATCAAGGTTTTCATCGCCGCCACCAAAAAAGCCCCCGACCCACAGGCCGGATCGAGCAGCGTTAGGGTTGGTAAAATCTCATTGAGCAGTGCCTGACAGAGAGCCGCATCCAAGCCCCCGAGCAATGCCCCCAAATCATCGAAGGCATAGCCTAGACCATTGACCCGATCGAGCACCAATTTATTGATCGTGCGATCGCAAAGATACTCAGTAATTTCCGGCCGGGTGTAGTATGCCCCAAACTCTTTTTGGTTAATGTATTTCTCGAAAATATAGCCCAACACATCGGGGTTAATTTCGAGGGGGTCTTTGTCGGGGCGATCGTCCAGATGCCAGGAATAGCGAGCAAACAGATCAAAAACCTGCGAAAAAGCGCGATCGTTGATCTGAATTTGATCATATTTCTGCTCAACGGCATGACGTAAAAACAAGCCCCCATTCAGATAACAAATCTTGCCTAAGCGTTTCTGAATCTCTGGATCGCGTAGATATTCCGGTTCTGCAAATCCAACAAAAAATAATTCCTTCAGAAACTCATAAAAATTTCTGCCTTCCTGCTGGCAAAATTGCAATTTATTTTGTAAGTACAGCGCATCTTGATTGTCTAGAAAGTAGCGCCGCTGCAAGAAATAGACGAACATCAGCCGATTCAGCAACACCGACGCATACCAACGGCGATCACTCTCTGAATCGATTCCCTCGATCGCTAAGCAAAACGTCTGGTGCAATCCCTCAAAATCTTGAAAGAATTGCTTCGTTACCCGATCAATATCAAACCCCTGTTTGACCTTTTGGGCCACATCCACATGGGTTAGATTGCCTTCTTCCCTTAAATCGACAATCAGCGCCTCTAGCTTTTGCAGCAAGGCTTCAGGATTTTGGCTCACCTTATAGGAGTGCGATCGCACTGCCCTTGTCGATGTCCCTGTCTCTGTACTTTTTCCTTTTCCCTTTTACTTTTGCCCTGCTTAATTTCTGGCTTCAGCCACAACCATTCCTGCTGCGTTTTGCCCTCATCCCCAAACACCAACAGGTGCGATTTGCTGTAATCCGTCAACTGTCGATCGAGTTTCACCCGAATGGGACGGGCTGGAATCTCAGCCGTGATGCACTTAAAGACTGTAAAGCCACGCTTTTGGGCAATGGAAACCACCTCAAAATATTCGCCGTCCATCTCGAAGGGCAGCATGACGCGATCGACCCCATCCCAGCCCAGTTCTTCAATGAACAAAGACTCAAAATCAAACTGCTGGAGATACTTTTGGGCGCGTTGGCGATGGAGCGGCATGGCCTTTTAGCTCAGGTCAGGTTTAAGTCAACCGGAAAGTCAGGATCAAACAGTTGCTCGGCGCTGTAAGGACAATCTTCGGGTAAATCTTCGTCATCTAAAGGGGTTTCCTTAACCACCAAGTCTAACCCAGACTTGTGAGCCAAGGTGATCGCCTCTATTAAATAGGGCTTTAGGCTAGGATTTTCCTTCAAGAGTTGCAAAATTTCTCGCCGTTGCTCACGGATCGTCACTCGCCAGCTTTTACTGCGCTTGTCGGGTTGGTAGTTCCACTTCAACAGATGCCCAATCAAAATTCCCAGCCGGTTTCTCAGCTCCTGGCGCTGCTGTTTTCCCAAAGACTCAATTTCCTCTACCAAGTTCACAACATCCAGATGTGTGAGGTCTCCCGCCTTGAGCAACCTAGATTGTTCTAGTGTCCAGGCATAGAAATCGGCTTCATAAAGATTAGATGACATCTTTGTTTTATTCGGATTCTTCAGGTTCTTCGGATGCTTCTAGCCACACGTCGTGATTTAAGATTGACTCGATCGAGCGATCATAGGGCCATTCTGCCGGAAAGGGAATTTTTGGATATTCCTTTCGCGTATTTTTTAGAGCAATTTGCCAAGCTTTATCAAAGCTGAGTTCCCATCGACCACTGAGGCTAGGAACAGCATCCAACAAAACTTCCAGCTCTCCTCGCTGCGTCCGAATCGTTCGCTCCCATCCGTTATAGTCATGGGGCAAGTTGACATACAACCGCTTCAACAGGTGTTCTAATAAAACAATCAGGCGGCTAATCAGCTCCTTTTTTTGCGAAATTCCCAATGCTTCTACCTCTTCAATCAAATGTTCAAGATCGAGGTGCTCGAAGTCCCTCGCTCTTAGTTTGGCAACTGTATCTTCTGCCCACAGCAAAATATCTTGGTCATAGAGGAGGTTGAGATTTTGGGTCGGAAACATTGGTGAATCTCCTTGGGAATATTCAACAGTTTAATGCTCTAATGTAATGCTCTTCAGCCTGCCAGGATTACTCTAGGCTAACCCCTAAATAATCCCATTGAGCAGATAATCCGTGCCCCATCTCGACGTTCATCTAGATTGATGACACAAAGTGCGTCATGCTCTCGCAGGAATATCACCAGTTTTGCCAACTGCTCATCACTAATTCCCGCCTTGAGTTCTCGATTTAGACGCGCGATCGCATTTTGCTTCAAGGAATGTTGGTTAATTTCCTCGATCGCCCGTTCCAGGCTTTCCCATTCTGTCCCCATCGCTAGCAACGGTGTCGTTTCGCGCACCTGTTGGGCGTATGCCAACAGGCGATCGTAAGTCCGCGCCGCTGCACTGCGCTTGTTACCCAGTGTCCCCGGCACAGTCTTGGTCTGCTCGGCAATCAGCTCCGATCCGCGCATCACCAACTCATGGTGCTGAGGGTGGCGGGGCAAAGACGGCGTATCAATGCTGCACCGAGCCATCCGTAAAATTCGCATTTGCGACTGCGTGACGCTGTTGCCGTCTTTGTCCACCCATGCCAACGCATCCGTACCACCATCGGTGCGGAGGTACAGCAAAACACCCTCGGGATCAGCGCCCGTTGGTTCATGCTCGCGGGTGGCATAGACCACATCGGGCAGCTTTTCAATCATGCCCTTGAGTGCCGGATTCGCATCGATCGCACTTTGCCAAATCTGCAACGCCTCCGAGGTTAAATCTACCTCTCCCTCATCAACCTCATCCAGCACCCCCGATCGCTCGTTGTAGAGATTCAGCAGCATTTCCTGCGCTTGTTCATCCTCAAAAAACGCTTCGTCTGTGCCCACAACCTCTTGGTTTTCGTTCAGGCGATCGCGCAATCGTCCCCGCAGGTTAATCAACCGCTCGACTCCCTCCGCAGGCAAAAACGAATAGCAAAGAATCTCCTCCGCCTGTTGCCCAATCCGATCAACCCGCCCCGCCCTCTGAATCAAACGAATAATCGCCCAGGGCAAATCGTAATTGAGGATAATGGCGCAATCTTGCAGGTTCTGCCCCTCGCTCAACACATCCGTTGCGACTAACACCCGCAATTGATCCGTTTCTGGGATGTCTTTTTGATTGCTAATCGGGCTAAATCGCCATGCTAAAGTTGTCGGATCAGCCGATTGTCCCGTTGCTGAACCGACTTTCTGAATGCCCTGTGCTGCAAGCGCTCTTGCTAAGTACCGCGCCGTATCTGCAAACTGCGTGAAAATCAGCACCTTCTCGGTCGGATGTTGCTGTTGTAATAACGCCACCAGCGCCCCTAGCTTGCCATCCAACGATGGATTCCAATTCCCCGCCAGTTGCAAAATTCCGATCAAAGCGGCGGCATCCTGCTGAAGGTTGTACCGTAACTCTGAACGAAATAGATTGGCGCGAATCCATTTAAATCGACGGGAATATTGCTCTCGATACAAATGATAGATCTCTGCAGCCCGTTGGGCAAAATTCTGCTGCGGTTTAATCCCTTCTTCATCTAAAGCATCTGCTGTATCCAAAGTCTCCGTCATCTCCTCAGAGGCTTCCCAATCCTGACTCAGGGGCAAATCTTCATCATTGCCCACCTCATCGAGTAATGCAGCATCCTGAGTCCCAATCGGCAGGGGAAGATCATGATCGATCGCATGGAGATACACATAATTTCGCAGAATATGCCGCTCCAATGACTGCACAAAAGCAGCCCCGCTACTCTCCAATCGCTTAAACAAATTCGTGCGGCAGAACCCCATCAGCCGCTGGCCTGCATAGGAAAGATTAGCTAATAGTTTTTGTTCCTCATCGGTGGGTAATTGCTTGGGTTTGGGGTCTTGATAGATGCCCAAACCATACCGAGGCAAATTCAGGGCATTAATCACATCCACCACGCGATCGCTATACAACCGAGCGTAGGGATCGCTTTGTGGCTCCCCGACCGTGAAGCGAACCGTCCGAGGACGACGAATGGGTAAATAGGATCGCCGACCATCAGCAAATTCTAGATAAAATCGTTCGCCGTCCCGTTTCGCATAGGTATTTTTGATAAAACTGCGTGTTCGCCGCACCATGTAGCGACTCATCAACTGCTGCCAATCTTCAGGTTCTGGACTCTGCTCAAAAGCCAACAGCGATCGGACTGGGCTAGTGTTATGTTTACGGCGAAACTGCATTTCACCGCCAATACTACGAATGTAGGCTTCTGGCTTAATCCCTAAATCAGCATCGGGTTGCAGGAATAACCGTAACTGCGCTGACAAGTCCAGATAGGTTTTATTGTAGGGAGTCGCTGTCAGCAAAATACAGCGACTTCCGCTCTGTTCAATGTAGTCTTTGATGGCTTGATATCGCTTGCCTTCCTGATTTCGCAGGTTATGGCTTTCATCAATTAAAACTAACCGAAACCGCGCCGGAATATTGGGTAGTTCTTGAATCACTCGGCTCATCGGCACTACCTTGCCCCGCAAACCATAGCGATCAATATAACCCTGCCACATGCTTTCCAGATTCTTTGGGCAGATGATCAGTGTGCTAGTGCCATAATCTTCTTCACAAAGATGGGCGATCGCTGTCCCCACCAAAGTTTTGCCCAATCCCACCACATCGCCAATAATCACCCCATTCCGTTTGCTGACATGGTGTGCCGCAATTTGAACCGCTGCTTCCTGAAATGGCAGCAGTCCAAAGCTAGCAGGGGCGCGATATTGACTCAACCCATCCCGCGCTTCTTGGGATAAGTGGTAGGCTATTTTTAAATAGATAAAATAGGGTTTGAGCGATCGCCCTGCCCAGCTTTCATCAATAATTTCTGCTAGTTGCTCCGTAATATCCAAGCAGAAGCGATCATCCCAGCGCTCTTCAAACCACTGTTCCAACTTACTCGTATCATCCCGATCGACCACTTCCACATTTAACTCACCCTGAGATCTCAACCCTGATAAGGTCAGGTTACTGCTGCCCACATAACTAATAATGGGCGTGGCGCGATCGCAGCGATAAATTAGATATAGCTTGGCATGGAGAGGATGTCGTAAAAATAGCTTGACTTGAAGTTTTCCGGTCAATAACTGCCGCCGCAAGCGCTGTAACCCCTCCTCATCAGCAGCGCTGGGCGCACCATAGGTCAACTGCTGACGAAACTCTTGGGCCATCAAGGTTTGTAGTCGAATTGCCTGCCCCTGATCAATTCGCTCTGGTTCCACCCCGATCGCTAATGCTTGCCGAAGTTCTTCTTTTGGCAAACGATACATCCCCACCAGTAATCGACAAGTTTGCCCCTCACCTCTCTCAAATTGCTCAATATCAGCATCAATTTGTCGCCATCCCCGCAAGTTAAAATAGCCCACACAGAAATCAGCACGGTAGGACTGCTTCAGGTAATGCTGTAACTCAGGCAGGATGGGTTGATTGATATTGTCATAAATACTAGACATAGATTTTATACAGAGCAAGATTTTAGGTTGATATGATTGAAATTACGCCAGAGATCATCAAACTGTAGAGTTTCTCTCGGTTTCTGTCAGTTTGCTGTACAGAACAAGATCAGTTTTTCTAGCGGCTGAGAGAATGTCTGAAAAGTATCTTTCGGTACTGGCCCAGCACGAATAGTCGTGGCAGTAAGGGGCTTAATCCCCTTATTTCCGTCGATCACGGAGGCAAGCATTGTATTAATTCTGGATTTTCAGATATCCTCTAAGAGTAATTATAAGGAGTCACGCTTCCTCCGGCCACTTGCCAACCGCTTTCGCCCCTGCGCCAAACCCTCATGTAGCGAAAATCCCCTGCAAAAGCATTTCCTAAATACGTGCCGCTCAAGAAAATATGCGCCGATGCAAGGGCAATATTTTCGCTCAAAACTCGAATTTCTAGCGCCTTAGGCAGCAGCTCATGAAACTGAGTGCCACCAGTACGGTGTAATTCCAAATCCATCGCCTTCGTCGCCAACTCGCCAGTCGGCCCCGAGAAGATCAAATTATCAGCAATGAGCGCGTCCAATTCAGCCACATTAGATGCACTCATGGCTGCATATAGTCGCGTTTCAGACTCGCGAATTTGGGTTTCAATGGCTGAATTCATAACGACCATAACTGTTCTGATAATGTTTCATGCTTAACCACCACCCCTCATGAGAAGGCAAGGGGTTTAAACCCCTTGTCTGGGCTGTTGAAGATGGCTGTTGCGGTTGCGGATCGCGCCAGAGAATTAGCCGATCGCAACCCAAGCACTTCCAAATACAGGATTTCAAGCCCGTATCAACTAAGCTTTACTCCCACTAATAAACGGGTTCTTCCTCATAATTACCCGGCGGACTATAGCGGCAAACCAAAACTGCACTACCGCCCCCCATCGCGACCCCACAGCCCACTTGCGTCGTGTTCCGCCAAACCACTTGGGTATAGTGCCCCACATCGGCCCAGTTGCCCGTGGTACTGACATCCGGGAAAATTCCGGGCTGAAAATATTGCTTTTCGCTACCCCACAGATCAACCAATTTCGCAGCACTATCAGCTCCCACCGTACCCTTGGCTAGGTTCTCGCCTTCACCGTGGGGATCGGTTGAATGATCGAATCGGCCAGTGCTGGCTAACTGGTTAGCCCAGGCTTGGGCATGAGCCGCCAATGTGGGCGACCAAGTGAGGTCAGGCACGCCAACTTCCTTTCGATATTTGTTGTGGGCTGCCAGAATTTCTTGCTCCAAGGCCTTGGCTTGCTTGGCTTGGCCAGAAGTAATCGCGCGGCCAGCATCGCGGGTTTTGGCAACAGCGAGATCCGAAAGACCATTAGCTGCGATCGCCGCGATCGCCCCAGCCAGCACAACGGAACCTGCCACCCAAGGCGATCGGCTCACCCCAAACTTACCCAGCACTGACTTAAACATAGATCACCTCTTAACGATTTCCAGTATGAGCATGATGGAGCCGATCGCCACTAGCCAATAGTGTCAAATAGCCCCTATCTTCTTCGCTGCTTTTTCTGATTTTTTACAGCGACTTGAGCCATCGTTCCTCGCCACAAAATACTGAAGGGGATGATGGTCCCCAAAGAAATTACCTCAGAGGTGCTCAGTTCAGTTTTTCAATCTGCTTCTGAGCAACTCGGTTGACTAACCTTAATTGAGGCAATTTCGTGACAGAAACTAGCGGCAGGCGCATCCTACAAATGGCCTGCTGTCATTATTTTTAACTCTAGAAATTTGAGTCAGGGCAATCGCTTAACGATCCCTTTATACCCAAAATCAAGGGTTAACCAGGAGTTTAAACCCCTTGTCTGGGGCGATCGATAGTGGTTATCGCGGTTGCGGATCGCGCCAGAGAATTAGCCGATCGCTCATGGGTTGTAACTGGGTTCCGGGATAGTAAAACTGCAAAATTCGGCTGGCATTCCAACCGAGTTTGGCTAACTTTTGCGATCCTGCTTGGCTCAGGCCCGCGCCGTGGCCCCAACCGCCGCCCACGAAGGTGTAGCCTCGCAATGGTTGCGTGCCACCCCCGATCGGCTCCAGGTAAAACAATGTGCTGCGCGGAGCCATGAAGGCGCTGCGAACCGCATCTTTTTCGAGCACTAGGGGCCCGCGATCGGTCGCCACGGTCAACTTGCGCACCCGGCCGCCGGGCGATCGCTCCGTCACCGTCAGGCTTTGGACAGTTTTCAGGTTGACGCAATCGCTATTCTGGGCCCGGCAATAGCGCTGCAAGCCTTGGGCAATTTCCGGCAGGGTGCTGCTGCGTCGCCAGCGGAAATCGCGCCAGCCCAGCTCGTTCCAACCTTGGGCGATCGCCAGGAATTGCCGCAAATTGCGCTCATCGGACAGGGGCCGCGCCCCCAAGTCCCAAATCGGTTGATGGGCATCCACCACCGGGCGCAGGTAGGGGCGATCGGGCCCGTCCCACACATCCGTAAAGTGGGCCGTCACGCCGCCGGAGGTGGAAAAGTAGAGCGCGTCGATCAGCTCGTTTTGGTAAGTGAGCACCTGGCCGTTGGTGGCGGCGATCGCCCGATCGACCCGCGCCGTGGCCGCCTTTAGACCGCGATAGACCTGGCAATGGGTATCGGCACAGAGTTGGTAGCCATCGATCTCGAACCGCCGCAAATTCCGCAGGGCATAGGTACGCGCCAAAATTGCTTGGGCTTGCAGGGCCGATTCCGGTGCGCCGGCCCCAATTTCGTAGGGAACCACACCGCGCAGATACGTTTCCGTGGGCACAGCGTTGATGATCGTGTAGCTGCCATAGGCGTTGCGCTGGAGTTTCAGGGAACCGGCAAATCGATCGCGTCCCACCTCGATCGCCCCTTTGCCCGCCGAAATCTCTAAGCGCTCACTGGCAAAGGATTGACCCCCGATCGCCCCGCTCACCAACAGGTTGCGATCGCGCCGCTGACTGAACAAATTAGGCTGGCCACCGGTTGTGGCGGGCGGGTTGGCTCGAACGCTATCCAGCAACAACCGCCGCAACAGGGGCTGGTGATAAATCTCCCGCTTGGCCCACACCTGCCACCGCTCCGACGGCTGGGCCAACTCCACCTGAATCCCCCGCGATCGCCATTGGTTCGCCGCCGCCTCCGCCGTTTCAAAGCTGCGGTAAGTGCCCAGCACCACCCGCTCATCAACAACGGGTTCCGGCAGGGGTTGGGCGATCGGCTGCAACACCAAGCGATCGCCCGTCAAGGTTTGGGTGCGATCGAGCAAATCCACTTGCACCGTCAGCCGATCGCCCGGTTGCGCCTTCAGCTCCAAGGTTCCCGGCTGTTCCCCAAACCGTTGCACAATCCCAATTTGCAGCACCGGATTGGTCGCCGCGATCGCTTCCGGAGCCATCACCCACAGCAGCGCTCCCACCCAAAAAACTTGCCGCATTGTTCCCCTCAAAACGAACCCATACTAAGTGATTTTACTGATCTCCATTTGCCACAGGTCAAGGGGCGCACCTGCTCACACCCAGGGATTACCACCCTCAATTCACAGAGTTTTCACGCAATGGTGCTTTCGATTGTGTTGGATCCCAGGGGCCAATCACCGGATTCCCTTGTTGCTCTTTTGCTGCCAATTCCAGATTTAAAGCTAGTAAACCTTCAAGAATATTGTCATCAAGTTCAAAGCCATACAACTGCATTGTCAGTCGATCTAATCGAGCATGAAGTCTTGTCAAATGGCTAGTAGGCTCATGGAAATATTCGTTATAGAGATCAGTAATTCCCCAATTTTTCTTCTTCATTTGCAAACTTCGATAGTCATGTAACTCCAAAGCGGTAGTACGAATTTCTGCAACCAGCTTTTCATTCGCTATTTGGGGAAAGGGAAATGTTTCAAAGCAGGTGTTATGGGTATAGGAAATGTCGGCCTTAAGTGTAGACATTTGAGCTTTCATCCAGAGTCGATGAATCTCAGATGTTAAGATTCCTAAAATGTAAAAATCATCAGAAGCTACCACTCGAGTTCTGGCGTTTGGTAACCATGCTGAGGGACAAGGAACAAAGATAGCCCACTTGGATGTTTGAGTTACTGCAAAATATTGGGTAATTGACTTGAGAGCTGCTCTCATGGCTGGTCGTCGCTCTCCTAATCTCCACCAATATTTTTGATAGACAGGTCGTCGATTTTTGTCTCGTTCTAATTTGACATTTTTCTGAACCCATTGAAAGGGTTGTTCATATTCTCTAGCCGCTTCCAGAGCTAGATCCTCAAAATCAATAATCCAACGGCTTGGTTGTTCACCTGACCCTGTAGCCAGCTCATTTCCCTCTAAGAAAGGATAAACAACGGCGGTATTCTTAGGGTTAATCTGATTCCAGCGGGACACTTGCTCCTGAGAAACAATAAATCCCTTACCTACAGGTGTCACACCTGTAAAGCACCAATTCAGGTTGGCAGTTAATCGAATTGCCGGAGTAAGATCGACATCATCTTTGAGAGCAGAGTTTATATGCTCAACTGATCGATTATCTAAAAATGATATAACTGGTTTCTCAAGACTCCAATTAGCAATGCTGACATGGACATTAGCAGCACCTGGCCAGACTTGAGACGAAACAGCCTCATGGACATAGCCACCATTTTGAGCAATGTAATCGAGGGAGGCAACTCGGCTTTTTCCCTGACTGATCGAGTTAGTACCTACCAAGCCAGCTCGTCCACGAGTTTCACAAATGACATCATGGGCTAAGCGAAACCAGTAAGTGCAAAAATCGACAGAATCTTTCACATCAGGAAATTTTTGAGCCAATTGACTGATATAAAAATCACCTAGAATTTTCCGAATCTGCTTCCCTCCCAGAAAGGGTGGGTTGCCAATGATGGCATTTGCAGCCACCCATGGTTCAAATAATGCATTCTTACATTCAATATTGCGATCTAGACTATCCAAGGGCAACGCCGGTTCAATTAGATTGAAGTTATCAATTGCAATTTTACGAGCAATGGTCATTGTCACTCGCGCTAGTTCTACAGCAAAAGGATTGATATCCATACCGTAAAACTGTTGTGGTGTTACAAAGCTTATCTGAACTTGATTGTTAGATGATTGTGTTTGCTCTGAAATCTTTCCTAGTAGAAGTTGTTCGATTCTTTTTAGTTCTTGATAAGCAATATAGAGAAAATTGCCTGAACCACAGGCCGGATCGAGTACCTTGTAACCTTGTAGCTCCACATGCAGGGTTACCAAATCAGTGATCGTATTAGCAGCATTAATGCGTTCTTCCCAGTATCGAGAAATTGTAGGTCGCACAATTTTCATAATATCTGACTCGGAAGTGAAATGTACCCCATGGGCATGGCGTTGATTTTGATCAATTACTGATTCAAATAGGTTGCCAAAAATTGCTGGACGTACTTTGCTCCAGTCTTCCAAGGCACAAGCCTCCAGAAATTTCAACTCTTCGCGACTAAGTTCTAAAGGCTGAACAGTTGAAAACAATCCCCCATTAAAATAGTCAACACCTTGATAACGACCAGCAGGAGTAATTCCAGGACTATTCATTTCGCGAAATAGCCCCCCCAGAAGATCGTAAGAATTTTGACCTTTCAAGCAATCTTGCACACAGGCAATGAATAGATTATTAGGTAATAATCCTCGATCTTCTGCAAACATAGCGAGCACTGATTGCAAAACAAATCGTTGGGCAACCAGGGAATCTACCCCTCGATTAGTTAGCTCCACGAGCAATTCCCCCATCCGACGGGCAGCACGCTCCGTAACTTGCACTTGGTTATTGCGAAATACGGGAGTACGATTAGCCCGCTCCATAAACCTAAAGGCACTGATGCGGTTCGGTAATTGTGTTAGGAGAACAATATCTACAGGCGTATCAAGTTGCAGATCAAAGTCGAAGATCCAAAATTCATCAAAGTTGCACAGGATCACATATCGCGGACGCTCAGGTACGAGTCTGATCCAGTAGTCAAAGGCCTGGGGGTAGTGCTTTCTCAGATCTGTGCCGCGCTTTTTCATTTCGATCAACAAGCGCGGTTTCCAAACTAAATCTGCAAAGCCAGTTTTGCCCTGCTTTCCAACCTGTTTGACCCGAGCTTCGTAGGTGGCTCCCGCTTCAATGGCCCCTTCGTAGCCAAAGGCACGAAACCACCGATCCAGAAAAATTTGCGATTCTCCTTTTTCGTCTCCTTTGAGGGTTTGGCAAAATTGCACAAATTTTTGCAGCGATTCTGGGGTGGCAGTCATGGTAATGGAGCAGTGTGTTAAAGCTACGAAAATCAATTGAATCAGATAGGCTATTCAGTTCAGACTACTATTCTGAGCGCCGTGGCTAGCCCATGAGTTGCCATTCAAGCTTTGCGGCATGGTAAAAATGCGCTATTGAAACTCGGAGTCAATACGACTATGATGAAAACAACTCGACCGTATCCCTGTTTTAAAGTCGTTTCATCAAGTTGGGTAATTCACCATGGCTGTTTCTGCTCCCATCATTAATATCGGCATTCCCGAAGCCGATCGCGCCAACATCGCCGCCGGCCTTTCCCGCGTCCTGGCCGACACCTACACCCTCTATCTCAAAACTCACAACTTTCATTGGAACGTGACGGGCCCCATGTTCAACACCCTGCACCTGATGTTCGAGGCGCAGTACACCGAACTGGCCCTCGCAGTGGATTTGATTGCGGAACGGATTCGATCGCTTGGCTTCCCGGCTCCCGGCAGCTACAGCGAATATGCCAAGCTAACCTCCATTCCCGAGGCCGAGGGCGTTCCCAGCGCCGAGGTGATGATTGCCCAGTTGGTGGAAGGTCAAGAGGCTGTCGTTCGCACGGCGCGAGCGGTGTTCCCCCTGGCCGATGCAGCGAATGATGAACCTACGGCCGATCTGTTAACCCAGCGCCTGCAAATTCACGAGAAGAACGCTTGGATGCTGCGGAGTTTGTTGCAGTAGATTCCAGTCGATCGCCCCTCCCGATCGCGCGAAGGGCGATCGACCATCACTCGAGAACCCCGATCCTGTCAGCACTGGATCAGGGTTTTTCGCGTTAGTTTTGAACTAGTCCACCTTGACCCATCCGGGCGATCGCTTCTCCTTCGCCCCCCAGGAGTTACGCACCATGCTCCAAAGCCTAGAAATCGAAAACTTCCGCCAATTTTCCCACTTCACCATCCCCAAACTGGGCCGCATCAACCTGCTTACCGGTAAAAACAACAGCGGCAAAACCTCAGTTTTAGAAGCTATTTACTTGCTCATGACCCAGGAGCATCCCGCCCAGATCATGACTGAGTTGCAATTCATTCGAGGCGAAATCTCTCCGGCTGCTGATCCTCAGAAGTATGCTTCAGAAATCATTCATTTTTTCCATAATCGAAAGACTACTTCTCAAAACATCATCAAAATTTCAGGTTTATCCAACACCTATCAAAAAGAGTTGACTATACAACTCGTGATGGATGATCGCAAAACAGATTCAGTTATTACTTTTGATGCCTTTTCAGAAGACTTTCGAGAACCAACAAGACCCAAGATCTTAATCAACAGAAAAAAACCAGGATCGAAAGATATTCAATATGTGGGGACTCTATCTCCTGATCGCGAAATTATTTTTCAAAAATCAGGCAGTATTCAAAGTCCTCTCTATCAGGATCAAGATGTTGATTTTATGATTTCAACAAAAGCAACTTCTCAAGAAGCAGCTTATCTTTACAATGAAGTAGTTTTGCAGCCGACAGAGAATTTAGTCTTAGAGGCAGCAAAAATTCTAGAACCCAAAATTCAAAGAATTGCTCCCAGGTACGTTGATATTGAGAGAATTGGCTCAATCCCTAAGCAAGGCTTCTTTGCCAAGGTGGAAGGATTTGATGAAATCATTCCACTTGCGAGTATGGGTGATGGATTATGGCGCATCCTAGGTCTTGTTTTGGTGCTGGTCAGCGCGAAAAATAAGATCTTGTTAATTGATGAGATTGATACTGGCTTTCACTACAGTGTCATGGTTGATCTTTGGAAGCTAATTTGGAAAACTTCTAAAGAGCTAGATATCCAAGTTTTTGCAACAACCCACAGCCGTGATTGTTGGGAAGCACTGGGGGAAGTTATTGCTATGAATGAGATTCCTTCTGATGAAATTATGCTACATCGGATTGATAGCAGTAGAAGTACAAGTATCACCTTTACTAGTCAGCAACTGGTAATTGCTGCAAATCGCGATTTGGAGGTTCGTTAGAAGTGCCTAAGAAATCAAAAACTCCTCGGAAGCTTTTGATTGCACAATCCGAGAGTTCATTGCTGGTAGATAAAACATCGCAAAATCCTCGCAGACTTTTGGTTGAAGGCAAAAATGACCATTTAGTTATTCCTGAGATTATTGAAGCTCATGGCATTACATGGGAATTGGAAGAAAGTGGTATTAAGAGAACTGTCGTCAACATTCAAGCGATGGGAGGCATTGACAATATCACTGCTGACGTGATCTCAACTGAGCTTAAAAGCTCCGGGCTTTGCGCACTTGGTATTGTTATTGATGCAGATAATATTCAGGGTAAACAGTCAGATGATATTCAGAACTGGATTAAGCTTCGGAATAAGTGCCAAAGTGTAGATGAGCTGACAGATATTAATATTCCTGACATGCCAAATAAAGCTGGACTTGTTACACAGTTAGAGAGTGGAATTAAGTTTGGCATCTGGGTAATGCCAGATAATCAGTCATCAGGAATGTTAGAGACATTTTTAGCTTCTGTGATTCCAATTGAGCAGGCTAATCTCTGGAATTACGCTGTGGAAGTGGTTGATCGCGCCCGAGAACTGGGTGCTCCATTTATCAAGAATCATCGTGATAAAGCTCGTATTCATACCTGGCTTTCTTGGCAAAATCCGCCAGATCAGAGCTTATATGATGCCGTCAAAATATTGAAAGAAGGAGAAAAACTAAATCTAACTAGTCCCCAAGTTCAAGCTTTTGTGGATTGGTTTAGGCGGCTCTATGACTTATGAGCCGGTAATCTGTAGGGCGGGCTTGCACCCCAAGATTGATTCAACCAATTAATTCATAGGATGGATTGGCGCTGTGGCTGACCGGATGCGGATTTGTGTGACGATCGGGACTCGACCGGAAGCGATCAAGATGGCTCCGGTGGCGCGGGCGTTTTTGCAGGACGATCGCTTCGAGACCCAAATTCTGCTGACGGGCCAGCATAAGGAAATGGTCGAGCAGGTGATGCGGCTGTTTGAGTTGCAGGGCGATCGGGACTTGGCGATTATGCAGCCGGGGCAAACCCTGACGGATATTACTTGCCGCAGCTTGACCGGGTTGGGGGAGTTGTTTGCGGAAATTCAGCCCCACTTGGTGTTGGTGCAGGGCGACACAACAACGGCCTTTGCGGCGGCCCTGGCGGCGTTTTATCAACAAATTCCCGTGGGGCATGTGGAGGCGGGTTTGCGGACAGACAATCTCTACAGTCCGTTTCCCGAGGAGGCAAATCGGCGGCTGATTTCCCAGGTGACGCAGTTGCACTTTGCGCCGACGGATTTGGCGGTGGCGAATTTACAGAAGTCGGGAGTGATGGGCGAGGTTCACCAAACGGGCAACACGGTAATTGATGCACTGTTGGCGGTGGCGGCGAAAAATCCCCCTTGCCCGATCGCCCCGTTGGCTGGCACTGCGACGGCCGGGCGATCGCTCGATTGGTCAGCAGGGCCGGTGATTTTGGCAACGGTGCATCGCCGGGAAAATTGGGGCGACCCGCTCACCGACATTGCCGATGGGTTTTTGGGGCTGCTCGATCGCTTCCCGGATCTGTCGTTGGTGTTGCCGCTGCACCGTAATCCGACCGTGCGCGAACCGCTGATTGGCAAGTTGGGGCCCCACGATCGGGTGTTTTTAACGGAGCCGCTGGACTATTCGGCGCTGATTGGGGCCATGCAGCGATCGACCCTGATCCTCACGGACTCCGGCGGGTTGCAAGAGGAAGCGCCGAGCCTGGGCAAGCCGGTGCTGGTGTTACGCGACACGACGGAACGGCCCGAGGCGATCGCAGCGGGTACGGCCAAACTGATCGGCACGGCCACGGCGGATATTGTCCGGGAAGCGAGTCTTTTGCTGAGCGATCGGGCCGCCTACGAGGCCATGGCCCACGCGGCTAATCCCTTTGGGGATGGTCAGGCAGCGGCCCGAATTGTTCAAGCGGTGGCCGCTTGGTTGGCGAAGCGATCGAGTTAGGTAGCGGAGACGCTGAGCAGTTCCATCGCTCTGTGGTCGCTAACTACCGCAAAGCGAGCGCACCAGTGAAAATCACGGCAGATGGGAGCAAGCCAAGTGGCCGCCACGATGGTTTGCTCCCATTTTGCTTACGGAAGACCAGGTATGAATTAACACAGTTGTTTACGTTTTTCTGAGTCTGGCGTTGTCGGTCGCGTATTTTTTTTAACCAATCAAAGGGACTCAGTAAACCTTGGTTAAGAACTCATTGCCTGGTGATGAAGCGGGGTGATTTTTTTGACCTCTAAAACTGCTTTTTCAATAGTTATTAAGATTTCCCGATCGCGCTGTGGGATCGGTCATTTTAATCGCCATATTTAGAGTATCCTCAAAAGCCCACAGTTCCTTGATCCCCGAGGTCAGTCCTGAACTTTGCTGAATTTTGCAGTAGTCAGGGCGGGTGGTACTGTTGATGACCGTTTGCCTTGGTTGCTTCAGGAGCCTGGTTTCAAAGACCATTTCTCAGATCCTTGAGCGAATGGTTATGATTTGATCCCCGCGCTCCCGCGCCGATCGCCCCTTGAGGATCAGCCTCAGATGCAGCACTGTGACTCCTAGTCCAGATCATGGATTTGTTCATGATGAAATCCATGCATTTTGGGTTGTGCAGATGCCAATTTTGGGGTTGAGCTGTCGCTGTGTGTGGGGCATTTGGGATGGTTAATTTTCTTAAAAAAAGTCATAAAGACCATGGCTAATGCTGTGAATTTATCGGATGCAACCCTGATGGAAATTTACGCAGATGCGATGACTTCAGGGGTCATTACAGAGGATCAATGCGAGCGACTCCATGAGGCGCTGGTGGACAGTGACTTGACGGAGCATGAGCAACAGGCGTTGAATCGAATTTTCCATTCGGTTTGGCGAGGATGGCTCCGTTATGGCGATCGCCCCTGAGCGCGCCCCCCGATCGACTCATGCAGCACCGTTGTTGGGCAATCCATTGCGATCGCCCACCCGACGGTTGATGGGATGGATGATCCAATGGTTCACCCGATCGCGCCCTTGGCTGGTGGCGATCGGGTTGGGGTTGTTGTTGGGGTCGGGTTGGTTGCTGGGGTCGGTTGACCTGGCCCGATCGCAGTCGTTGCCGGAGTTGCGCCAACAGCAACAGCAACTGAACCAGCAGCGGCAAACCGTTAAGGAACAGCGGCAAACCGTCCAGCAACAGCAACAGGCGACCCAGGAACAGATGAAAACCCTGGAGCAGTCGCTCGATCGCACCGAGGCGGAGTCGGATCGCACCCAAAGCCGTTTGGACAGGGCGGTGGATCAGTTGGCGATTTTGGAGCGCGATTTAGCCCTTGCGGAACAGAACTACCAGCGCAAACGGTTGGCGATCGTGGCCCGGCTGCGATTTCTGCAACAGCAATCGCCTCAGTGGGGATTGGCGGCATTGCTCCAGAGCAAGTCGATCGAACAGTTTTTTGATCATCAACACCGGCTGCAAGCGGTCTATGGAGCCGATCGCCGGCAACTGAAGGAACTCGATCGCGCTGCGGATCAGCTCAGTTTGCAGCGCAGTCAATGGCAAGAACGCCGTCGAGAATTGGCCAGCCTCAGCCAAGACCTGAGCCTGGAGGAGTTGGAATTGCGTCGCCGCACCCAAGCGGAGCAGGCCCGGGCGGCCGCCTTACGGGCCGACCAAGCCCGTTTGCAAACGGAACAGGCCCAGCTCGATCGGGACTCGGCCAACCTCACGCGCCTGATTCAGCAGCGCATTACCGAACAGCAACAGGCCGAGGCGATCGCCCGTTTAAACCGCATGGCGGCCTTTCGCGTGCCGGGCCAGTTTGGAAGTCTGAATGCCGGTGAACCCAAAATTTTGAAGTTACCGGGCGGCATCCTGGCCACGCCCGTGGACGCGCTGATCACCAGTGGGTTTGGCTGGCGGGTGCATCCGATTTTGGGCTACGGCCGACGGCACAATGGGATTGATTTTGGGGCAGCCTATGGAACCACGGTGCGATCGGCCCATGGCGGAACCGTGGTGGTGGCCGGCTCGTTTGGGGGCTATGGCAACACGGTGGTGATCGATCGGGGGGATGGTCTGTCCACCCTTTATGGTCACAACAGCGAACTCTATGTGCGGGTGGGGCAGACGGTGCACAAGGGCGAGGCGATCGCCGCCGTTGGTTCCACGGGGCTGTCCACGGGGCCCCACTTGCATTTTGAAGTACGGGAAAATGGCGACCCGGTGGATCCAGTGCCCTACCTGCGCTAAAGCCATGCCCGAGGGTTCGGGCCTGTCGTTATTTTCTAGGATCAAGTGAAGATGGTTGATCCTCAACGCCCTAGCCAACCTAGACAAGGGGCTTAAGCCCCTTGCCCCCCACGATCTGCTAGTAGTGGAACCAGGGTTTTAGGTGATTTAACGACAGGCCCCCAGCGAGATCAACCGTTGATTAACCCTATTCAGCTCGCCCCTAGGGCCGCGAGGCGATCGAGCAACGGTTGGGCCGCCGTTTCCAAATCTTGGCCAAAGGACAACACCCCATCCTCATGACCCGCCATCACCAAAATGCGGCATTCCGGTAAGGGACTTTCGGTAAACAGCCGCGCCATTTCCCGCGCCATGGCTGGTGTGCCATAGGGAACCGTTGCCCGAGTGGTGGGCAGGCGATCGCGCTCTTGATCCCAAAGGGCGGGACAGTGGCCGTGAATAATCGCCTGAATGTTTGGATCCAGTTGGTAGATGGCCGCATGGGTTAGGGATTCCGACGAGGCGCAGATCGGCCCCCGGCAGTGCAGCCAGTTGCGATCGATCTCCCAGCGATCGACCAGGGTGTAATGCTCGGGGCCGGTGCGGGTGAGGTGGCCCGTCTGCGTACCGGAGATCAAAAATCGATCGATCCCCAGACGAATGCTGAGGTTGCCGTAGCCAATGCCGTTGGGATACACCCCGATCGCCCCCCACTGAAACAGTCGATCGCGCCAGGTGATCAGCGCCTGCAATGCCGCCGGGTCAAGGGCGATCGGGGGAGCCTGTTCCCAATCGCAGGCAAATTTAATTACGCCCTCATCCATGATTTTGGGTCTCCTGTTCGGGAAACAGGCCCAGCAAGCCCGCCTCGGAGGCGGGGCAAAGGCCGCGCTCGGTGATCAACCCCGTGACCAACCGGGCCGGGGTCACATCAAACCCATAGTTCGCCGCCGGAGAGTCTTCTGGGCAAATCAGCACAGGGGCAATTTCTCCCGATTCCGTGCGGCCGTCCATATATTTCACTTCCCGATCGCTCCGTTGTTCGATCGGAATTTCCCGCACCCCGTCCCGCAAGGTCCAATCGATCGTGGAAGACGGCAGGGCCACGTAAAACGGCACCTCGTTATCCTTCGCGGCCAAGGCCTTCAGGTAAGTACCAATTTTGTTGGCCACATCGCCACAGCGCGTGGTGCGATCGCTCCCCACAATCACCAAATCCACCAAACCATGCTGCATCAGGTGGCCGCCCGTGTTGTCCGCAATCAGGGTATGGGGCACGCCATGTTGGCCCAACTCCCAAGCGGTCAGCTTTGCACCTTGGTTGCGTGGGCGAGTTTCATCCACCCACACATGGAGCGGAATCCCCTGATCAAAGGCTTGATAGATGGGAGCGGTGGCGGTTCCCCAGTCCACACAGGCCAGCCAGCCCGCATTGCAGTGTGTCAGCACATTCACAGGGCGGCCGGTGCGGCCATAGATGTCTGCAATTAGGCGTTGGCCGTGGTGGCCAATTTGGGCACATTGCTGCACATCGGCCTCGATGATTTCGGCGGCCCGCAGCCGCAGCCGATCGAACGCGGCCGCCCCGGACTGACAATCGGCCACTGCTGCCAACTGCTGAGCGATCGCCCAATGGAGGTTCACGGCCGTGGGCCGCGTTTTCAGTAGCCGTTGGGCCGCCTCCGCGATCGCGCCCTGAAAGTCCGCCGTCGATCGCGCCGCCATGCCCGCCAGGGCCATCCCCACCGCCGCCGTGGCCCCAATCAGCGGCGCACCGCGCACCACCATCTCCTCAATCGCCCAAGCCGCCGTTTCCAAATCCGGCAGCGGTTGCCAAACCAGTTGATGGGGCAACAGCCGTTGGTCAATCACCGCCACCGTTTCCGGGCGATCGGGATCAAACTGAATGGTTCGGGTCGCAACACCAGCAATTTTCATGAACCACCACAATTCAAAGAGCGATCGTCATCTTGGCATTGAGGGTTAGCCTGGCTCAAGCCAAGGGTGCATCCACAGCCGGGAAAACCCGTCGGCAACTACTTCACCTCCGGATGCGGAAACAACGTCGTGGCAGGCTGAAATTGATTGATTTGGTGAATTAACTGGTGCAACCGACCCAAATCCCGTTGGTTAAACGTCATCACCAAGCGCGGCAACCCTACCGTAGGGCTGTTGCGCTCTGCGGGCAGGGCGGCGGATTTTTCGATCGCCCCATGAACCAAAATGTCACGGAAGGTTTCGTTCAGGTTGGCTAACCACTCGTCCGACAGTTCCGTTCGCAAGCGCAACACCAACCGATCGCCCACATAGCGACTGGAGTGATAAATCCGATAGAAGTCGGCAATGTAGTCACAGGCGGCGGCCGGGCGATCGGTCATGAAATACAAATTCAAATCTTCAGGGCTGATCAGGCCACGCTCCAACAGGTGATCGCGGTGGTAGGCTTCCCAGGTTTGCCAATAGTCCCCACCGGGGCGATCGAGCAGCACAATGGGAGCCGGGCCAAACTTGCCCGTTTGCGACAGCGTGAGGCACTCAAAGGCCTCATCCTGTGTGCCAAAGCCCCCGGGAAACAGCGCCACCGCATCACTTTCGCGCAGGAAGAATAGCTTGCGCGTAAAGAAATACTTGAAGTTCACCAGCTTGGGATCCCCGTCAATGTGGGGATTGGAGGTTTGCTCAAAGGGCAATTGGATATTGAGGCCAAAGGACTTTTCCCGGCCGGCCCCCTCATTGGCCGCCTGCATGATGCCCGGGCCGGCTCCCGTGATGGCCATGAAACCTCGGGCTGTGATGCAACGGGCGAAGGTCAAGGCCGCCTCATATTCCGGCTCTTGTTCAGGTGTGCGGGCCGAGCCAAAGATGGCCACCTTCCGCACATGGCGATAGGGATAGAACACCTCGATCGCCCGTTGCATGTCGATCAGCGCACCGTTCAGGATTTTCCAATCCAGGCGATCGGCGTGGCTGTCGGCCAATTCCAAAACGGTTTCGAGGGCTAACTGCACCAGGCCACTGTTGGGAAGGGTTTCCAGGCGATCGAGCAAATCCACCATCTGATGGCGTAACCGTTCTCCGCTGTTGCGACGGTCTACGGATAATGACGAAAAGGCCACAGTCCCTCCCTGGCTTGCTTGGGCCAGCGCAATCTGTACTTTGCTTCAATATCTCACTTCACGATCCCCAGCGATCCCCCCTTAAATTGCCGTTAACGTTGTTTCTGTACCCACGAGTCACAACCGCCCCAAACAGCCTCAAAGAAATCGAAAACAGGACAAAACAGCCCAAAACAAAAGAACCTGGCAAGGCCAGGCTCTTCAAACTGATGGATTTCAGTCCAGTTTCAGGGACTTTAAAAACGTCTTTTGAAGGTTTTTAAAACGTTTGCAGCACCCTGAGTGAACACCCAACTGCTCGCCATGGAAGCGATCAAACCACCACCGGGAAGCTGACCCCATTGCTGATTCGGGGTTCTCAATCAAGCGAGCCTGAGCCAGCATTCACGCCTTGGCTTTGTATTACTTGGTCTCATCGACATACTTGGCAAGTGTGCCGGCCAATGTGGCCTTCGGCACTGCGCCCACAACCATGTCCACGCGATCGCCACCCTTGAAAATCATGAGGGTAGGAATGCTGCGGATACCGTACTGGCTTGCAATGCCAGGGTTTTCATCGGTATTCAGCTTCACAACCTTCACTTTTTTGTCAAATTCTTGGGCGATTTCATCAACCACCGGCGCTACCATCCGACAAGGCCCGCACCAGGGTGCCCAGAAATCTACCAATACTGGGACTGTGCTTTGGAGCACTTCTGCCTCGAAGTTTGCGTCGGTAACTGCCGTTGCTGCCGCCATGCTGACCTATCCTCTAAACCGTTACTAAATCAGTCTTTTGACTCAGACCAATCTTGACATCTTTCCTCGGCCAAAACATGGAAAATTTCCCAAAGCCAAGGTTAGTTCCTGAACCGCCGTTCCCCTGCCTAGACAAGTCCTTGAGGGATTTGGCACGCCATGCTTGATACGAGGCAAATCCAGATTACCACAAGCAAAACTCCAGCTCTGACGATTTGACCGATCGCTCAGAAACTTTACGAGATCGGGTACGAGATCGCGGCGGATCAAGGGAAATCACAGCGAAACTACTGGGGATCCGGGCTGTTTCGGGGTTGCGCTTGGGGGATCGTTGGCGGTGGCTAAGTTAGGGCGCGATCGGGTCAGAGAACCTAGCGATTGCTCCAATCCCGATCGGGCGATCGGCTTGGTTGTTGGTTAACTAATTTTGCCGATGGTCTGCATCAGCCGCTTGCACTAGCCATCGGCACTCGCCACCACAGCGAGACCACCCCCTGCGCTAGCCAGCCTTGGGTTAGTCGGCTTTCTTGCCCTTGCCCTTTTTGTCCGCACCTTTTTTACCGGCTGCTTCGGTGTCGTCGGTGTCAGTGTCGGCGGCGCTCTCAGCGGTCACATCGACCGTGGCTTCAGCGGCAGGGGTTTCCTCCGCTTCGGTTGCTTCTGACTCTTCCGCCTCGCTCAGGGAACCGGGTTCCAGCAGCTCAAAGCTGTTGTTTTCCTTCAACCAAGTCAGCACCTTGCCCCGGTACAGGTCTTCGTAGACCACGGATTCCAACCGAGCGCGATCGACCTTTTGGCCGGAAAGGGCCGCCTTTAGCTCTTTGGCGCGGGCCTGCACTTCCTCATCGCTGACCTCGATCGACTCTTTACGACCCACAGCCCGCAGCACCAAATCCGTCTTCACTTGCCGAACGGCATCCGGGCGCGCCGTTTGCTGCATGTTGGCCATCAGTTCATCGTTGATGAACTTGCGCACATCAATGCCCTGGCTTTGCAGTTGATACATGGACTGGTTCACAATCCCGCGTACCTCTTGCTGCACCAGGCTTTCGGGCAAATCCACATCCACATTGTCAATCAAGGCGGCAATCAGGGCTGCTTCCTTGTTCTGCTCGGTTTGCTCGTCGGCTTCCTGTTGGTACTGGGACTCAAACTCAGCCCGCAGATCCGCCAGGGTTTCGTATTTGCTGATCGACTTGATGAACTCGTCGGTCAGCTCGGGCAGTTCGCGCTCTTTGATGTCATGCAGGGTGATCTCAAAGGTGACTTCGCGATCTTGCAGGTCTTCGCGACCGTAATCTGCCGGGAAGCGCACGGTGATCGACTTGCTCTCACCGGCATCCATACCCACGATTCCATCCACAAAGCCGGGGATGAATTTTTTCTGATCCAAGTCCACTTGGAAATCCGTGGCTTCTAGGCCGGAGAGATCTTCCGGATCGGTTTTGCCTTCTTCGGGAGTGAGGGTTCCTTTGTAGTCAATCACCACGGCATCGCCCAACTGGGCCGGGCGACCTTCCACAGGAATCAGGTCGGCGGAAGATTCCCGTTGCTGTTCCAGGATGCGATCGACCCGGCTGGGGTCGGGATCAACACGCTCAACTTGGATCTCCAAGCCGGTGTAGGTTGGCAACTCAATATCGGGAACCACATCCAGCGTGACCACAAAGGTCAGGGTTTGGCCCGGCTCAAACTTCGAGAACAGTTCCTCTTCGGAGGAGGTGATTTGGGCTTGGCCGGCGGGTTCGATTTTTTCTTGCTTGATGGCGGCTTTCACGCCCGCTTCCACCAACTCATCCAGACTGGCGGCCTTGAGGGCGGCGGGGCCAATTTGCTGAATCAACACGGCGCGGGGCACTTTGCCCTTGCGGAACCCAGGAAGTTTGACGGCTTTGGCGTACTTACTGAGGGTGTCTTCGTAGACCTTGGCCGACAGTTCAGCGGGCACTTCGATCGTGAGGCTAACCTGACTGGCGGACAGTTTTTCCTGGGTGACTTTCATGGATGATCCAACAACTGACAAACAACTGACAAAACGAAACGGACTCAACGAAACTTGCAACACAAGCTGGCGATCGCCAGACCTATAACCGAGCGACGTGCGGCGCTGGCATAGTGCTGCGGCATCGTGCTGAAGCGAGGTGCGACGTTGACGGGCAAGCTACGCCAGATGAACCGCAATAGACTATCCTAGCTGAAATGCGCCCCTCTGCATGGGCGATCGAGTTGGCTAGTTTTTGGCGTTCCTGGGGAGAGAAGACCTTGGCTGGATATCGCGTCGCCATTTTGGGCGCTACGGGCGCTGTGGGTACGGAGCTGCTGCAACTGCTCGAAGAACGGCAGTTCCCGATCGCAGAACTGAAGCTACTGGCCTCGGCGCGATCGGCCGGCCAGACCTGTAC
The DNA here is from genome assembly GCA_001913845.2 of Limnothrix sp. CACIAM 69d. Taxonomy (GTDB): domain Bacteria; phylum Cyanobacteriota; class Cyanobacteriia; order CACIAM-69d; family CACIAM-69d; genus CACIAM-69d. The sequence goes on along the minus strand of MKGP02000063.1, from coordinate 58,314 downwards.
CTTTGGCGGCGAAACCCTGACCGTGGAAGCCACCACCGCCGAAGCCTTTAAGGGCGTGGATATTGTGCTGGCTTCGGCCGGAGGTAGCACCTCCAAGGCTTGGATTGACACGATCGTGGCCGCTGGAGCCGTGACGATCGACAATTCCAGCGCCTTTCGGATGCGGCCCGATGTGCCCTTGATCGTGCCCGAGGTGAACCCCGACGCGGCAGCCAACCACGAAGGCATCATCGCCAACCCCAACTGCACGACGATTTTGATGGCGGTGGCCACTTGGCCCCTGCATTTGGTGCAACCAATTCAGCGGATTGTGGCCGCCACCTACCAATCGGCCAGCGGCGCGGGCGCTCGGGCCATGGAAGAGGTGAAGGTGCAATCGCGGGCGATTTTGGATGGGGGCGAGCCGGTGGCGGAAATTTTGCCCTATCCCTTGGCCTTTAACCTGTTTCCGCACAATTCGCCCCTGGGCCCCAATGGCTACTGCGAAGAAGAAATGAAAATGGTGAACGAAACTCGCAAGATCTTTGACACAGAAGCGATTCGGGTGACGGCCACTTGTGTGCGCGTGCCGGTGTTGCGGGCCCACTCGGAGGCGCTGAATCTGGAATTTGCGGAGCCGTTCCCGGTCGATCGCGTCCGCGAAATCCTGAAATCGGCCCCCGGTGTCACCCTGCTGGAAGATTGGGAGCGCAACTACTTCCCGATGCCGATCGATGCCAGTGGCAAGGATGACGTGTTGGTGGGTCGGATTCGCCAAGACATTTCCAACCCCCACGCGATCGACCTGTGGCTCTGTGGCGACCAAATTCGCAAGGGTGCGGCCCTGAATGCGGTGCAAATCGCGGAATTGCTGATGAAAAAAGGCTGGGTGAAGCGCAAATCCGCCCGCTAAAGCAACAAACCATCGGCCCTAGACCAAGGGGCAGGTCAGGTGTAGACAAGGGGCTTGAGCATCTTGCCCCCTCACGGTGCGATCGCGGTGGGGGTGTGATCGGTTTTCTGGGCGATCGAGCCAGGGCCGCCGCGCTAAGATGATCCCGGCTGCGCCCCACTCGATGAAGGCTGAATCGGCCAACTCCCAAGCTGTTTCTGGTTTCCAGTGCTATGTTCACGATCGAAGTTGCTCTCAAGAGTTCGCCCGCCACGTTTTCGGTGCAGCGCAAGAATGCGGAAGATGCGGAAGCGCTCTACGCGGAAATTTTGGGTTTTGTGCAATCGGGTCAGGCCCAATGGCTTGATTTGACCTGTGAAAAAATGGTGGGCAAGAAAATTTCTATCCTGACCAGCGAAGTGGTGGCTGTGCAAATCAGCGATAAGTCTGGCGCAGCCCAAGCGGGTGGCCGGACGGCCGGTTTCTTGGCCGCCGCCACGGGCGCAACCAACTAGGTCTGCCGTGACCGATCCAATCGCTACTCAACCAGACAAGGGGCTTCAGCCCCTTGCTCATCAACAAGTTTGAGCACAATCATGCTGGTTTGCTGGGTTGAGGTTGCCCTGTGATTGGGTCGGTCTTGCGGACGGTTCAACATCTCTATCGCGCACTGTTAAGGACGATCGCCCCCATGCCAGGCCAGCCCAAATCGGATGAGCGGGGATTGTTCCCAAACGATCGGGTGACGGAACCAGCGATCGCGGTGCGGCAGGTCTCGTTCCAGTGGGCAACCGATAAACCCGTCCTCAAAAACTGTTCCCTGAGCGTGCCTGCCGGGGAGTTTTGGATGCTGCTGGGAACCAATGGCAGCGGCAAGTCAACCCTGATGCAGCTCTTGGCGGGTTTGAACCAACCGAGCGCCGGCCAGGTGCTGTTGCGGCGGCCTGTGGGGTTTGTGTTTCAAAACCCCGATCGCCAATTGGTGATGCCCACGGTGGGGTCAGATGTGGCCTTTGGGTTGGCCGAAGAGAATCTTTCGGCGATCGAAACGCGCGATCGAATCCGTAGCGCCCTGGCGGAACTCAATATTTTGGACTTGGAACGCCGCCCGATCTATGCCCTCAGCGGCGGCCAAAAACAACGGGTAGCCATTGCCGGAGCGATCGCCACCCGTTGCGAAGTCTTGTTGCTCGATGAACCCACGGCCCTGCTCGACCCCGACAGTCAATTGGACTTAGTGCGCTGTGTGCGGCAGTTAGTGGACGATCGGGGAATTACGGCCCTTTGGGTCACCCATCGCCTCGAAGAACTGGACTATTGCGACGGGGCCTTTTTGCTGGAAAACGGGCGGGTTGTGGCCGCCGGCAAACCAGCGGCCATGCGCGATCGACTCCTGACCCCGTGATCGCTCAGGGACTATTGCGCGGTGTCCGTTTCAATGTCCGCGATCGCCAGCAGCGTCTTCAAGACCGAATCCGGGTTCAAGCTGATGGAGTCAATCCCCTCCTGCACCAGAAATTGGGCAAATTCCGGGTAGTCACTGGGTGCTTGACCACAAATCCCAATCTTGCGGCCGTTGGCCTTGGCGGTCTTGATTGCCATGCTCACCATCCGTTTCACCGCCGTGCAGCGTTCATCAAACAGGTGCGCCACCAACGCGGAATCGCGATCGAGACCCAATGTGAGTTGCGTCAGGTCATTGGAGCCGATCGAGAACCCATCAAACACCTCACTGAAGGCATCCCCAGCGATCACGTTGCTCGGCAGCTCGCACATCACATAGATCTGCAAGCCGTTTTCGCCCCGTTTCAGGCCGTTTTCCGCCATCACCTCCAACACCCGCATTCCCTCTTCCGGGGTGCGGCAGAACGGAATCATCGGAATCACGTTGGTTAAGCCCATGTCGTCGCGGACGCGCTTCAGGGCCTGGCATTCCAACGCAAAGGCAGCCCGGAATTTCGGATCGTAGTAGCGAGATGCGCCGCGCCAGCCAATCATCGGGTTTTCTTCGATCGGCTCGAATTGCCGCCCGCCCAGCAGGTTGGCATATTCATTGGTCTTGAAATCCGACATCCGCACAATGACCGGCTTGGGATAGAAGGCCGCCGCGATCGTGCCCACCCCTTGGGCCAGCTTCTCCACGTAGTATTGCGGACGATTGGTCTTATGCAGGTGCGTCAACTCGCCCACCTGCTTACGCACCAACTTATCCTCCAGCTTGTCGTACTGGATCAGCGCCATCGGATGGACTTGGATGTGGTTGGCAATAATGAACTCCAACCGCGCCAAACCCACCCCATCGCAGGGCAACGAGGCCAAACTAAACGCCTCTTCCGGGTTGCCCACGTTCATCAAGATCTGGGTCTTGGGTCGGGGCAAATTATCCAGGCGGGTTTCTTTAATCTCAAAGGGCACTTCTCCGGCATAGACCTTGCCTTCGTCCCCTTCACAACAGGACACCGTGAGCATTTGGCCCGTTTCCACAGCGCTGGTGGCGTTGCCGGCCCCGACGATCGCCGGGATACCCATTTCCCGAGCAATGATCGCCGCGTGACAGGTGCGACCGCCTTGGTTGGTAACGATCGCGCTGGCCTTCTTCATAATCGGTTCCCAGTCCGGATCCGTGCGGTTGGTGACCAGCACTTCACCCGCCTCGAACTCGTCAATGCGATGCACGTCCAAAATCACCCGTGCTCGACCGCGGCCCACCTTTTCACCGACGCTGCGACCGGTAATCACTACCGGTGGCCGCTGTTCCGGCGGCAGCGTAATTACATAGTTTTGCAGCACGTTCCCGCTGCGTTGGGACTGCACCGTTTCCGGGCGGGCTTGCACAATAAACAAATCGCCCGTTTGCCCATCTTTGGCCCACTCGATGTCCATCGGAGTCGGCAGGCCGCGCACTTCGGAATAGTGATCCTCAATGATCACCGCCCAGCGGGCCAGTTGCACAATGTCATCGTCCCCGATCGCATAGCGGTTGCGATCGGCCAGGGCCACCGGCACATTTTTGGTGGGTTTGGTGCTGCCCGGCGCGTAGATCATCTTGATCTCCTTCGTGCCCAGCCGCTTACTCAAAATGGGCCGCTTGCCCTGGGCTAAGGTGGGCTTAAAGACCACGTATTCATCGGGGTTCACCGCCCCTTGCACCACGTTTTCGCCCAAACCATAGGCCGCCGTCACCAGCACCACATCCCGGAAGCCGGTTTCCGTGTCCAGGGTAAAAATCACGCCCGAACTGTCCATGTCGGAGCGCACCATCTTTTGCACCCCCACGGACAGGGCCACCTCAAAGTGGTCAAAGCCCTTAATTTGACGATAGGAGATGGCGCGATCGGTAAAAATCGACGCAAAACAGCGCTTACAGGCTTCCAACACCGCCGCCATGCCATGGACGTTCAGATAGGTTTCCTGTTGCCCCGCAAAGCTGGCATCGGGCAAATCTTCCGCCGTGGCGCTCGATCGCACCGCCACATCCACATCCGCCCCGTATTGCGAACAGAGCGCCTGGTAAGCCCGGGTAATTTCCTCTTGCAAATTCATCGGAAATTCCGCGTGCAAAATCAAATTCCGCGCCTTTTGACCACACCGCCGCAAACTTTCGCCATTATCCACATCTAAGGTGGCAAAAATGTCCCGTAGCTTGGCTTCTAACCCCGATTCTTGAATAAACGATCGGTAGGCAAACGCCGTGGTGGCAAATCCGTTCGGAACGCGCACGCCCTTCGCGGTCAACTGACGAATCATTTCCCCCAAAGAGGCATTCTTACCGCCAACCAAGGGCAAATCGGCAATGCCCACTTGATCGAACCAAAGCACTAACGCCCGATCGCGATCGGCCGCAGGGCGGGCATGAGGCACTGACGTGGCATGTGTCATAACCGAAGACCTCAGAATAACCTTGAACAACCTTCAAGAACGGCATCTGTAATCGGTAACTTGTAATCGGCAATTATTGTCAGGAATCCCTCTGTTGATCTCCCGTTTAGCCAATAACGATCAGAAGCAATGGTTGCCATCTAACTCTTGCTAAAAGTCAGTTAATTTACCCTCTGACCGTTCGCAGAGCCGGCCCAATGACACTCATTCTTCAGCAGCATTACCGCAAGAAATCCGCATCACCGCTTATTGAAATTCACGATTTAAGGCAAGTTAACGATCAAAGCCCGACATTAACGGTCAAATGATGCAAAACGATGGCACTCCGTTGAAACCAATCTTTTGCAGTCAATATTGGTCAAGCCCATGCAACAATAATGGTGATCTCAGACCTTAACAGTTCGCAATCTTGAATGAGATGAAGGAATTGATCGAAATCTGAGGAGCCGCCACAGGGACTCACCGAATGACTCGATCGGATGATCGTGTTAAGAGAGTTTGTGAACCCATTGACAAAATAGTCCGATCATTTGCCGACTATTTTGGAATTTGCTGAATTTGACCTTTATGGAAGGAGATACTTCAATCGTTCCTCAAAGGACATGATTTAGGCAAGGTCATTTCCAAGTTGATTCTTGGAATCCGAAAGTAAAGAATTCAATCTGATTTGACGATTGAGGGCAATCTAAAGGAAAATAAAAATATCCGAAACGTCTTTGAGTCCTTGAGAACTCCCTGAGAAAGTTTGAAGTTTCCTGACTTTTAGTTCAGAGACTTTAAGTTTCTCTGCCTGCTGATTGGATTTCTAGCAATTTTTAACCGCTAAAATCCCTTAACTCGGCGGTGATTAAAATCAAATCAGTCAGTTCTTGGGTTGCTGCTTCTGGTCAGCCTTCACTGTGGACACCATCAGCCCCCAATTCCCAAAACCATGCACAGGAGCTGTGTTATCGCAATTTTTGGCTGGGGATGACGTAATCCAGTGCGTATGATGAGTAGATGGTTATCTTATCCAATCGTCATGGTGATAATAGCAACCACTGCCGACGATGGATTCAGCATGGGCTATCGTGCCTTGAACGATCGTGCGTTAACGATGATGTGTCTACGGCCAGGTCACGGGCGGTTTTACGGCTAGTACGCCGCTGACTCACCCGTTGCCCCGCTGGCTCAGGCTCGCGAGCTGCAACCGGTGAAAATGACCAGTTATAGGGCTGGCTTGGAACCGGCCCAAGGGGCGATCGCCCTGCGCATCTGGCACTGCCCATTGGTGGGCAGTCACAGCACCCAGTCAACGTCTAGACCGGCGATCTCAAAACTCTCATTCATTTCTCAATTCCTCATGTTTGAGGATCCACATAAGGGTGGAACTGGGAGGGGGAAATCAATCATTCCCAGTGTGTTTTAGGAGGCACAACCATGGGTAAACAACAGGGGTTGATGACGGCTGAGCAAACCTGCACCGATAGTGCTTGCCCAATCCAGGTCGTTTTGGAGGCGATCGGTCATAAATGGTCGATCTTGATTTTGCGGCTGCTGCGCGATCAACCACGGCGGCCCAGTGAGCTGATGATGCTGTTACCCGGCATTAGCAGCAAAACCCTCACTCAACGGCTGCGGGGTCTGGAGCGCCACGGCTTAATTGTGCGGCGGGTTTATCCCGAGGTGCCGCCCCACGTGGAATATGCGTTGACGGCCAAGGGTCAGGAGGTGGAACCGGTGATGCAGGCGATGGCGCAGTTGGGTTTGAAATGGGTCGATAGCGACGATCCCTGTGGTTGCCACCCCAATGCTAAGTTGACGGTCGTTTAGGCTCGGCCGGGCTGGAGTTGTGCTGGGCTGGGACTTGACTTGACTGGGACAGCACCAGACGAGGACTGTACTGGCCTGGGACTGTTTGGAAACTAAAGTTCGGGATAAGCTGAAACCTGGTATTCCCGGTTGAAACGCCCCCAGTGGGGTTCATCAACCATCAACGGGAATCCTGGCTTAGCCCGAACAACCATTAACGCAGGCCCCACAACAGCCGGCCCCACAGGACGGAGCTTGAGACCCGTTTTTGCTGATGAGTGACAAGAGCCTATGCCCCCCGGTGTTGCATGAGCCGGCCAGTTCGTCCTTGGGGCTGGAGGCAACCCTGGCGGATTTACCAAGCTATGACTGCCTGGTGGATGTGGCGGTTTCGGGGTTTGCGCTGGCGAGCTGGCTGGCCCGTTATCCCCGGGTTCCCGGGGCGATCGTCATGGATCGCGGCCGGCTAGAGGGGGTGATTACCCGCCAGCAATTATTGGAATTTGCCATTCGGCCTTCGGGGGCAACCATTTTGGAGCAGCCGCTGCAAGCCCTGTGGGGCTATTTGGAGCGAGATTGCCTAACTTTGCCGGTGGAGTTACCGATCGTCCAGGCCATGAAACGGGCCGTGAGCCGCACGATCGGGCTGTTGACGGATCCGATCGTGGTGCAATGTGCCGAAGGCCCTCGGCTGCTGGACACACGCGCTTTGATTGTGGCGGATTGGCAAATTCGCGGCATTGAAACCCAAGCTCGCTATGAGCGAATGCAGCTCCAGGCGATTCAAAACGACAAGTTAGCCAGCCTGGGGCGGTTGGTGGATGGGGTAGCACACCAAATTCTGGATCCGGTGGGGTTCATTTGGGGCAACCTGAGCCATCTGGGATCTTACGGGGAACAGTTGGTGCAGTTGGTGGATGCCTATCGAGATTGGGCAGAACAGTCTAAGCAACCCATCCCCTGGACGATTACCAACTTGGAAGAGTCGGTGGATTTTGACTTTTTGCGGGATGATTTGCCGCTGTTGCTCAGTAGTTTGCGCAATGGGGCCGAACGGCTGAAGGCGATTGTCAGCAGTTTGCAAAATTTTTGTCATCTCGATGATGTCTATCCGCATCCAACGGATTTGCACCAACGGCTGAATAGCATTGTGCTGCTGCTGCAAAGTCGGTTGTCGGTGCAGATTGAGTTTGTGCGCAATTACGGTTCGTTGCCGCCGGTTTGTTGCTATGGCAGTCAGATTGATCGGGCGTTGATGGCGGTGCTGGTGAATGCGGTGGATGTGCTGTTGGAGCGGGGAACGCGGGCCCAACTCAAGGCGGTGACCCTGAGCGCGGCGGAACAGCCCTACATCGAAATCAACACTTGGGTGGAACAGGATGCGGCGGCTCACTCCTGGGCGGTGGTGTCGATCGCGGATAATGGCCCCGGCTTGACGGCGATTCAGCGCCAGCAAATTTTGGAAAATTTCCAGCTCGATCGCCACCGGGTCAAGGAAACGGGCCTGACGGCAACCCATCACATCATCACGTCCCGCCATGGGGGGCAGTTGGATCTGCTCGATCGCCCCAGTGGCGGACTGGAAGTGGTGATTCGGTTGCCTCTGGCCTAGGGAGCGGCGGTCACCCTGGGCCGCAACTGCGCCAATTGTCCCCATTCAGGCTGTTGAGGCTTGGATCCTTGGCTTAACATGGAAGCAACTCAATCAAAGGGTGATTGCTGCCCTGTGCGGTATGGTTTGCTGCTTAAATCCGCACTGTCATCAACCGATGAATCGGGATGATGCCCAATTTTGCCAATCCTGCGGGGCAGCCTTGGTGGCACAGTTGCGCAATCGCTATCAACCGGTGCGGTCGGTGGGGCAAGGGGGCTTTGGCCGCAGTTATTTGGCTATTGACCTCGATCGACTCCAGCAGCCTTGCATCATCAAGCAGTTTTCGCCCCAAGGTGGCAACCCAATTCACTCGATCGCCGGGGGTTCCATCAGTCGCGGTTTGTTGGCCACTGACTCTCTCACCGGCACGATCGCCCAAGACAGCAGCTACGACAAATACGAGCAGCTCTTTGCCGAAGAGGCCCAACGGTTAGCGGAATTGGGCGAACATCCCCAAATTCCCGCCCTCTACGCCTATTTTGCGGAAGGGGGCCGGCTTTATCTGGTGCAGCAGTTCATTGCGGGGGACACGTTGGCCCAGCGGGTGGCCCGCGTGGGCCCCTGGAGCGAGGCGGCCGTGCGATCGCTCCTGTTGGATTTGCTGCCGGTGTTGCAGTTTGTCCATGGCCGCAATGTGATTCACCGGGACATTAAGCCAGACAACATTGTGCTGCCGGAGTCGGGCGAAAAGCCGGTGTTAATTGACTTTGGCGTGGCCAAGCAACTGACGGGTGAAACGGTGACCCGGGGGGGAACCCGGGTGGGCACGGAGGGCTACGCACCTTTGGAGCAGCTACGCAGTGGCCATGCCTACCCAGCCAGTGATCTTTACAGCTTGGCGGCTACGAGTTTGTTTGCGCTCACGGGCCATGCACCGGAGGAGTTGTTTGATCCGCTGGCGGGTCGGTGGGTATGGAGCGATCGCTTGCAAGAACAGGGGCGATCGGTTGATCCGCGCCTGGGGCAAGTGCTCGATCGACTGCTGAGCGATCGTGTCAGTGAGCGTTACCCCAGCGCCGAAGCCGTGATCACCGCCCTGACGGAAGGCGACGCACCCCCTGCGGCCGCGCCCAGCCCCCCGGTCACCCGGGATCTCGGGCACTATAAGTGGCGACCCACCGTCACGGTCGCGGCCCACAGCGATCGAATCTGTGCCCTGGCCTTTAGTCCCAATGGGCAATGGCTGGCCAGCGCCGGGGGCGATCGCCAAATTCGCCTTTGGCAGTGGGCCACGGGCAGCTTGCAAGCCGCCTGGGATGGTCATGATGGGCGGATCACGGCCTTGCTTTTTAGCCCCGATGGGGAAAGTCTCATTTCTGCCAGCAGCGATCGCACCGTGCGGATTTGGCCCATCACCGGTGGCCCCGCTCACCATTGCCTCAAGCATCACCAAGATTGGGTCAGCGCGATCGCCCTTTCACCCGATGGTCAAACCCTGGCCAGCAGTGGTGATGATGGGCGCTTGGTGCTGTGGAACTGGCGCAGCGGCGAGCTGCTCCACAGTTGGCGCGCCCACAGCCGACCGATTCCGGCCCTGGCCTGGAGCCACGATGGCCAGGTGCTAATTGGCGGATGCAGCGATGGGCTAATTGGCTTTTGGGATGCCCGATCGGGCGATCGGCTCCACAGCCTGCAACAACACCTGGGTCGGATTTGCGCCCTGCAAGTCACCTCCGACGGCCAATGGCTGATCAGCGCTGGCGAAGACAAAACCATCAAGCTCTGGCCCCTGCAAGCCGGTCAACCCAGCCACGACAAGCCCCAACACATTTTCCGCGACAGCACCGAAGCAGTCTTTGCCCTGGCCGTTGCGCCCCATACGGGCCTGCTGATTGCGGGTGGAGAAGATCGCAAGGTCTATTGCTGGAACCTGGCCAACCAGGAACTATTACAGGTGATGAAGGGCCATGATTGGTGGGTGAATGCGGTGGCGATCGCCCCCGATGGGTTGACCTTGGCCAGCGGCAGCGGCGATCACACGATCCAAATTTGGCAACCCACCTAAGGCCAACTCAAGGCCAAACTCAGTCCAACAACCGCCAGCCCGTTCAACAGGCGGTGATCTTGACCAATACCCAAGATCCGGGGGGCAACTCCCCAATTCACCGATCATCTGCAAAACGGGACTTTCAGCAACTTCCGTTGCCAAACCCCTTAAACTAAGGGCTAGTTTGGCAGGCCCAGCCCGGGCCGTCGATCATCGTTATCGCCCCACCATGCCGTAACGCAATTTATTCCAAGCAAGACGACCGATGAGGAGGATCGAGCATGGCCACTGAGCAAGAGCTGGACATGAATTCGGCTCAGGGGATTTCTCGGCGGGAACTCCGCGACCTCGTACGCGAACAATTGCGAGTCCTCTTGGAGCAAAATAACCTGACCGGTGCCAAGGCACTGTTGGTTCCCGTCAAAGCCCCTGACATTGCCGAGGCGATCGAGGGTTTACCTGAAACCATGCAGGCCCTAGCCTTTCGGCTCTTGCCCAAGGACGATGCGGCGGAAGTTTATGAACACCTAGAATCCAACGTTCAACAACTGTTGATTGAAGACTTCAAACGCCAAGAAGTCTTGGATATTGTCGATAAAATGTCGCCGGACGATCGGGCCAAGCTCTTTGACGAATTGCCCGCCAAACTGGCGCGGCGGATCGTGGATCAACTGAGCCATGCGGAACGGGAGGCCACCGCCCTGCTGTTGGGTTATGAAGCCAGCACCGCCGGCCGGATCATGACCCCCAAATACATTTCTTTGAAAGAGGAAATGACCGTTGATGATGCCCTGGCTCGGATTCGCCGCCTCGCGGACACCACGGAAACCATCTATTACCTCTACGTGACCGACAACACCCGCTGCCTGACGGGCATTGTTTCCCTGCGGGATATCGTCACCTCCCATCCACAACAGTTGGTGAGCGAGCTGGTGACCCGGGATGTGGTCAGCGTCACCACCGATGAAGACCAAGAGGAAGTGGCCCGCATTATCCAGCGCTACGACTTTTTGGCCGTGCCCGTGGTCGATCGGGAAAAGCGTTTGGTGGGCATCGTCACCGTGGACGACGTGATCGACATTTTGGAAGAAGAAGCCACCAAAGACATCTATGCCTTGGGTGGGGTGCAAGCCGGTGATGATGACTATTTCCAAACCAACCTGGTGACCGTGGCCCAACGACGGGTGGTGTGGCTGCTGGTGTTGTTGGTCACCAATGCGGTCACCGGGGCTATCATTCGCGGCCAGGACGACATCCTGAAACAGGTGGTGTCCTTGGCTTCCTTCATCCCGCTGCTGATTGGGACGGGCGGGAACGTGGGGGCCCAGTCTTCCACCGTGGTGATTCGGGGACTGAACATTGACCAGATTCGATCGGGGCCCCTGCGGGTGATTCGCCGGGAAGCCGTAGCCGGGGCCCTACTGGGCATGATGCTCGGAACAATGGTTTGCGTGGGGGCTTTGCTGTTTCAATATCCGCCCGCCGTCGCCATTTCCGTGGGCGTGAGCCTGATGGCCATTTCCACCTTGGCGGCCACGGCGGGATCGGTCTTGCCCTTTTTGTTCCAGAGCGTCGGCTTTGACCCGGCTCTGATGTCAGCGCCCTTCATCACCACAGCGGTGGACATGTTGGGGGTTTTGACCTATTTCACCGTGGCGCGGTTCATGTTGGCCCGCTTCCATGGGGGCTGAAGCGTAGCTAGCGACTCAGCACCTGCTCCAGGGCCTTCAACAGGGTCAGCACCGTTTCGGGCCGACTGTTAAAGCCCATCAGCCCCACTCGCCAAACCTTGCCGGCTAACTCGCCCAGACCACCGCCAATTTCGATGTTGTAATCCTCCAGCAGGCGACGGGCCACGGCCTTGGCATCCACCCCCTCAGGCACGCAAACGGTGGTGAGCGACGGCAGGCGAATCTCTTCGGTCACCTGGCATTTCAGCCCCATGGCCGCCAGCCCATCCCACAGCAGCCGCGCATTGGCCGCATGGCGTTGCCAGCGAGCTTCGAGGCCCTCTTCGGCCACCAGGCGCAGGGCTTCCCGCATGGCGTAGTTCATGTTGATCGGGGCGGTGTGGTGGTAGGTGCGATCGCTCCCCCAATATTTGCCCACCAGCGCCATATCCAAATACCAGTTAGCCACGGGGGTTTTGCGGGCCCGCAGCTTGGCCAAGGCCCGATCGCCCAGGGTGAAGGGCGAAATTCCCGGCGGGCAGCTCAGGCACTTTTGGCTACCACTGTAGGCCGCATCCACGCCCCAAGTATCCAAAAATAGTGGCACACCGCCCAAGCTGGTGACCGTATCCACCAACAGCAGGCAGTCAAATTCCCGGCAGAGATCGCTCACGCCTTCGAGGGGTTGCCGGGCCCCGGTGGAGGTTTCCGCATGGACTAAGCCGAGGATTGCCGGCCGGTGGGTTTCCAAGGCCGATCGCAACTCCGACAACGAGAATGCCTCGCCCCAGGGTCGGTGAATTTGCCGCACCTCTGCACCGTAGCGGCTGGCCATGTCGCTCATCCGATGGCCAAAGTAGCCATTCACCCCCACCAACACCACGTCTCCCGGTTCCACCAAATTGGCGAGGGTGGCTTCCATGGCGGCGCTGCCCGTGCCACTGACCGGAATGGTCAGGGCGTTGTCCGTTTGCCAGGCGTAGCGCAGCAGCTCTTGCACCTCGTTCATCAGCTCAATGAAGTGCGGGTCGAGGTGGCCCACTTGCCGCATCCCGATCGCCTGGAGCACCCGGGGGTGAGCATTCGAGGGGCCAGGCCCCAACAGCAGACGCGGCGGCACGTTCAGTTGGCTGGTTTGCAGGCGATGGCGATCGCTAACGGTGGGCGCGGAGACGGTGGGGTTGGGAACTGCGGCAATCATAAGGCTCTAAAAAACAGGTCTTTTATGATTGACCCATGATAAAAGCTGGCCGATCGGCCAACGATGAAGCCTGATTAAGATTTCTTGTCCCCTCAGCCCGATCGCAAACTTAGCCGTTGCAACTCGTGATCGACCAACAGCCACAACTGACGATTGCGGGGGTCGGTGTTGAGGGCTTTTTTCAGATAGGTTTCGGCACGGCTGCCCTGGCCTCGGTTAATGAGTTCCCGGCCCCAACGGTGATAGGCGATTGCCAGCCACTGTTTCACCTCTTCATCCCGATCGAGCCGTTGGGCCAACCCCTCTGCCAGGGCGATCGCGCTGGGGAATCGGCCCCCCTGGAACAGCTCCTGGAGCCGACGGAACGCATTTTCCTTTAACTCTTGCTCAAAGGGCGACAGGGACGGATTCACCTGCACCTGAGGTTTCACGGTCGATCGCGCGGTCGATCGTGCGGTTGATGGGTAGCGATTAGACTGAGCCGCTGGGTTAGTTGCTGGATTAGACGCTGGGCCAGGCGCTTGATTGGTTGCTGAGTTAGGCGCTGAGTTAGGCGCTGAGTTAGTCGCTGAGTTCGGCGCTGGGGCAGGTTCCCGAGGCGGCGGCGGGGATGCGGCCGGTGGGGGTGGTGACTGGGGCGATCGGGCGGCGGGCGGCGGCGGGGACGGCGCGGCAACCGCAGCCGACGACGACCCAGACCAAGGAACCGTTGCACTGGGCCGCCCCGATCGCTCCATCAGGGCCCGGTAGGCCTGGGCCAAGGTCGCAAAGGTTTCTGCCGAAGCCGATCGATGGCCCGAATCGGGATGGTAGCGCCGGGCCAGCCGCCGATAGGCCCGCTTGATATCTGTTACCGGCGCACCCGGCGGCAGTTCCAGCAGTCGATAGCAGTCTCGCACCGTCAAGGCCATGGCCACCTCATGTTCTCACCCAAAATCCTGGCGAGCACCCCAAACCCTTTTAAAAATAACCGATCGAACCCCGTTGCCACGATTCAACCCAATTACGGGTCAAAGATGAGGGGCGATCGACTCGCTCTCGAATCGATCGCCCCGTGGTGAACCCTGCCGCGATCGGGCAAGGGGCTTAAGCCCCTTGTCTACCGTGGTCGAAGTAACGACCGGCCCTAGTCCCGCGACTCAATCACCCGATCGATCAAGCCGTAGTCCTTCGACTCTTCCGCCGACAGCCAATAATCCCGCTCCGTATCCTTCTTCACCTTCTCCAGGCTTTGGCCCGTCCGCAGCGCCAGGATTTCATCCAACTGGCTGCGGGTTTTCAGAATTTCCTTGGCCTCAATGTCAATATCCGTGGCTTGGCCGCGGAAACCGCCCATACTCGGCTGGTGAATCATGATCCGGGCATGGGGCAGGGCCAACCGCTTGCCCTTGGCTCCGGCCGCCAGCAGGAAGGCCCCCATCGAGGCCGCCAAGCCCACGCACACCGTCACCACGTCGGATTTGATGTGCTGCATCGTGTCATAAATCGCCATCCCCGCCGTTACCGAACCACCCGGCGAGTTGATGTACAGCACGATGTCCTTGCTGTTGTCTTCCGAGTCAAGGTAGAGCATCACCGCCACAATTTCGTTGGCGATTTCGTCGTCCACCTCTTTGCCCAAGAAGATGATCCGCTCCTGGTACAGGCGGTTATAGATGCTGATCCACTGGGTGTATTGGCTACCCGGCAGACGATAGGGAACTTGGGGAATGCCAATCGGCATAGGATCGAGACTCCTTCTTCAAATGGCTGACTAGTGGGTGGTTGGATGGATTGGGAGCGTCATCAGGGCGATCGGGCAACCTAGCCCAACCCCACCGAATTCACCACCGGCTTAGGCAGCCCCTCCGATGATTCTAGGATCGTGTCAATGATCCCGTATTCCTTCGCTTCGGCCGGAGTCATGTAGAACCGGCGATTCATGTCTTTGGTGAGCTTGTCAGTGGCTTGCCCGGTGCATTCCGACAAAATATCCAGCATCACCCGTTTGTTGCGCAGCACCTCTTCCGCCTGGATTTGAATGTCCGTGGCCTGACCGCGTGCGCCGCCTTGGGGTTGTTGCAACACAATCTTGGAGTTGGGCAAACTGGCCCGACAACCCTTCGTGCCCGCTGCCAACAACATGGCCGACGTGCCCGCCGCCAAGCCCAGGCAAATCGTATGCACCGGCGGCTTGATGTAGCGCATCGTGTCACAGATGGCAAAGGCATCCGTCTCGAACCCGAGATTGCCGAAGGAGTTGATATAGATCCGAATCGGCTTTTCGGGATCGTCGTATTGCAAATACAACAGCTCGGCAATAATCAGCTCGGTGACGGCAGGTACGAGGGGCATTCCCAAGTAAACGATCCGCTCCTTGAGCAACAGGGAGGGAAGGTCTGGCGGGGGAGTCCGGTACGCGGTATCGCCGTAGTAGGGCGCTTGAACGGCCTCGATCTTGGGAGTCATCGGCAGATTCAGAAAATTCAGGGCGCTGCTGCGCAAACAGCAGTCATACTTCCAAAATACTAACGCGCAACGCTGACGGCCGGTTGAGTTCGGGCTTGGCGGTTCTCTGGGCAATGGGGGACGGTTGGGCGATCGATCAGCGCGATCGCCCCAAGGATTCGGCTAATCGATCGCTAAATCCAACACCACGGGGGTGTGGTCGCTGGGCTTTTCGAGTTTGCGTGGCTCAATATCAATCTCGCAACGGCGGGCAGCGGGAATCAAGGCTGGTGACAAATACAAATGGTCAATCCGCCAGCCGCGATTGCGTTGGAAACCACCCGATCGATAGTCCCACCAACTGAAGCGATCGCCCTCATCACAAAACAAGCGAAAGGCATCCTGAAAACCCAAGTCAAAAACACTATCTTTCAGGGCTGCCCGCTCAGCGTCGGAGGCCATGATATGGGTTTCGCGATTTTTGGGATTATGAATATCGCGATCTTCGTAGGCAATATTAAAATCACCGCAAACACAAACCTGAGGATATTGGTTTAGCAATTCGGCTAAATAGGTTTTCAGCAACCCTAACCAACGCAGTTTGTAAGCGTATTTTTCACTGCCAATCTCGGAGCCATTGGGCACGTAGAGATTCACCAAAACCAAGTCACCCGATTGAACCGTGATCACCCGTTTTTGATCATCTAAATCGTCAACTAATTCGGGATCTAAAACCGCACCAAACCCAATCAAACATTGATCAACTGATTGCCGACTGGCGATCGCCACGCCGTTGTAGCTCTTTTGTCCCGAAATTTCCAGGTGATAGCCCAAATCCGTAAAAGTTGATCGGGGAAAGTCACTATCAATCACTTTGGTTTCCTGTAAACAGAGGAAATCGACAGGATTTTCCTGTAACCAACCGGTGACGTGATCGAGGCGTGATCGAACAGAATTAACGTTCCAGGTGGCGATTTTCATAGGGGCGATCGACAGGGATGCAGCGTCCAAACGGGGCCAAAAACGGGGTTGACGTTTGGCAATGGGGCCCCAAAGCTTCCCCAGAATACCGCTACAGTCGGGCCCGCGCCCGTACAATAGACCCCGGACATGAATTTTTTGCAGCATCCCATGGCCGATCGTCTTGCCTATCCCACCAGCCGCACCGTTGACCAAGTGGACATCTACCACGGCGTTTCGGTGCCTGACCCCTATCGCTGGTTAGAAGATGCCAACGCCCCGGAAACGGCCGATTGGATCACCGCCCAAAATCAATTGACCTTTGATTATTTGGCGCAAATTCCGGCGCAATCGCCCATTTATGAGCGGATGTTGCAACTTTGGGACTATGAAAAATTGAGCGTGCCCTGGAAGCGGGGCGATCGCTATTTCTATTACAAAAACGACGGGCTGCAAAATCAAAGCGTCTTGTATACGCTCGATCACTTAGATGGGGAGCCGCGCGTTTTGCTTGACCCGAATCAGCTTTCGGATGATGGCACGGTGGCTCTATCAGGGATTGCCTTTACCCAGGATGGATCGTTGATGGCCTATGGCTTATCCACGGCGGGTTCCGATTGGCAAACCTGGCGAGTGCGATCGGTGGAAACCGGCAAAGATTTGCCCGATCGCCTGGATTGGGTGAAGTTTTCTGGCGCTTCCTGGACACCGGACAATCGCGGCTTTTTCTACAGTCGCTACGACGAACCCAGTGCAGAAAACCAGTTCCAAGATACGAATTATTTCCAGAAGCTTTACTATCATAAACTGGGCACTGAGCAAGCGGCTGATCTGCTGATTTATGAGCGACCCGATCAACCAGAATGGGGCTTTGGTGGTACGGTCAGTGATGATGGTTCCTATCTATTAATTTCTGTTTGGAAGGGAACTGAATCGAAGAATTTGCTGTTTGTGAAAGACCTGCGGCAGCCAGATTCCCCCGTGCGGGAATTGGTGGGCGATTGGGTCGGCGGTTTTGGATTTATTGATAATGACGGGGCGATCGGCTGGTTTGAAACCAACTGGCAAGCGCCCATGGGTCGGGTGGTGGCGATCGACCTTGACGCAACCAGCACCAATTGGCAATCCACAATCCAAGAAGTAATTCCCGAAGCAACCTACAAGCTGGATGCGGTTTCCACCCTGAACGATGGGTTTGTGGTGGAATATTTGCAGGACGCGCGATCGGCTGTGCAGTTCTTTAATTTGCAAGGGCAGTTTCAGTTTGAAATTGACTTGCCGGGTCTCGGTTCGATCGGGGGCTTCCAGGGCAAACGGGGCGATCGGGAAACCTTCTACAGTTTCACCAGCTACACCACCCCCACACGCATTTATCGCTACGACTTTGCCAACCAAACCAGTCAGCTTTTCCGAGAGCCAACGGTGGCATTTAACCCGGACGATTACGAAACGCGCCAGGTGTTCTACCGCAGCAAAGATGGCACGCAAATTCCGCTATTTATTAGCCACAAAAAAGGGCTAGAGCTGACCGGCGATCGCCCCACCATTCTCTATGGTTATGGCGGGTTCAATGTGTCCCTTACCCCTATTTTTTCCGTATCCAATTTGGTGTGGATGGAAATGGGCGGCATCTACGCTGTTGCCAACTTGCGGGGCGGCGGAGAATACGGCGAAGCGTGGCATGAAGCGGGCACAAAACTGCAAAAACAAAATGTTTTTGATGACTTTATTGCTGCTGCGGAATGGCTGATTGCGAATCAATACACCAAACCCCAACGTCTGGCCATTTCCGGTGGCAGCAATGGTGGGTTACTGGTGGGGGCTTGCCTAATTCAGCGACCCGATTTGTTTGGGGCAGCCCTGCCAGCGGTGGGGGTGATGGATATGCTACGCTTCTCGCAATTTACGATCGGTTGGGCCTGGTGTTCCGACTACGGATCGCCGGAAAACGAAGCGGAATTTAAGGCGCTTTATGCCTATTCACCGCTTCACAATTTGCGATCGGGCACGGCCTATCCCGCCACTTTGGTCACCACTGGCGAGCGGGACGATCGCGTAGTTCCTGCCCATAGTTTCAAGTTTGCGGCGGCATTACAAGCAGCCCAAAGCGGCGACGCACCGACCCTGATTCGGATTGAAACGAAAGCGGGTCACGGAGCCGGAAAACCCACCACCAAAATCGTGGAAGAAGCCAGCGACAAGCTGGCATTCTTGGTCAAAACCCTCGATTTTCAACCTCGGTTGGTCGCCCAGGTTACTGAGGCCTAACGATGGGTGGTATGGCGACTTTGCGACCGATCGAAGCGGTTCCCACGGGTGAATTATGTATTGATCCGCTGCCAGATTGGGTCTTACATCGATCCACCTGGGGAGAACCCACGGCGGCGGAATTTCAAATCGAAATTCGCCATGCGGAACATCTGAATCATCAGGTAAATGATCCAAAGACCTTAGATCAGGCGATCGCCCAATTTATGACCCTTTCGCCCCGGGGTGGAAAGCTGACCATTTTGGCGCGATCGCTGCGGTTTTCTTTGGTGATTCCTACCTATGAGGAAGCCGAGAATATTGAGGACTTGGTGCGATCGCTCGTGGTGATTTTGGATCAGGCATTGCCGAATGATTACGAAATTATTGTGGTGGATGACAACAGCACCGATCGTACTTGGAAAATCGCCCAGGAACTCACCGCCGAATTTCCCCAATTACGGGTGCTTTGTCGTCACTATGAACAGGGGTTAGCCACCGCTGTAATTCGCGGTTGGCAAGTGGCGAAGGGAGAAATCTTGGGCGTAATTGATGGCGACGGCCAGCACGACGAACAGATTTTGCCGGAGATGGTGGCACAGATTTTAGCCGGAGCCGATTTGGTGGCCGCCAGTCGCAATGATCCCGGCGGTGGCATCAGTGATTGGAGCCTGTGGCGGCGGCTCACTTCCCGGGGCGCGCAGATTTTGGGGCTGGCTTTGTTGCCCGATGTGGTGGGGCGTTTGTCCGATCCCTTGAGTGGTTATTTTGTCCTGAAACGCAGCGCGATCGCCCAAAAAACTCTGAATCCCTTGGGCTACAAAATCCTGATTGAAGTATTAGCAAAGGGAGACTTTGGGCGCGTCAAAACGATCCCCTATGAATTTCGTGAGCGGCAATCGGGTGAAACCAAAGTCACTTGGTACCACGCGATCGACTATTTCGCCCATTTGCTGCGGCTACGGCTCGATCCGTTCCCGGTGCAGCGCTTCATCCGGTTTGGCATCGTCGGCCTCAGTGGAGTAATCGTAGATATGGCGGTGCTCTACGCTCTCAGCGACCCTAGCACCCTGGGTTGGGGGCTTACTCGAAGCAAAATCATCGCGGCGGAAGTGGCGATTTTCAATAACTTTTGGTGGAACGATCGCTGGACATTTCGAGACCTTTCCCAACGTCAAACTGGCTTTCGTCGCCGTCTCGAACGCTTCTTAAAATTCAATTTAATTTGTCTGATGGGGCTGATTCTAAATGTCCTGATTTTAAATCTCTTTTTTAATGTGATTTTTGCAGGTCAGTATCGTTATTTAGCCAATTTTATTGCAATCGGCTTGGTCACCTTCTGGAACTTTTGGCTCAATACCAAACTCAGTTGGCGGGTCACCGATCGCGATCGCGCCGAACTCCCTAATCCCTAACTCCGCCAACCCCCAGACAAGGGGCTTAAGCCCCTTGCCCCCACGATCTGCTAACAGTAGATCCAGGGTTTTAGGCACAATGACGACAGGCCCTAAGCTCCTTGCCTCGCCCCCTGATAGACCGCTTTATTTCCTATCCCCAAGCACCCCATGAAGCCCCCTAAAAAACGTTGGATTGTGCTGCTGTTATTCTTCTGCCTCGGGGCGATCGGGGCAATGTTTTACAGCCTGGGCATGATTGATGTGGAGCGGCTACGAACTCAAATTGGTGGCACCGGTTGGCTCGCACCATTGGTTTATATGGTGGTCTATCTGGCGGTCACCATGTTGATGCTACCCTCAACGGCCTTAAACCTCTTAGGTGGCGCATTATTCGGCTCGATTTGGGGCACAATTTGGACGAGTTTAGCCGCTATTTTGGCCGCGATCGCCTCCTTTTATCTCAGTCGTTGGCTGGCCCGACCCGCCTTTGAGCGCCGCCTCGCCGATCGCTGGCAAGAGATGGATCAAGAAATTCGCCGCCACGGTTTTGCCTATATGTTTGCCGTGCGTTTGCTGCCGATTTTGCCCTACGGTTTGGCCAACTACACCGCCGGTTTAACCTCCGTGCGCTTTCGGGATTATTTGATCGCCACCGTGGCGGGCACGGGCCCCGGCGTATTTTTGTTTGTGCAATTGGGTAGTTCCGGCACCGATGCCATTAGCCGGGGGCAGTTTTTGCCCCTGAGTTTGACCCTCGGGGCGATCGGGCTGCTGATTATTGGGGCTACTTGGTATAGCCATCGGTTGGCGCGTTTGGCGGGGCGTGAATAATTCGACTGGGCCGATCGATCCCCCCCAAGCGGTATCCTGAGGCAAATATGGCGGGAATAGGCTGAAACCATCGCCTAGTCTAGGCTTGGCATTAACCCAGTCTTAATCTGTGTCGGGCGATCGCCCGTCTTGTGCCGCTGGCCCCTTGCCCCTTTTGTCCCTGTTGCTCCGCACGGAACCTATGCGAATTGCGCTGTTTACCGAAACCTTTTTGCCCAAAATTGATGGGATCGTGACCCGCCTTCGCCACACGATCGATCATTTGCAAAAAATGGGCGATGAAGTGCTAATTGTCACGCCCGATTTGGGTTTACAGGACTACAACGGCTCAAAAGTTTTCGGGGTTTCGGGGTTTCCACTGCCGCAATATCCTGAGCTAAAAATTGCCCTGCCGCGCCCGGCCATTGGTCGCGAACTCGATCATTTTCGCCCCGATTTAATTCATGTCGTTAACCCAGCCGTGGTTGGTTTGGGCGGCATTTATTACGCCAAAACTCGGCAATTGCCCCTCGTCGCTTCCTATCACACCCACCTGCCGCAATATCTTCAACATTACGGTTTGGGAATGCTCGAAGGCTTGCTCTGGGAATTGCTAAAAACCGCCCACAACCTCGCGGAAATTAACCTTTGTACCTCCACCGCCATGGTGCAGCAACTGAGCGACCACGGCATTGAGCGCACCGCCCTTTGGCAACGCGGCGTAGACACGGACAGCTTCACGCCCGATCGCGCCACCGCCGAAATGCGCGACTTCCTCAGCCAAGGCCACCCAGACGCGCCCCTGTTGATCTACATCGGTCGCCTGTCCGCTGAAAAGGAGGTCGATCGAATCCGGCCCGTGCTTGAATCGATTCCCGGCGCACGCTTGGCCCTCGTGGGTGACGGCCCCTACCGCGCCGAGCTGGAGGAATTTTTTGCCGGAACCAACACCCACTTTGTCGGCTACCTGCGCGGTTTGGAGCTGGCGGCCGCCTATGCCAGCGCCGATGCGTTTATTTTCCCTTCGCGCACGGAAACCCTAGGGCTGGTGTTGTTGGAAGCGATGGCGGCCGGTTGTCCCGTGGTGGCGGCCAATGCGGGCGGCATCCCCGATATCGTCACCGACGGCGTAAACGGCTTCCTCTTTGACCCCACCGATGAGCAAGGGGCCGTCACTGCCACCCAGCGCCTGTTTGCCGACCCCAACCAACGGGCTGACCTGCGATCGGCCGCGCGGGCCGAGGCTGAACGCTGGGGCTGGGCCGCCGCCACCCGCCAACTGAAGGACTATTACTACGGAATCTTGAGCATGAGTCAGCGGCAGGCGGCTTAGGCTGAAATGGCATCCCCTAGCCGGGCGATTGCCCCACTGGCTGACTGAGCACTGTTGCATAACCTTTGAATCACCTTCCTGACGCAGCGTCCTAACCTCTCAACCATGACTGACTCAACGACGGACTTAACAAGCGACACGATCGCCATTGGCATTCTGGGCGGCAGCGGTCTCTATCAGATGGAGGCGCTGCAAAACCCCCAGGAACGGCGGATTGACACCCCTTTTGGCCCCACTTCCGACGCAATCATCACCGGAACCTTGGACGGTGTGCCCGTGGCCTTTCTGGCCCGCCATGGCCGCCACCATTACCTGCTGCCCACGGAAGTGCCCTACCGCGCCAATATTTGGGCCCTCAAAACCTTGGGTGTGCGCTATCTCCTGTCCGTGTCGGCGGTGGGATCGTTGCAAATGGCGGCGAAGCCTCTGGATATCGTGTTGCCAGATCAGTTCATCGATCGCACCCGTAACCGGGTTTCCACCTTTTTTGGCGATGGTCTAGTGGCTCATATTGCCTTTGGCGATCCCATCTGTGCAGCGCTGTCGGGCTTGGTAGCTGAGGCGATCGACTCCCTGGCCCTGTCGGAGGTGACCTTGCATCGGGGCGGAACCTATCTCTGCATGGAAGGGCCAGCTTTCTCCACGCGGGCCGAATCCCAGCTCTATCAAAGTTGGGGAGCCACCGTCATTGGCATGACCAACTTACCGGAAGCCAAGCTGGCCCGAGAAGCGGAAATCGCCTACTGCACGATCGCCCTGGTCACCGACTATGACTGTTGGCATCCTAATCACGACAGCGTAACCACCGAGATGGTGATTGGGAACTTGCATCGCAATGCCGACAACGCCCGATCGATCATCCGGGAAACCGTCCGCCGTTTGGGGGCCCAACCGCCCGCGTCGATCGCCCATCAGGCCCTGGCCGGTGCGCTGCTCACCCCCCTGGACAAAGTGCCCACCGCCACGCTCGATCGGCTTGCCCCCCTGTTGGCTCCCTATCGTTAACGCAGCACCCACTGAGGCTTGTTAGTAATGGGCCTGGCCATCCGGGCCGATCGCCCCCGTCCAAACCACTGCCCGGGTGTTGGCCTGGGACAAATCCGCATCAATCAACACCGCCCCCCGCAGCACAGCACTGCTGAAATTCGTCCATTGCAAGCGAGCCTGAAACAAATTGGCATCGCTCAAATCCGCTTGGCGCAACGTTGACCAACTGAGATTGGTTTCCCGCAAATTGCCCTTCAGCAGCTTGGCCGCCGTGAAATCCGCCCCGATTGCCTTGGCTCGCCGCAGGTCGCAACTGGACAAATCCGCCGCCAAAAACACCGTGCTACTGGCATAAACCTCCAGCAACATCGCCCCCACCAACACCGAATCTGAGAAATTGGCCTTGGTCAAATTGGCCCGCGTCAGGTTCGCCTTGGTCAAATTGGCTTCCGTGAGCTTGGCGTGGTGCAACGTGGCCTCTCGCATGTTGGCCCCTTCCAGGTTGGCCTGATGCAAATCCGCTTCACTGAGATTGGACTCTATCAACACCGCTTCCCGCAAATTCGCACCGACCAACTTGGTGGCCCGCATGGAGCAACCGGACAAATTTGCCTGATCGCCCAAATCCACGCCGCTCAAATCCGCCCCAATGCAGTTCGCATTCACCAAATTGGCTCCCCGCAATGACGCATCCCGCAACTTCACCTCGCGGAGATTAATCCCACGCCATTGCGCATGATTCGCCTCCACGCTCAATAAGCGTGCTTCCCGCAGGTTTCCCTCTTCCAAGTTGGAGCCGGACAACTTGGCCCCTGATAAATCCGCCCCCTGGAGCGAAATACCGGGCAACAGGGCCCCACTGAGATCCGCCGATGACAAATCAACGCGGTCAAAATCTCGCTCTCCGGCTGCGTAGCGTTCGAGCAATTCGCTAACTTCCATGGGGGAGCCTCATCACGGACTTCAATGCTGCTGTCTGGGGGATATGAACAATCCACATTTCAATCGTCCTCAAAATCCCCCAAAAGACCGGGGCAGAGATTTCAACGCCAGCTCAGCAATTCAGCAGTTCTAGCAGTTTCACAGAGCCATTCAAAACCAATTCACACCTTGGCTCTTCAGCCCCAGCGACTTGGCCAATCAAGAACAGGGCCAACCAGCGACATGGCGAAATGACTAGGCGATCGGGATTTTGTTTGGGCTGCGATCGTAACCATGCTGATTTTACACCTCGGCTCAGGGTCGCTCCTGACAGGACGGGGCTTGCACCCCCAACGGCCGCCAACGATATGGCCAGTCCCGCCCGATCGCATCACCCATCTTCAGCTTTTTGTCCCGGTGAATCTACCCACAGCCCAGAACGATCAGTATCGCTAGATACAGAACGATACTCGACAAAATTGATGCAATTGCCTGTGTTTAAAGCAAGTCCACATCGATCGACAATTGCTGCGTTAAGAGACTGTCTTGGATTGCAGTCTAGCTCTCATTGAGTCCCTGTCAAACCCTGGGGCAAACCACTCCCAAAGGCGATGCATCTGCAAAAGGCGGCCAGTCCGATCGTGTCAGCCTGTGGAGCAAGTGAAGCCAACTTCGCCGCGATGGAGCAGGAAGTTTCCTGATTGCCGCATTCGTGAGCGAATCGCAGCAATTGTTAGTGAAGGAGTGATGGTCTTAGTTTTAACCAGTCAGCAACCGCCCTGTCTCTGAACCATCCATATCAACATCAACCCCTATAGGAACCGTTAGTCTATGGCTAGGCTCAAGTTCTCGGGTCGCCGTAAGGGGCATTCGCGCTCCCTTAACGAGGGCACCGATCGATCCATTGACCAGATCCTGCGTGCCGGGCGATCGTTCTTTCACGACGTATTCGGTCGCCGCACCTCCCTCGGTTGGCTAGCCTGCATTCCTTTGGCCGCCGTAATTGTGGCCACCTGGAACCTGGCTGCCCACGCCGCCGAACCCATCAAGCCCGAAGACGTTCAGGGTCTGCTGAACATGACCTGGGTTCTAGTGGGAGCCATCCTCGTGATCTTCATGAACGCGGGCTTCTGCATGTTGGAAACGGGCTTCTGTCGCCAGAAGAACGCCGTTAACGTTCTGACCAAGAACCTGATTGTATTTGCCCTGGCCACCTTGGCCTTCTGGGCTTTGGGCTATGGCTTCATGTTTGCCCAAGGCAATAACGTGATTGGCACGACGGGCTTCTTCCTGTCGGGAACGCCCGAAACCTATGGCATTGAAGCAACGGGGCTGCCGGTTTCGCTGCACTTCCTCTTCCAAGTTGCCTTTGCGGGCACTGCCGCGACGATCGTGTCGGGTGCGGTGGCTGAGCGGATCAAGTTTGTGGACTTCTTGATCTTTAGCTTGCTGCTGGTTGGGGTGTCCTACGCCATCACGGGCCGTTGGATTTGGAGCGGCACGGGCGGTTGGCTGTTCAACATGGGCTTCCGCGACTTCGCTGGCTCAACGGCGGTACACTCCGTCGGCGGTTGGGCAGCGCTGATGGGTGCTTCAATCCTGGGGCCCCGGATGGGCAAATACGACAACGGCCAACCCCGCGCCATCCCTGGCCACAACATGAGCATCGCCACCCTGGGTTGCTTGATTCTGTGGGTTTGCTGGTTTGGGTTTAACGGCGCTTCGACCCTGGCGGTGAATGCAGCCGTGCCTTACATTGCCGTGACCACCAACTTGGCCGCCGCAGCGGGTGGCGTAACCGCCACGGTAACGTCCTGGTGGTTGTCGGGCAAGCCGGATCTGTCGATGGTGATCAACGGCATCCTGGCGGGCTTGGTGGGCATCACGGCGAGCTGCAACGTGGTTGACTACACCGGTTCTGTGTTGATTGGTGGCATTGCCGGGATTTTGGTGGTGCTGTCGGTGGGCTTCTTTGACTCAGTGCTGAAGGTGGATGACCCGGTGGGTGCCACGTCGGTACACTTGGTCTGCGGTGTTTGGGGCACGCTGGCGGTCGGTCTGTTCAGCATTGGTAAGGATGCCACGGGGGCGGATGCGGCTGGTTTGGGCCTGTTCTATGGTGGTGGTTTGACCCAGTTGGGTATCCAGCTCTTGGGTGTTGCGATTGTTGGCGGGGTGACGGTGCTGCTGTCCACCATCTTCTGGTATACCCTGAGTGCCTTTGGTGGCATTCGCGTTTCGCCGGAGGAAGAGGCGCTGGGTCTCGATATCGGCGAGCACGGCATGGAAGCCTACAGCGGCTTTGTGAAGGACAACACCTCGATCGGCCCCACAGGTACGGCGGTAATGGATGTTTCAGATCAAGCTGCATCCTAAGGGAAAACCTCGGTACTCGGTCTGGGTTGGGTAACGATACCTTTCATCGTTTCGACGACCTTAGCTGTTAGCCGAGTGTGGATGCGACTGATTACCACAGGTGTTCAATGACACAGGAGGGGGCGATCGCCCCCTTTTGTGTTTAGGGATGTTTTTTTTGCGGCCAAAGTTCGCTAGAGTTCTTAGTGAATTGGTCTTTTGGCGATGGATGCAAGGTCAACGGAGCCGGTTAGGGTCGGTTGGCTTGCACCAAGGCAGGGTCACCACAACGTTTCAGGGCAAATCGTGTTTTCTCGATCGCGTGCTCGACGAACAGGAATTTTTGGCCGCTCGATTGGCTGGTCACGCCGATCGAGTGGTTTCTCACCGTCTAAGCCCCGCGCTCCTTGGTGGGTCAAATGGTCTCTATGGGGCAATGGATTATTAGCGGTGGCCTTTTTGGTGGTCGTCACGGGCCTAGACCGTGCGGCGGCCAAGGCCATTGCCCAAGCGATTGACCAGATTCAGCAAACCCAAGAGTCTTTGGAGCGATCGCCCACCAGGGCTGTGGCGGCAACGGTTACCACTCCGAAGCGATCGCCCGTCGCGGCCACCAGTTATGAAGGATGGGTGGCTCGGCGGCGGCAGGAAGCCAATGCGATGGCCCTGCGACGGCCCGCCCGGTTGGCGGTGCTGGTGGGCGATTCCTTAACCCTGGCCTTTCCGTCCCGTCTGTTGCCGGCGGGAACCACTTGGCTAAATCAGGGCATCTCTGGGGATACGACCCGGTTGTTGTTGCAGCGCTTGGATGGGTTGGCGCGTCTGCAACCGGAGGTGATTTTTGTGGCGATCGGGATTAATGACCTGATGCAAGGGGTCAGTGATGACACGATCGTGGAAAATCACCGGGCCATCACCCAGGAATTGCGCCGGGCCCACCCCAATTCGCGGATTGTGTTGCAAAGCCTGTTTCCCCATCGCGGAGCTAGCTCCACTTGGGAAGGTCGGGCCCGTTTGCGACAGGCCACGCTCGATCGCATCAAGCGCATCAACCGCCGGTTGAACCAGGTGGCCCGGGATGAACGGGTGGGCTTCTTAGATTTGTTTCCGATGTTCACCGATCCGCAGGGCAATCTGCACCCAGACCTCACCACTGACGGCCTGCACCTGAGCGATCGGGGCTATTTGGTTTGGCGGGCGGCCCTCGATTCTTTCTTGCAACTGTCGCGATCGGGCGCGGCGGGGCTAACCGTCACCCCGCGACCCGCCGAAGAAAACCGGGCCGGGGCCCAGCGATTGACCGATTCCGACAACCGGAACGTGGCAACCCCAAGCGATCGCCCTTCCCCCACGCCCAAGGCCTCACCGGCCGATCGCAAACCGTCCAGCAGTAGTAGCGCTGCGCCCGCCAGTCGTCCGGCGGAGTCGCCCGATCGGGCCCGCAGCACCAACCGGCGCGAAGCACCCGCCACCACCGACGACCAGCGCCCCTAAGGCCGTAAGATATTCACCAACTCACCAGCCAGACGGGCAACGACCAGGCCACGGGTAACCAGGCCATGCACAGAACGCCATGCACAAATTGATTAAAGGCTTGCGGCAGTTTCAGCAAGATTACTTCGCTTCCCATCAAAAGCTGTTTGAAGAGCTGGCCCATGGGCAAAAACCGCGAGTTCTCTTCATCTCTTGTTCTGACTCCCGCGTTGACCCGGAACTGATTACCCAATCGGATCCTGGCGAAATCTTTGTAATCCGCAATGCCGGTAACATCATCCCCCCCTATGGCGCGGCCAATGGCGGTGAAGGAGCCACGATCGAATATGCGATCGAAGCCTTGGGAGTGAGTGAAATCGTTGTTTGCGGCCATTCCCACTGCGGGGCCATGAAGGGCCTGCTGAAGATCAAAGAGCTGGAAGACAAAATGCCCTTGGTCAGCCGCTGGCTGGAACATGCGGAAGCAACGCGCCAGGTGGTTTTGCAAAACTACAGCCCCTGTAGTGGTGAAGATTTGCTGGAAATTGCGGTGGCCGAAAACGTGCTCACCCAAATTGACAACCTGCGCACCTATCCCTGTGTGCGAGCCAAACTGAACCAGGGCAGCTTGCGGCTCCATGCTTGGGTGTATGAAATCGAAACGGGTCGAATTTATGCCTACGACTCCCAAACGCAAGAGTATGTGGAGCCGGAGAGCGCCTGGAGCCGACCCACGCCGGCCCTGACCTTGCCCCAGCGCCAAGCCCAAGCCTGTGCCTGGTTGCCACCGGAGCAGTCGGAGCGAATTTATCGCGGCGCACGCTAGGGCCCGTTGTCCAATCGCCTGAAACCCTGATTGCACAGTAAGGGGATCGCAAGGGACAAGGGGCTTAAGCCCCTTGTTACGGCTGTTGGGACTAGGAAACGATCGAACAGTTAGGCATCGATCGGCTCCTAATCCGTGGTGGGCAGGGCCGCATGAACCGATCGCTCTAAATAGATTTGAGCCACCCGATCGCCCGGAAATTGCCGCAAACATTCCTCAAAACAAACGGCCGCCGACTTGAACTCCTGGCGGTGATAGAGCCAAGTACCTTCTTCAAAATGGGCCATGGTGGCAAGTTTTTGGTCTCGGATGGGTAACGGGTCGCCATCGATCGCCTCAAACACCGCCACGGGCCGAGATTTGCCTGTCACCTGTAATCGATCGATAAACCGCAGGTGATAGCGCGTTGGATCCTCCATCTGGGCGATCGTGTGGTGGGAAATCAGGACGCTGCTTTGGTAGCGCTTGGTCAGGGTTTCCAACCGGGCCGCCAAGTTAACCGCGTCACTGATGGCAGTTCCATCCATCCGATTTTTGCCACCCACCGTTCCCAATCGCATTTGGCCGGTGTTGATGCCAATGCCAATTTCGATCGGCACTTCGCCCGCCTGTTGTCGTTCGCGGTTAAAGACTTCCAAATTTCGCCGCATTTCGATCGCGGAGGCCACCGCATCATCGGCCGATTCCGGAAACAGCGCCATCACCGCATCGCCAATGAATTTGTCAATGAAGCCGCCATTTTGCTGAATCGCCGGTTCCATGTGGGCCAAATAGCGGTTAATAAACCGGAAACTCTCGGCCGGTAGCAGGTTTTCCGTGATCGTAGTGAACGATCGAATGTCAGAAAACAAAACCGACATCTGCCGTTCCACTTGGTCACCCAGTTCCACCTCCAAAATGCTCTGTTTATTCAGCAGCCGCAGGAACTCGTGGGGCACAAACCGCCCATAGGCAATGTTGATATGGGACAGTTGCAGGTGGGTTTTCAGGCGAGCCAGCAACTCTTTCTTGGAAACGGGTTTCGTGAGGTAGTCATTGGCTCCCGAGTCGAGACCTTGCACCAAGTCTTCCACCTGGTTTTTGGCCGTGAGCATCAAAATCGGCAGCTTGTGGGCGGGATAGCGCGATCGCAACTGCTGGGTCAGCTCATAGCCGGTCATTTTCGGCATCATCACATCCACCAACACCACATCGGGCTGAAACCCTTGCTCCAAAACGGCCAGGGCAGCGGGGCCGTTGTCGGCGGTCACGATTTCATACTCCTCCTGGGACAGGAAATTTTCCAGCACCTGTAGATTCACCGGCTCATCATCCACCATCAGGATTTTGAACCGTTGATTGGGTTGAGTGCGGGCGGCGCTGGCCTTGGCTAGGAGCTGTTCCGTGTCCCGCTGGCTGAGGGCTTCTAGGAGACGATCGCCCTCCACGGTGGCCGGGGCTAGGGTAATCGGTTCCGGTTCGATCGGGGCTTCGGGGGCTGGCTTGGGATTGACCGTGGCGGGCTTGCGCAACATCATGGGCGATCTCCGGAAGCTGGGCATTTCGTAGGTGAGGGCTGGCGCTTCCAGGGCCACCGGCAAGGTCAGCGTGAAGATAGATCCCACTTCGGGCCGGGACTCCACCCAAATTTTGCCCCCATGCAATTCCACCAGTTGCCGCACAATGGCCAACCCCAACCCCGTGCCGCCATATTCTCGGGCCGTGGAACGATCGGCCTGTTCAAAGGATTCAAAAATGCGCTCGATCGCCACTGCGGGAATGCCAATGCCCGTATCGCTGACGGAAATGGCCAGCCACTGTTGGGCAGCCGTTTTCGGGGATGACTCGGCAGGGTGCTCCCGATCAAGCTGCTCAGACTCCGCCGGATCCAATCCGGGGCGATCGAACAGAGCACTCTGCCCGATCGCGCTTGAGGGGATCACCACCCCCGTTAATTGATCCAATCGTTGACCCAATTGCTGATCCCCCAGTTGAGGATCTAGGGCGTTGACGGGATCGGCAGGATGCAACTGATTTAACCGTTCCGCATCCGGTTGCCAACGGCGAGCATGAACAATCACCTCACCGCTTTGGGTGAACTTGAGCGCATTGCCCACCAGGTTGTGCAAAATCTGTTGCAGCCGGTTGAAGTCCGCCAACACGGGCGGCAGGGTCAAATCAATGGCATTCACCAGCGCCAAGCCCTTCCGTTCCGCTTGGTCGTAGTGCAGTTGCAACACCTGTTCCACCACCACGGCCAAGGTGCAAGGGCGCAGGGCCAGGTCGATCGTCTGGTGTTGCAGTTTGGAAAAGTCCAGCAGATCGTTCACTAAATTGGCCAACCGGTGACCGCTAGCGGCGATCGTGTCCAAGTTTGACCGTTCTCGATTGCTCAGTCCCCCCCGATCGTCATCCAGCATCGCCTCGGCCAAGCCAATGATGCCGTTGAGGGGCGTGCGCAGTTCATGGGACGTGTTTGCCAGCAAATCATCCTTCAGGCGGTTCAGGCGCTGGAGTTCCTGGTTGGCGGTTTCCAATTCCGCCGTCCGCTGCTGCACCTGGGCTTCCAGGCTCGCATTCAGGGACTCCAGCGCCCGGGACTTTTCCTGCAAGGCATCCATCACCTGGTTGTAGCGCTCGGCAATGTAGCCCACCTCCGTGAACGGATCCACCGGCACTCGCAAATGCAAATCTCCCTGGCGAGCGTGGCGATCCATCACCTCAAATAGGTCATAGACCTCCGTTTTCACCTGGTGCTCCGCCACGTTCAGGCCCATCTGTTCTTCCGCCAGGGAAACCCGCAGGGGATGCAGCCGATCGACCCAACGCAACAACCCATAGGACAACCCAAAGGACCAGAGGGCGCAAACCCCAATGCCCAACAGTTGCATGGCAATTTGTTGGGGGCGATCCAAACCACCCGGCATTTGGCTTAAGTCCCCAAATAGCCCCACACAAAGCGTGCCCCAGGCTCCGGCTCCCGCATGGATCGGCACGGCTCCCACCGCGTCATCGATTTTGTGGCGATCGAGCCACCATTCCACCGCCAACGCCACGGCGGCCCCCGTGAACCCCACCACCAGGGCGATCGGGGTCGTAATCACATTGCAGCAGGCCGTCACGGCCACCATGCCCGCCAAGGAACTGTTGATGAGGCATTCCACATCTGGCCGGTGGCGATAGTACCAACCCAGGGCTCCACCGCCCAGCATCCCCGCCACGCCCCCAATCACCGTATGCACCAACACTGCCGGGACATGTTCATTGAGGGCCAGGGTGCTGCCGCCATTGAACCCCAACCAGCCCAGCCACAGCATCATGGCCCCGAGCATGGAAAAGGGCAAATTCGATCCGCTGATTTTGTGCTGCCGGTTGGCTTCGTCATAGCGTCCCCAGCGCGGCCCCACCACCAACAGCGTGGCTAGGGCAATCCAGCCCCCCACGCTATGCACCACCGTGGAACCCGCAAAGTCATAGAACCCGAGCGATCGCAACCAGCCCATTCCCTGGCCGGCGGGACTTGCGCCCACAATTTCCATTCCCTTCCATGCCCAATGGCCAAACAGGGGATAGATCAAGCCCGAACAAAGCACACAAACGATTAGATAAGACGAAAACCGCATCCGTTCCGCCACTGCACCGGAAATAATGGTGGTGGAAGTGCCACAAAACATTAATTGAAAAATTAAAAAAGCGGCCAGTTGAGGCTGCGATTCCACCGATAGGGCAAAGTAGTCATGGCCAATCCAACCCCACCAAGAGGGGCCAAACATTACTCCAAATCCAAACAACCAGTAGAGCAGTGCAGAAATGCCAAAATCCGATAGGTTTTTGGCCGCCACATTAATGCTGTTTTTCGATCGGGTCATGCCCGATTCCAAACACATAAAACCAGGCTGCATCAGAAACACGAGTCCCGAGCACCCCAGCAACCAAGCCACATCGCGCATATTCAGCCAATTGAGATAAGCAGCCACAGGATCCCTACTCCAACATGGGGAGCATTTACCATTCGTTGCCTCTTTTCTTTAGCAATTTCTAGCAACTGCTTCAGTCTAATCAGAAGTTTCCAAGTAGGGTCAAATCGGCCTTGCCCGATCGCCCCCTCGCAGGTAACCCCAAGACATGGACTAATCTCAGTTAGCATCAAATTTTATGGTTTTTGTTGATCTTCCCATCGCCCAGGGAACTACGGAATCAATTGCCTATTTTGAGTATTAATTAACACATGAAATTAAGTATTGCGGTGAGTTACCTCAATCCCCCGATCGATGACCTTTTGAACCGGTCTTGAATAGGTTGCCGCAAGGTCTGACCCATGAGGTTGCAACATTGCTGCTGACCCAGAATTCAGCAATTGCCGGATCCGCGATCGAATTCGCCTGATATTCTGAACAAGCTGACCGGCCGAGCCTTGAGCAAGTTAAACCCCATCCATCGGCTCAGGACGCGATCCCATTGGGTCAGTCTTAACCTGTTTTTGTGTCGTTGAGATCGCCCTGCCTGTGCAATACCTGCGCGATGGTCAAGCCATTTATGAACAGTCCTTTGCCACCATTCGGGCGGAGGCGGATTTGGCGCAGTTGCCCATGGATCTGCAACCGGTGGCGGTGCGACTGATCCACGCCTGCGGGATGACCGATTTGGTGACGGATTTGCAGGCCACGGCAGGGGCAGCGACGATCGGCCGATCGGCCCTGGCGGCCGGTGCGCCGATTCTCTGTGATGCGCAGATGGTGGTGCAGGGCATCATCCGCGATCGATTGCCGGCCACGAATCCGGTGATCTGCACCTTGGGCGATCCGGCGGTGCGGCCGCTGGCCCAGCAAATGGGCAACACCCGATCGGCGGCGGCGGTGGAACTGTGGCGGCCCCATTTGGCGGGGGCCATAGTGGCGATCGGGAATGCGCCCACGGCTCTGTTTCACTTGCTGGAATTGTTGGACGCAGGTTGGCCAAAACCGGCGCTGATTTTGGGGTTTCCGGTGGGATTTGTGGGGGCGGCGGAATCGAAGGCGGCGTTGGCGGCGAACTCTCGGGGTGTGCCGTTGATCACGCTCCATGGGCGGCGGGGCGGCAGCGCGATCGCGGCGGCGGCGGTGAATGCCCTGGCCAAGGAGTTGGAAGCGTGACGGGCAAGCTCTACGGCCTGGGCGTGGGGCCGGGCGACCCGGAATTGCTGACCCTGAAGGCGCACCGAATTTTGACAAGCGTGCCGGTGGTGGCCTATCCGGCGGCGGCTGACGGTGGCTCGGTGGCCCGGGCGATCGTGGCGGCGTTCTTGCAACCGACGCAAATTGAAGTCCCGATCGTCTTGCCCTTCAGCCCCCAAGAGTCGGCGGCGGCGGGCTACGATCGCGGCGCGGCGGAAATTGCAACTCACCTGGCGGCGGGGCGCGATGTGGCGGTGCTCTGCGAGGGGGAACCGATGCTCTACGGTTCGTTCATGTATTTGCTGAATCGGCTGGGCGATCGCTTCCCGACGGCACTGGTGCCGGGCATTTCTTCCACCCTGGCGGCGGCGGATGTGGCCCAAGTGCCCCTGACCTATCGCCAAGATGTGCTGACGATTTTGCCAGCCACGCTCGATCGCCCGACCCTGTGCGATCGCCTGGCCCAGACCGATGCGGCGGTGATTATCAAACTGGGGCGGCATTTCGAGAAGGTGCGATCGGTGCTCGATGAGTTGGGGCTAACGGGGCGATCGATCTACATCGAACGGGCAACGCTGCCGGAACAAAAAATCCGGGCGATCGACCAGGTAGACCCGGCCGCCGTGCCCTACTGGTCGCTGATTTTGATTCCCAGCCGCAGCCAGCCGGGAGCCTAAGGGCTAGCCTCAAATCTCTAACTTCCTGTCCTGCTGTTGCTCTATTGGAAGGGGGCAAGGGGCTGAAGCCCCTTGTCTGTGGTCATTGTCGCCCCCTTCAGATCTCAGGCGAAACGAGTCCTAGACCTCAGCCAGTTCCCGCTCGGCCCGCTTGTAGGCTTCGTCGATCACTTCCGAAAGGGTCGGGTGCGCATGTACCACAAAGGCCAGGTTCTTCACGGAATCACGCTGGGCGATCGCCGTGGCCACCTCTTGGATCAAGTCCGAAGCGTGGATGCCAAAGATATGCGCGCCCAACACTTCGCCCGTGTCCTTGCGGAAAATCACCTTGGCCAGGCCGTCCCCTTCGCCCTCGGCCACGGCCTTGGAGTTGCCCTTGAAGTAGGTGCGGGTGGTGCCGACGCTGAAGCCTTCGGCCTCACCCAGTT
The DNA here is from genome assembly GCA_001913845.2 of Limnothrix sp. CACIAM 69d. Classification (GTDB taxonomy): domain Bacteria; phylum Cyanobacteriota; class Cyanobacteriia; order CACIAM-69d; family CACIAM-69d; genus CACIAM-69d. The sequence continues at coordinate 23,288 of MKGP02000063.1, read as the reverse complement.
CCTTGGCTTGGGGTTCCGTCAAGCCGACGAAACTAATTTCGGGGTGGGTGAAGGCGGCGGCGGGAATGCTGCGGTAATCCACTTCCCGATCGCGCCCGCAGATGTTTTCCACCACGACCACGCCTTGGGCCGAAGCCGCGTGGGCCAACATCATTTGCCCTGTCGCGTCCCCGATCGCCCAGAGGTGCGGCACGGGTTCGCCATCCTTTAGCACCTGCATCTTGCCGTTAACAGGGATGAAGCCGGGGCGGTTGGTTTCCACGCCCACGTTCTCCAAGCCGATGTTGGCCGTGGCGGGGCGGCGACCCGTGGCCACCAAGCAAGCATCGACTTCCAACACGTCCACCACTTCCTTGGTTTTCGCGTCGGTTAGTTCGATCGTTACCGGTGCACCGGGGGTGATCTTGGTGGCAAACACGCCCGTATAGGTTTCGATGTCGCGCTGGTCAATCAGTGTCCGCTTGGCCACCTTGGCGATATCCGGGTCAAACCCAGGCATCAGTTGATCGAGTGCTTCGATCATCGTCACTTCCGCGCCCAGAGCGGTGTACACATCGGAGAATTCCAAGCCGATGTAGCCGCTGCCGATGATCGCCACCCACTGGGGCACGGATTCCAGCCGCACCGCTTCATCGCTGGTAAACACCGTTTTGCCATCCAGCTCGATCCCCGGCGGCACAAAGGGCACAGACCCGGTAGAAATCAACACGTTGCGGGCGCTGATCGTTTTGGTGATCGTGCGGTTGCCGTCGGCGGTGTTCACTTCCACCTTTTGGGGAGCCAGCAGCTTGCCCCAGCCTTGGATGATGTCCACGCCAATCCGCTTCAGGCTGTTGGTCAGGTCGCCTTGGATTTTGCCCACCAGGTTGGTGGCGTGGTCGGCGATCGCCTGGCGATCGAACTGCACGCCGCCCACTTGAATTCCCATGGCCTTCAGGTGTGCCGCATTTCGCAGGTCGCGCACCCGGCCGGAAGCGGCCAACAGCGCCTTGGAAGGAATGCAACCCCGGTTCACGCAGGTGCCGCCCATTTCGGCCGCTTCCACGATCGCCGTTTTCAGGCCGCAGGCGACGGCGTGCAGTGCTGCACCATGGCCGCCGACTCCGGCTCCGAGGATCAACAAGTCGTAGTCGAATTCTTGAGTCACGCCCGCCTCCTGGGTTTGGATTGCTCTCAAAGTCCCCATTGTCCGGCGAAAGGGGCGATCGGGCAATTGCCACCCGGCCACCTCGGCTAGCTCAGGGCCTTAGCATTCAATCGGTTGCTCGATCGCTAGGGATTGGGATCCCGTTTCACAAAGGGCACGAGGTGCATCATAAAATCCCGCTTCCCGATCGCAGCCCCAGCCATCCGCAAAATGCCATAGGTTGTGGTTAGGTGAAAGTAGAAATTCGGCATCAAAAAATCATCCACATAGGCTAATCCTGGCAACTCCAGCGAGAGGCCTTCTCCTAGGTCAATGCGATGAATTTCTGAGAGTTTGGCATCTCCAGCATCGATATTGCTGAGTAATTCTCGGGTGGAGGCGATGTAATCCCGAGCAGTTTCCAAGGTGGCCACTTCGGGATTCAAGTTGCTCGCGGGTTGGTCGGCACACCAAAGGGCAAAATTACGGGGTTGGTTACAGGTAAAGGCAATTTGTGTACCAAAGGGCAGCATGTCGGGCGCAAGCCGAAGCTGAAAGAGGGCCGCCCGATCGGCTGCAAAGTGAGAATCGGCAATGTCTAGTAAATGGCTCAAGGTTTCTAGGCGAGATTCAAAAATCGCCCGAAATCGCTTAATTCTGATGTTTTCCATGATGTTTGAAGCAATAGAACAGCAAATCGTAAACCTAAGCAGCCACAGATAAGGCGCTCTTTCAAAACAATATTAACTATAAATTTCAGTTTTTATCGTGGCAGTAATAGCCCGTAGGCTCCAAGTTGCCCATCCATAACCCATAACCCAAGCGATGCGATCGCATTCAGGAAAAAAGTAATGATTGCTTTTGAAATGAATAGCGCCCTTCCTAGAGGGCAATGAGCATTACTTACTCTGCTATTGACTCTCGATCATCTCGGATCGTTTTTAGCCTAAGGTGATTTTCTACTGTTTTCAGCATTGCCATCACCATTTTCGCTTTTTTGATTGAATATCGTAACCCTTGAATGACCTCTTGCAGATAGTCTTCGCTCTGAATCATCTTACTTTGACTATGAGATGCAATTGAAATTCCTTCCATGTATTGGTAACCCAAGTGGATATAAATTCCTGGTTTAAAAGTTACTAATCGTGGATCTTGCTTGACCTGTGTAAGGGTGTACTCTTGCTTGAATTCCAATTATTTTCTCCACGCTGATTCTAAAGCTTGGATATGAGATTCAATTTCGGAAGAATCAATGCTAATAGTATGAACTTTATATCTTAAATCAGGGCCAGCAAAAGTATATTTGATATGCCAGTTATCAGGATTTACCACTAATTGCCCCGTACAAGGCAGAGTCTCAGAATACTCAAACTTTCCCATGTTTTGCATCATGTGAAGTAGACCTATTATTTTCGTTGTAGATGTTTATACAAGTAGGTTGGGTTGAGGCACGAAACCCAACACCAGTAACCTTGATGGTGATCACGTTGGGTTGAGCCTTGCGAAACCCAACCTACTAGCTCTACGGGATACTCAGGGGATGATCAAAGTGTAAGGTTTATGCCTATGTAAATGACACAGCTAAATCAGAGAATTAAAGTTGCAGCTATGCAACGTCTGGTTTATGATCTCGCAAGAGGGGGTAGTTGATGAAAAGTCGAGTACCTCAATTTGTCAGAAGCCTTAGCCGCAACCACCACCAACAGTCACACTGGAGTAGATGAAAATGATTAGCAATCCTATTAAGGATGCAAGTCTGACTACTAAGTTATTAGCAGGAGTGACCCTAGTTCTGAGTATTGTTTTACTATGGCTTTTTTATCAACTTAGCCATGTCAACGCCTCAAAATCATCAGTTGACCCTGGTTCGCTAATCGTTCGCCAAGTCAAAGATGTCAGCGAGTTGACTACAGCCATATTTGAGATGGATGCTGTAGTGCCTGTCAGTGACAAAGGCATTATTGCTGAGAGTAAATTACTCTACATTGCCCATGGCAACGTTCGAGTAGGTATTGACTTGAGTCAATTTCAAGCTAATAACGTCCAGGTTAATGGTGATCAAATTGCAGTGACTTTACCACCTCTAAAAATCCTTGGCAGCAACCTTGATTTAGAGCATTCTAGCGTCTACTCCTACAGTAGAGGTTTCCTAGGCAGTGGGCCAGATGTTGTGAATTTACAGACCCAAGCTCAACGTGAAGCGCTCAGGAGAGTTGAGGAGGCCGCTTGTCGAGATTGGCTGATGAAAACGGCTGGTGAGCGTGTTCAGAAAATTGTTGAGCGTTTGCTCAGTCAAGTTTTAAAGGATCGAGGTTATAGAGAGATCATCGTGAAGGCTCAGCTACCGACTGAGGATTCATGTCCAATCCGCAAGCCTAACAATTTGAGTGAAGCAGGTTGACTAAAATTACTGACATAAATCAGTAATTCAAAAATTTGATTGCTACTGAAGGGATGATTCCTAGATAGATGAGGAATCATCCCTTAATTTGTAGTATTTAACGACTACAAATGCCGCGTGGGACACGACGGGCAATGTCCTGACTATCGGATTGAATTATTTCCCAGATTACGTGGTTAAAGCCCTGGTCACAATTAACATAGTTACTATTAACCCAGCCCTCAATTCCACGCAGCCGATCGCCAGCAGGGCGAATGACACGTACACAAGCCCAGTTGCCTTGTTGCTTGTAGATTTCAATGATGTCTCCATTGTCTAACCCTGCCCTGGCTTGACCACCAGGGCTATTACGCACAGCTAGCTGACCACTACGCAGGCGATCAACACGACAAGTTTCGAGTTGTGCAATTAGGGTCTGGCGAGACAGTGGGGGAGTATTCAGGCTAGTTGTTGCCAAAGCACTCGGGCCAAGAAGCGTCATCGGAATTGCGAGAATAACATGCTTGAAATTCATGAGTTTTACAATTCTGGAGATATCTAGCGTTAGTGGTGGTGCAGGTAGATTGATTAGCGGCTACACATCCCAGGGCGAGTGCGCGCATTCACGCGATTTCGCAGTTGAATGACTTGATCACAAGCACGATAGCAACCAATGTTTTCGCAATTGAGATAGTTGCTATTCACCCAGCCTTCAATCCCAACAACTCGTTGATTGGGGCCGCTCAAAACTCGCACACAAGACCAATTTCCTTGTTGTTGATAAACTTCGACCAAATTATCATTGTCTAGTCCTGCACGAGATTGACCGCCAGGGCTATTGCGGACAGCCAGTTGGCCTTGCTGGATATTAGTGACAATGCAGAGATTCTGGAGCGGGTCAGTCAGAGCTAGCTGCATGTCATCCGATCGAGGTGTTTCTGCTTGGGCGATCGGGGCAAGCGCCAACGGAAGCAGCAATGAACCGAAAATCCAGAAAAGCTTCATGGGGTTCGTTGAGGGCAGATGGTTGAATCATATCACTTATTCAATTTTTAAAAATAAGTGCTTATTTAAGATTCCCTTGAAAAGAAACTGAAGAGAAAGTAAAAAAGTAGTACAAGTAGGTTGGGTTGAGGCACGAAACCCAACACCAGTAACCTTGATGGTGATCGCGTTGGGTTTCGCAAGGCTCAACCCAACCTACTAGCTCACTGGTTACGGCTAGTATCAACTGAGTACGTTCAGTATTGTAAACAAATGGGGAAAATTCCAGCAGAAACTCTGAAAGCGGATGAGCAACCAGAACGTGCGATGAATCGTCTTTGGAACCGATACACAAGGTAATTAGAAAGACTAGCAAACGATCTCAATAGGATGACCTAAGACCGATCGCCTGATGGGCAAACGCCACCACCTCATCAATTTGATCGGTTTGCGCAGGATAGACAATCGAAGGGCGATCGATCACCAGCAACTGCACGCCTAATTCCTTAGCCAAAGCTTGTTTGAGATCCAGCCCCCCCGCTGCCCCGGCTGCTTTGGTCACAACCACTTCGATCGCCCGATTTTGCCAGTCGGCTCGCTCTTGGGCCGGATCCACCGGCAGGCGCTGGCCAATCACCTCTGAGCGATCGAACCCGAGGGCGATCGCCTGGGCCACCGACTCCGGCAACACCCGCACCCACAAAGCCGCCACCCGATCGCGCCAGGGCAAAATCTGCGGCAAGGCCTTCACCCCCAAAGTGAACAACACCAACCGATCGCGCAGGAATCGATCGCACAATGCGGCGGCTAAATTGGGCAATTTCAAGGCCGGCGGCTCCAGGGGGATGGTGGGTCGCTCAAATCGCAGATAGGGAATTGAGCGAAGAGCGGCGGCGGCGATCGCCTGCTGGGAAATTTCCGTGGCAAAGGGGTGGGATGCGTCGATGATGCCCCGGATGGCGCGATCGGCCAGCCAGGGCATGAGGTCAGCGGGAGCAAACGCGCCCGATCGCACCACACCGTTTAAGCCGTCATAGAGCCGAGCGGCCGCCGGGTTCACCACCGTGGCAATCCAGGGCAAACCAGCGCGATCGAGGGCTTGGGCAAGGGTACGGCTATCGCTGGTTCCACCAATTACCCACAACATTAAGGGGCCAGAGCCTGCCACTCAGGGAAACGAAAAATTCGGTAATGCCTGTGAAGTAATGATGAGTTATCAAGCGATCGACCATGGGCATTGTGGTGATCAATCAATTGCTAGCTTGCTAACTCGTGATGGGAAAAAGACAGGGTTCGCCAAACTAAACGACGGATCAGTTAACGCAATGCATGACTCAAATACATGACTCAAATGCATGACTCAATTGTTGCCATGTAATTTATCAATCTGGTCTCTTAGCCCGCAGAATGCGACCACCTTCAACCGCCACATAAGATTCAATCCAGGATTCGGAAACCTGCGCAACCCGCGCAATGGCTGCTTGGGAAAGGCGCTCTAGGAGCAGACGATCAATGAGCGCAATCTGCTCGGGCGTGACGCGTTTCTGAGTGGGGTGCTCAATGAACTGTCGGCCACAGGCTTTGCATTTGAAGCGTTGCTTGCCGTTGTGGATGCGACCATTTTTGACTGTGTGGCTGGATTGGCATTGAGGGCAAGCAGGCATGAACTGGAGTCATATGATTACTGCTGCCAGGTTAGCATCATTACTCCACAGGCACTACCCAATTTAGATAGCTTGCCCTAGCTGCCGCGATGGCGCTGGGTGATCGTGGCAATCCGCTGACCATATTTCTCAGCCGTCAAGAGATCGCCCGGGTGAACGATCGCTTCACCACCATTGGGATTCAGATCGCTTTGACCCATCACCCCCAAAAACGACCCGAGACGGTTGATACCATCATCCTTCCCCGCATACTGGCTGGGCATTTCGGCCGCCCCCACCCAAATCATGCCGTGCTGGGCCGCATTAATCGCCATGTACAGCAGCGTGCCCTGCTTGTCACCACTGGGAGAAGCCGAGTGGGTGAACCCGCCAGCGATCTTGTCCTTCCACTGTTGGGCAAACCAAGCTGAGCTGGCCGCATCCACAAACGCCTTGAACTGGGCCGCCACGCCGCCCATATAAGTGGGTGACCCAAACACGATCGCATCCGATCGGGTCAAAGCATCTAGCGTCTCCGGATCTTTCCAACGCCCCTCGGTAATTTGCGCACCCGTAATCCGCAGCAACTCGGCCGTCACACCGTCCACCTGGCTAGCTCCCTGCGCCACCGATTCTGCCATCAGATGGGTATGCCCAGATCCCGAAAAGTAGACCACTGAGATCGTCGTCATAAAAACCTCAATACGGACTGGAAACGAGCGGCCTTGGCCCGTAATGCTGATCCTAGAAGTCGCTACCCACTAAAGTAAAGTAGGAACCTAAAAGTAACTAGCTTCCTTTTTGCGCCCAAAATTGAGTCTGGAAGTGCCTGCCCATGCCTCGCCCCTCCAAAGAAGTGAAGCGCTGTCCTGTCAGCCTCTTGATGGATATTTTGTCTGGCCCCTGGACGCTATACCTGCTGTGGGTGATGACTACGAAGGGGCCGATCCGCTTTGGAGCTTTGAAGCGGCAAGTGGAGGGCATTTCCACCAAAGTGCTTACGGAACGGCTGCGACTGCTGGAGCGCGAGGGGCTAATTTATCGCCACTACGAAGCGACCGTACCGCCCCAAGTCAGCTACGGCCTGACCGATCGGGGTTCGGAGTTGGTGCAGGTGTTGGATCCGCTCGGTGACTTGGCCCTGCGCTGGTATGGCGATGGCGCGATCGCCCCGCTGAATCCCAACTCCGAGACCGGCGCAATTGTCGTGGACTATCCCTAGGAATCGATCGCTCGACTGCCCCGGTTAGTGATCGCGCAAGTTGGGTACAACAGGCGATGATTTTGCCAAGTTTGTAAAGCCCTATAATTTCAGCAGTAGGCACAAGAACTAGTGCTCAACCTAATCTATGGCTCCGATCCACCTGCTTAATACCCGCACCGCCAGTTTTGGCGATTTACTGGGCAACGGTAAACGGTATCAAGTCCCCCTGTTCCAGCGCGATTACTCTTGGACTGAAGAGAATTGGGAAGATCTTTGGCAGGATATTTTGGGCTTACATCAGAATCCCAAGACTAGCCATTATATGGGAGCAATCGTCCTGCAAAACTCTAGAGAGTCTGATCAAGAATTCACTATTATTGATGGTCAACAGCGATTAGCAACTCTGAGTATTATCGCAATTGTAGTGATTAATAAAATTAAAACTCTAGTAAATCAGGGCAACAAACCAGAGGAAAATCAAGAGAGACAAGAAATTCTGAAACGAACCTACTTGAGTGATAAAGATTCTATTTCGTTGCGTTATTCAAGTAAAATTCGTTTAAATGACAACAATGATGGATTCTACCAAGATTATCTAATTAATTTGAAGCAACCAAGAAATATTCGCTCTCTTCCCAAATCAAATCAACTTATTTGGCAAGCCTTTGAATATTTTTCAAAACAGATCGATCAATATCCAGAAATAGTGGAAAGTGGTGAAAATCTTGCTGAATTCCTCACAGATATTATTGCTCGTCGGCTGCTATTTATTCAAATCAATGTAGAGGATGAACTCAATGCTTATACAGTATTTGAGACTTTAAATGCGCGGGGACTGGAGCTTAGTTCAACAGATTTACTTAAAAATTATCTATTCTCGCTAATACGAAGTCCGGGTGACTTGAAGGCACTACAGCGCCAATGGCAGATGATTATTAGTACCGTACGAATGGAGAAATTTCCTGAGTTCCTGCGGTACTATCTCAGTCTTGAGCAGCCATGGGTTAGACGAGAACGACTCTTCAAAATTGTTCGAGAATCTGTCAAAAATGGTCACCAAGTGTTTGACCTAATAGACCAACTTGAAAGCTATAGCAACCTATTTGTTGCTCTTGGCAATGCTCAGGATGATTTTTGGCGCGAAACACCTGCCAATCGGATCTATATCCGAGAATTAGAGTTGTTTCGGGTGAAGCAAGCTTATCCGATTTTATTTGCTGCTCATGGCAAATTTTCTGATGCGGATTTCACACGACTGTTGAAGCTGATTAGCGTGCTGTCTTTTCGATATACGGTTGTTTGTGGCCTGAATCCCAGTGAACTAGAGAAGGTTTATAACCAGGTTGCGATCGCGATTCAAGATTCAAAAATCACAACTCCTAAACAAGTCTTTGAACAATTGAAATCGGTCTATGTTTCCGATGAGAAATTTGCACAGGACTTTGAGCTGCTAACGGTTTCTACGAGAGGGCAACAGAAAAAACTGGCTCGTTATATTCTGTGGAAGCTTGAAAATGACGCAGCCAACCAAGAGATTGTCGAAGAGAGTTTTTCGATCGAACATATTTTGCCCGAATCACCAGAGCAGGATTGGCAAGACAATTTTACCGATGCTCAAATCACTGACATGGTGTACCGCTTGGGCAATTTGACTCCCCTGGAGCCGCCTCTGAATCGCCAAATTGGGAACCGGCCTTACGCCATCAAGCGGGATGTTTATCCAACGAGTGCCTATCGCCTAACTCAAGGAATTTTGGCTGAAGAATGGACTCCGAATGCGCTGGCAAATCGCCAAAAACAACTGGCCAAGCGAGCCGTTCATATCTGGCGATCGGACTTTGCGACCTAGCATGGCCCATTGAGCAACAGGTTCTAGGACTCGATCGCCTGGAATTGTTCCATCAGCCAGCGGATCGTCTCCGCATCATCGTTGCGATCGGTGCGTTCCAGAGCTTCCGCGACGATCGCCATCGACAGCCCCGGCAAAACTTGGGATTCCTCGATCGCCCGACTACCCCGATCGGCGATCGCAAAGGCAATCACCTGGCGCTCATTGGCGTTGATCACCCAATATTCCCGCACGCCCAACTGTTCGTAGAGCAAGCGTTTGGGGCCGAGATCGTCGTTGAAGCTGCTGGCTCCCACTTCCACCACCAAGTCCGGCGGCCCAAAGCGATCGAGGTCGATCGGCTCGTTGCCCTTGGGTGGCCACTCAGGGCGATCGCCCACATAGACCGACAAATCGGGCTGGCATTCTTGAACGCCGGTTTTCCGCAAGCTCACATTCAAGTAGCGAACCACTCGCATCTGCCGTACCAGGGCATAGAACGCCACAATGTCGGTGGGCGGCAGGTTCTGGCGAGCGTGGTCATGGCCTAAAGGTGTCATCTCAAAGCGCATCCGGCCGTTGTAGTAGTAGCTGCGGCGATCGGGTGGGGCGGCAGGGTCGTTGGCGATCGCGAGGAATTCGTCCCAGGTGGCGGGCAACCATTGATCCAGCGGCGGATCTGTAATGGCGGCTGGTGGTGGCGTTGTGGCAAGGGTCATGGGAGCGTCCCCCAGCGATCGGGCGGTGACTGTTTCCAGTGTAGCGAGGCGGTTTGATCGGAACCGGCCAACAGGGCTAATCAACAGTTGATGACCATTAGTTGACGGCCATTGATGGCTATTCGGCCTCAATCGGCTAAACTACGGTTAGTCGATCGGAAAACCGGCTTATTAAGCCGTCAGATTAGCCATGACCGCTGTTGCTTCCCTCCATCATCCTCTTCTGTCCAAAGGAACCCGCCTGTTTTTGCGGCGATCGCCCTTGCCCCTCGCGCCCGATCGCCTGTGGCAAATCGAGTCCGGCGTGGTGCGCACCTTGGCTTGGTTAGATGACGAATCGTTGGTCACTTTGGGACTGTGGGGCCCCGGCGACTGGGTGGGTGCGCCCCTCTCCAACGTGGCTCACCACCACGCTGAGTGTCTGACGGATGTGAAGGTGCGGTCTGTGCCGATCGGCCAATGGGCCCCCAACCCTTTAGACCTGTTACGCCGCAGCCAACGCACCGAGGAACTGCTAGCCATCCGCAGCTATCGGCGCGTTGAAATGATGCTTCTGAAACTGTTGGATTGGCTGGGGCAACATTTCGGCCGCAACACCCAAAATGGTCGCGAGATTGACTTGCGGCTGACCCATCAGGATTTTGCTGACCTCCTGGGAGCCACCCGAGTCACCATCACCCGCGCCTTTGGGCAGTTGGAGCGCCAAGGATTAGTCACCCGATCGCTCCATCGAATTGTGTTATGCCCCGATCGAACATGGCACTACGAAATCTAGTTCCCTATCGATCGCGCAATAGTACCCAGATGCAACCGGCAAATCATGATTGGTGGGAGACCTAGGGATTGATTGATGACCAATTTCTAGCCACGATTCTTCGCCATGATTCATCGCAGGTTTTGGGGAAGTGCGTTGGGAAAATTAAGCTGAATCTCGAAATCCCAGCCGATTGCTGACTAAGTAATAGGGCCGCTGTTTTACTTCGTCATAAATTCGACCAATATATTCTCCTAGGATCCCCAGAAAAACCAATTGAATCCCCCCCATGAAAAAGGTTGTGGTCAAACCATAGGCCCAATCCAGAAAGCTATGGCCCAAAACAAATTTGAAATAGAGACCAATCAACCCTAAGGCAAAGGCAATCAGGGCGCAAAGCAGACCCACATAGACCGTAATTCGCAGGGGAATGACGGAAAATGAAAAGATGCCATCAAAGGCCAACTTAAACAATTTGCTGATAGTAACCCGAGGTTCGCCACTGAAGCGGGGTCCCCGTTCTACAACCACTCCCGTTTGCCGAAACCCGGCATAGGCCCGCAGGCCGCTGAGGTAGCGATTACGCTCGGGCATGGATCGCAGAGCCGCCGCCACTTTGCGATCCATGAGCGAGAAAATTCCAGCATCAAGGGGTAAGGTTAACCCAGATAGATAATTTAAGAGGCGATAAAACAATCGAAAGGCAATGCGTTTGAGGATAAATTCTTTGCGTTTACGACGAATGGCATAAACCACATCATAGCCCGCTTGCCACTGTTCCACGAAAGATAAAATGGCACTGGGCGAATCTTGTAAATCACCATCCATCAAAATCACCGCATCCCCTTGGGCGTGATCAATTCCGGCGGCGAGGGCGCATTGATGACCAAAATTTCGAGAGAGCTGCAAGAGGCGAACTTCGGAATCGCGATCGATCAAATCCTGCACAATCTTGGCAGAGTGATCAACACTACCGTCATCTACAAAAATGATTTCGGCGGAATCTGCTAGTTGATCAAGGGTGGCGCGGAGTTGTTGCCATAATTCCAAAATTGTTGCTGCTTCATTAAAAATTGGAATCACAATCGAGTAGCGAGGTTTCACGGTGTTTACCCTGTCGAACCGCTAGAGAGTATCTGAGAGGATGTCTGAAAAGCCAAAATTGCTACTCTGTACGCCCCAGAGATCGATGTAGACAAGATGCTCAAGCCCCTTGTTCCTATGACAATTAATCTTCAGCCCGTGTTGAAAGATAATTCTCAGACATCCTCTGAGAATTATCTTGGGAAATGTGTTCTTATTGATAACTTTGAAATTGATAATTTTGAAAAGGATGAATTTTAAAGAAAAAAGTGCCTTCTTTGGGAAAAGGCTGGGCGATCGGGCGGTGGTGCGGTTCCCAGGGGGGATTTAACTGGAATTTAACTGGATTTTGAGGGGCGATCGAACCCGATGATTTCTGACAGGGTATAGAGAGGGCGGCCTTTGACTTCTTCATAAATGCGCCCCACATATTCCCCCAAAATGCCGATGCTGACGAGCTGGACGGCTCCGAGGAAGAAGATGGCGATCGCGATCGCGGCAAAGCCCGTGACGGGGGATTGAGGTTGGGAAATGCGCCAGTAGAACACCATGGCGGCCATGACCAGGGCGATCGCGGCGGAGAGCAACCCCAAGTAAACCGACAGCCGCAGGGGCGCTTTGGAGAAGGACACTAACCCATCGATCGCCAGCCGCAGCGACTTGCGAAAGGTATATTTCACTTCTCCGGCAAAGCGTGGATCGCGGTGAAACTGCACGGCGGTTTGTCGAAAGCCCACCCACGATCGGAGACCGCGAATATAGCGATTGCGTTCGGGCATGGTGTTGAGCAAGTCCACCACGGCGCGATCGAGCAGGCAAAAATCCCCCGTATCGGTGGGAATTTCAATATCGGCCAGTTGCTTGAGCAATCGATAGAACCCATAGGCGGTGAACCGCTTGAACCAGGTTTCTTTCTGGCGGGAAACCCGCTGGGCATAGACCACTTGATAGCCCGATCGCCATTGGTCGAGCATTTCAAAAATCAGCTCCGGGGGGTCTTGCAAGTCCGCATCCAGAATCACCACCACTTGGCCTCGACAGAAGTTCAAGCCGGCCGTGACAGCGATTTGGTGACCAAAATTGCGGGCTAAGGAGAGATAGCAAACCCGAGGATCTTGGGCTTGCAGCTCGCGGATCATGGCCAGGGATCGATCGCGGCTGCCGTCATTAATTAACACCAGCTCAAAGGGCCCATCCAATTGCTCGCCCACGGCCACCACGCGCCGATATAACTCTGCGATCGTTTCCTCTTCATTGAAAATGGGCACAATCAGCGAGTAGCGCGGGTTCATGGCAGGACAAAAGCCTAAAGGGCGCAGCAGGGATCGGCTCTCAGGATACGCTGTCTTTGGCCTGGCGTTCAGTTTCTTGGGCCTGGATCAAGGGGCAGTTTTAGCCGATCGCGCCGGGAACCCATCCCAACAACACCCCTGCAATTGCCCCGCAGGCCAACACCTGCCAAGCCGCCAACCGCCATCGCAACAGGCCCACTATTCCTAAAATTAAGAGCGCCCCGGTGGCCGCTGACAGCCAAGCCAACCCCCGATCGATTTGGAGGGCCGCCTGCACCAAAGGCAGCGTAACCGCCAAAATTGCCCCGAGCACGGCAGGTGTGATCCCCTGTAAGAAGGCACGCACCCAAGGATTATGGCGCGATCGCCGCAACAGGGGTGCGGCCAACCCCACAAAGCCAAAGGAAGGCAGAAAAACCGCGACAGTGGCGGCTAGGGCCCCGAGAACACCGGCCACTTTGTAGCCCACAAAGGCGACGGTGAGCAGGACGGGGCCGGGGGTGACCTGCCCGATCGCCACGCCGTGCAAGAACTCGGAACGGGTCAACCAGCCCAACCGCTGCACCACTTCCAACTCCAGCAAGGGCACGATCGTTAGTCCACCGCCAAAGACCAGGGTTCCTGCCCGCAAGAATGTGCTGATCAGTTCGGGGCCGTAGGTGTGGATGCGTTCCCAACCCCAAAAGCTGGCAACGGTCAGGGATTCCGGCGGCAAGGCGGCAACAAAGGTGGGCAGCAGAATGCCCCAAGGGCCGATCGCCCCTAAGGCGGAGCGGCGCGGCCCAAAAAACGCTAACCCGGCCAGCCCCGCCAAGACAAAGGCCCACAAAATACCCCAAGGGCTGAACCGCAACAGCCCAAAAGCCCCAAGGGCGATCGCCCAGCGGATCCAAGGGCGATCGCCGCCCAGCAAGACCTTGCGCCCCAATTTCCAACAAAAGGTCAAGACAATGGCCACCACGGCCGGGGAAATGCCCAAAAACAGGGCGGAAACGGCCGGTAATGCCCCATAGCGAAAGTAGGCCCAAGCCAAAGTCACCACCATCGCCCAAGCGGGGGCAATGAAGCAGATGCCTGCCAACAGGGCCCCGAGCCAACCGGCACGGCAATAGCCGATGTAGATGCCGAGTTGGGTGGAGGCGGGGCCGGGCAACATTTCGCAAACGGCAATGCCTTCGGTGAATTCTTCTGCCGTCAGCCAACCCCGCTGCACCACCACGGCTTCATTCATCAGCGCCATGTGGGCTTGGGGGCCGCCGAACCCGGTCACACCCAAGGTGAGAAAGAGGCGGGCCAGTTCCCGCAGTCGATCGGGCAAGGAAGGGGTGGGCGATGCAGCAGTCATGGGCCAAGCAAACTCCATCAAAACCATCACATCCCAGCAGCCTAACGGACAGGGCGATCGAACCTAGGTATTCTGGCCAACATTGCCCTTGATTAGCGATCGGGCAATTTGGACAGTCAGGGATCGTAGGCTAAATGGGTTGATTGGGCGCAATGGCACTGCAAAATCATGCGGCAATGTTTCAGTTCGATCGGGCTAATGAGCGGATGATTGCAGACGGTTAATCACAAATAATCACAAATAACCACAGAAGTTTGATTGCAGACGGTTAATTACAAACGGTTAATTTCAAATCAATCATTTCCACCGGCTCAGGCGGTGGTGTTGGCAAGCTGGAGACTTTAACCATGACCCTTTCCCCGATCGGCGATCGCTTTTACACGGCCGATGTGTTTACAACCCAAGCCTTTGGCGGCAATCCCCTGGCGGTGTTCCCGCAGGCCAGCGGCCTGAGCGAAGAACGAATGCAGGCGATCGCCCGGGAGCTAAACCTGTCGGAGACGGTGTTTGTTTTGCCACCGGAAACTCCCCAGGGCACTCGACGGCTGCGCATTTTTACGCCAGGGGGTGAAATTCCCTTCGCTGGCCATCCCACGGTGGGCACGGGCTATGTTTTGGCGAAAATTGGCGAAATTAGCCTCACGGGTGATGACACTCGCTTGATTTTTGAGGAAGGGGTGGGGCCTGTGCCGGTGACGGTGCGATCGCGGGCGGGACAACCGATCGCCAGTGAGTTAACCGTGGCCCAATTGCCGGTGGTGGAACCCTGGCAGGGCGATCGCGCGGCCATGGCTCGGGCGATCGGGCTAACGGCGGCCGATTTGACCGTGCCGGGCTGGGAACCGGCCACGGCTTCCTGTGGCTTGCCCTTCACGGTGATTCCCCTGCGCGACTTGGCGGCCCTGAACCGGGCCCGGTTGCAGATGGGCCCCTGGGAAGAAATCTTTGCGGCCACAGCAGCCCCCCAGTTGTATTTGGTGACGGGGTTAACGGGCGATCGCCCCCTGACGGTGCGGATGTTTGCTCCGGCCTTGGGTATTGCGGAGGATCCCGCCACCGGCTCGGCGGCAGCGGCCTTGGGGGGCTATTTGGTTCAGGGGCGATCGTTTCCCGACGGCGAACCGTCTTGGGCAATTGCTCAGGGGGCGGCGATTCAGCGGCCTAGCGAATTAACCGTGACGGTGCGAATCGCCCAAGGGGAGGTCACCGAGGTGCGCGTGGGGGGCAGCTCAGTGCTGATTTCGGAAGGGGTAATGTATCGCGCCTAATTCTGGCTGGCTTAATCTTGGCTGCCTAATTCTGGCTGCCTAGTCCTGGCTGGGCAGATAACCCAGGCGATCGAGCGCGGCCAATACCTGTGCCGTGCAATCCGCTAGGGAGTCCCGATCGGTGCGGCATTCCACCTCCGGTTGCTCCGGCGCTTCGTAGGGATCATCAATGCCCGTGAAGCCTCGAATCAAGCCCGCCCGTGCCTTGGCATAGAGGCCCTTCACGTCCCGCGATTCGCAAACCGCCAAGGGGGCATTGACATAAACTTCCACAAACTGCCCAATCATCGATCGCACCTCTTGGCGAATGGCGCGATAGGGCGAGATGGCGGAAGCGACCACAAACACCCCATTCCGAGTCAGCAGATGAGCCACGAAGCCAATGCGCCGGATATTTTCATCGCGGTCTTCTTTGCTGAACCCCAGGCCCTTGCTCAGGTGTTGTCGCACCAGGTCGCCATCCAGAATTTCCACGCGCTGCCCTCGGGCCCTGAGGGCCTCGGCCACAGCCTGCCCGATCGTGGTTTTGCCCGCACCACTCAACCCCGTTAACCAAATAGTTGCGCCGATCGCTGAAGCTGGGCTTGCTGTTAAAGATTCCATACCAAACTGCTTTAAAAGTGCGTCTCAGTGCGTCTCAGTGCGCCGAAAATGTGTCTCGAAACAAAATTCTGCACAATACAAAATTCTGCGAAACAAGAATTCCTGACAGAATTTCTAGAGCACCGACAAGACATCGCTGATTTTCAGCTTCCGGCTCAGCAACAGCCTAGCTAAGCTCCCAGGGGCGGATCCACACAGCCACACGGCAGCGGCCCACCCCGATCGGGAAGCTTACTCAGCCGTAGACGAATCCTGTGAGCTAGTAGTCCCTTCCGCATCTGTGGGTTTCAGGTCGGGCACAAAGTCGGGCCGGTCTCTGCCTTCCCAGCCCGCCGGACGCTTGGAGTTGTACCAGGCGATCGACCCGATCGACACCGCCGCAATGAACCCCACAACATAAACCGCCACAAACGCCCAAGGAAAACCCTGGCTCACGCCGGGCAGTGCCAGCAACTGGGAGGTCACCAACGAGCCAAACAACGTCGGCAAGGAATGGCCAAACAACAGGGCGGTGTCCATAAGGATTACAAAAAGTTACAAACCACTATCCAAACACAACAATACCCTAAGGGCTACCACCGCCGTCGCTGGTGGTGGGGGGTGCGACGGGTGGTGGGGGCGCAACCGGTGGCGGCGGCGGGGCAGCCGGGGGCGGCGGGGCAACGGGCGGCGGCGGCGGGGCAACGGGGGCGGAGCGAACCGGGGCCGCCGATTCCGAAGATCCAGAGCGGGCTGGGGCCGTCGCCGGGCTTGGGGCACTGGAACGCGGAGAACGACGCTCACCCTCGCCACGGCTCTCTTCGCCACGTCCCGATCGCGCTTCACCGCTTCGGGGTTGCGGGGAACGCTCCGATGAACTGCCGCTCCGGGGTTCTTCTTCGCGCTCCTCCCGCTGACGACGCTTCAGATCTTCTTCGGAAGTGGCTTGGCCTTCCCGAGAACCGCGATCGGCCCGTTTTTTGGGTCGGAAGCGACGGCCAGACAGGTTCGGCAGCTTGTCAAAGGTTTCCACCTTGAACCCCTTCACGGCCTCTTTCATGAAGTCGTTCCAAGTGGCGGCCGCCGCCGCACTGGCTCCATAGGTGGGTTGGTTATTGTCATTTCCCAACCAAACACCGGTCACCAATTGCGGAATGAACCCAATGAACCAAAGATCCCGCGCCTTATCTGACGTGCCGGTTTTACCTGCCACCGGGCGGCCTTCCAGGGCTGCGGGGGCCCCAGTCCCGTCATTCACCACCTGCTGCAACATCCAGTTGATGATCGCTGCATCATTGGTGTTCAAGGCTACGACGGGATTCGTTTTGTTTTCATAGATCACCTGACCTCGGCGATCGCGAATCCGTCGAATGCCGTAGGTGGGGAAATGTTTACCCTTCGCGGCCAATGTGCCATAGGCCGCCGTCAGCTCCAGCAAATTCACCTCCGAAGCCCCCAGAGCCAAGGAGTAGGTGGGCTTGAGTTCGGACTGAATGCCCATCTTGCGGGCCAGGTCAATCACGTTTTCCCGCCCCACATCCAGCATCACCTTCAGGGCAATGATGTTCACGGATTTGGTCAGGGCCGCAGTGGCCGACTGCCAACCGGAGAACTTACCGCTAAAGTTTTTGGGTTCGTATCCCCCAATGCGGTAAGGTTCGTCCGCATAACCCGCATAGGGAGACATCCCCGCTTGGATGGCAGCGCTGTAGACGAAGGTTTTGAAGGTGGAGCCGGGCTGCCGTTTGGCTTGGGTGACGCGGTTGAATTGGTTGGCGGTGAAGTTGGTGTCTCCGCTGCCCACCATGGCTCGAATTTCCCCGGTGCGCGGGTCGATCGCCACCAAAGCCCCTTGGGAGAATCGTTGATATCGACCGCGTTTTTGGACAGCCTCTTGCACCGCGCGGGTGGCGACTGTTTGCCAATCGGGGCGGAGGGTGGTTTCAACGGTCAGGCCGCCGCGCTCAATCACTTCCGGAGGCAGGTGTTTGGGCAGCTCTTGCAGGATATAGGACGTGAAGTGTGGGGCCGTGACGATCAGGCGGCGCGGAATTTTTTGGTTGAGGGCAATTGGCTCATTTTGGGCTGTGTCCGCTTCGGCCGCACTCAGGAAACCGGCCACCACCATTCGATCGAGCACGATATTTCGGCGCTCTTTGGTAATTTCCGGGTTGACCAGGGGCGAAAAATAGCTCGGAGCCGGAGCCAAACAGGCCAAGGTTGCCATTTCCGCTAGGGTGAGGCGATCGAGGCTTTTGCCAAAATAAACCCAAGCGGCATCGGAAACCCCATAGGCTCCTGAACCGAGATAGACCAAATTGAGGTAGCTTTCGGCGATCTGGTCTTTGGTAAGCGATCGCTCCATTTTGGCCGCCAACAGCGCTTCTCGCAGTTTGCGGGTGGCGCTGCGTTCTTGGTTCAGGAAAACAATCCGTGCTAGCTGTTGGGTGATGGTGCTGCCACCTTCCACCACCTCTCCCGCGAGCAGGTTGGTCCAGGAAGCGCGCAAAATCCCGATCGCATCAACCCCGTCATGCTCATAAAACCGCCGATCTTCAGCGGCCATAAATGCCTGGAGCAGCTTTTTGGGAATTCGCTTTAGGGGCGTTTTCTCCCGGGTTGCGGGCCCCTGTTGCTGCAAAATCGTGCCATCGGCAGCAATAATCGTGACCGTGCCATCTCGGGAAAACGTGAAGACATCCTGGGCAGAAGGCAGGGTATCTTCAAAGGCTTTGACGGAACGCCAGCCGGCCCAGCCGAGGGCAGTGCTGCCACCTAAAAAACTGATCCCAATTAGGATTCCCCAATATTTACCGAAGGAGCGGGGACGGCCATCGGAGGGGTGGCGGGTCGATCGGGAGGGCAAACGCAACCACCGAGGCCAAGGGAAGGCTGCCCGTTGTGGTGTGGCAACCGTTGGCGGCAGCGTTGGCAATGGATCAGCCGGAGTCGCTGTCGATCCCTCACCACCCTGGCTAGGGACTGGTGGTAAATCTGTAAATCCCGAATCTGATTGACTCACAGCTTTTCCTCGTTGCTGGCCCGTCGGTGCAGGAGGAGAGAATGCGGCCCGCCGGTTGGCAAATAACTTAACATGACCCCAAGGAAGTCTGAGGAAAAAAGTCGCTCAATGAGTGATGGAGTCTAACTTTGGGCTGATTTAGAGCGTAAAAGTCGTTGGTTCATATTTGCCTTTGTTGAGTTGCAAAATCTGCATCGTGCCAATGAAGGTTTGGATTCGGGGCGATCGCCTGGAACGGTTTTGTGCTGGTAAATCGAAGCAATTGCCTAGAACAGTGTCATGCTGACCAGTTGAAAGCGAATCCAGCGCAAATCCAGCGCAAATCCAAAGTAAATCCAAAGCCAAGAGGGCGAATGCGCCGGTAATCTAGGGGCTGGAATGTTGATGAGAGAACGAGTTGAGGCGATGCAAGACCGATTCGATCATGATGATCGTGGCTTTAAGCTAGATTACTGACCAAAACTCATGAAGTTGATTGATTGCTCTATGAGCCTTCCCTCCCACGCCACCGACTTAAGCAATCAAGATTATCTAGTTTTGGGCTTGGCCACTTGCTTTCTCAAGGAAGAGGGTGAGTTGCAGTCGGTCAGCCTTATTGAGCCGATTCCTTCAGCAGCCCTAGAAACGATTTTGCAAGGCATTCCCACCTCTTATCAGTGGGCGATCGCCCTGCCGATCGAAGCGGCCTTGGCTGCCAGTGCGGCGGGACAGTTGCCGGAAGGGTTCCCGCCCGAATCCCATTGGTGCGCTGATTTTGAACCCCGGGCGATCGCGGCGGCTCGCACCTACCGCAGCCGACCCAGCGCCCAACAACACATCCCGATCGGGCAACGGCGGACGGATTTAAATCACTCGGTCGATCGCAAGCGTGTTTTGAACGCCAACAGCGTGGTTCGCCCCGAAGACAACGTGAAGCAACATGCTTACACCCATCAGGTGCTCTAGGGCTTGGGTTCAGCCCGCAAAATCAGGGCATTCAGAACCGCCAAGTTGGAAATCCCCACCCCCCTAGGGATGGGCGTGAGCTTGCTGAAAAGCCATCCGCAGCCGCTGCACGGTGGAAGTGCCAATGTACAAATCACACCAACGAGCCATTTCCCACAACACATGACCGATCGCTTCCTGGGACTCGTAGGCATGGTCTTCGTAGGGCAGCAGCACCAGCCGCGCCGTTCCCCCTAAGCCGCGCATGGCATCATACATCCGCTCGCTTTGAATGGGATAAGTGCCAGGGTTGGCATCCCGCTGACCATGAATCAGCAGCAGGGGTTCATTAATGCGATCGACAAAGGTGAAGGGAGACAGACGGGTGTAGGTTTCTTGGGCTTGCCAGTAGGTGCGTTGTTCGCCCTGAAACCCAAAGGGGGTGAGGGTGCGGTTATAGGCTCCGCTACGGGCAATCCCGGCCTTGAAGAGATTGGTGTGAGCCAGCAGGTTGGCCACGGTGAAGGCTCCGTAGGAATGCCCTCCCACTAACAATCGCTTGGGGTCGGCAATGCCGCGATCAACTACGTAGTTCACCGCCGCTTCGGCTCCCGCGATCAGTTGCTCAATGTAGGTGTCATTGGGTTCTGCACCGTTTTCACCCACGATCGGGAGGCTAGGATCGAGCAATACCCCATAGCCCAAGGCCAACAAAAACAGGGGTGAATCGGCTTCGGGGCGACTGAAGACGTTGGCGGAGGTGGTGACCTGTCCGGCGGTGTTGCGATCGGCATATTCTTCGGGATAAACCCAAAACACCATGGGCAAGGGCCCATCCCGATCTCGTTGGTAACCGGGAGGCAGATAGAGCGTGGCCGAGAGGGGAACGCCATCAGCCCGCTGGTAATAGACAATCTCTTGCTGAATATCAGCCAAGGCAGGAATGGGATCTGAAAATTGGGTCAAGGGCTGGGCTGGGCTGTCGGAGCTGGCTAAGTTCCGCAAAAAGTAATTGGGGGCCTCGCGCTGGGATTGCCGTTGGGTGAGCAGTTGCCCCTGACTGAGCAGGTCGATCGGGTACTCATAGTAAGGATCAGTGGCTTGCCACAGCCGCTCCGTTTGATTGGTAATCAAGTTCCAGCGGTCTAGGAAAGGATAGCTTCCCTGGGGCGAGGCTCCCTGACCCACTAGGTAAAGAGATTGTTGATCGGTCGCCAGTCGCAACACCTCAAGTCCATAGGGCCCTTGAGCCATCAAGGGGTCGCCGGGGTCACGGTATCGATCCTGATAGTTACGATCGCCTCGCAAAATCGGGGCCGCGCTGGGGCGATCGGGAGCCACTTGCCACAACCGAACCCGCCGCTCATCGAACCAAATTTCTTCGATCAGGGCCAGGTTGCCATTGCCCCACCAGGCATAGCGAAACCGAAATGAGGATTGCCAAAGCCGTTGGGGTGGCTGATCCAAGTCGGTGGCTTCTTGGACGTAGAGCGCATCCCGCTCGGTTGCGGCCTGTCCTGGATTGCCCCCGTCCAAGGCCTCAACCCAATAGAGCGTGGCGGGGCGATCGGTTCGCCACCCAAACAACCGTTTACCCGGTCGCACAGCATCAAAACCGAGCGGTAAGTTATCCGCCAAGGGCAAGCGGGTCAAGATCTGAGATCGCCCTTGGTTTTGCCCTTGATTGAGGTGATGCAAGGCAATGCGACGGGGAAAACGATCAATCGGTACCTTATAGGAAAAAGGCGTTTCCACCGTTTCGACCAGCAGATGTTGACCGTTGGGTGAGGGTGTAACGTGGTCGTACAAATCCGGGGGGAGCAGTAATGAGCGACGACCTTGTAAATCAATCCGCTCGATCGTGGCGCTGAGGTAATACTTCAGTAGAGCCTCATCATGGGGGCTACTGAGCAGATTGGTGTAAGTGCGATTGGGCGATCGTTGTCCATCATGATCCTCAATGATCGGCCCCTCAGGCGGCACTGGCATGGGTGGAGGCGCACCCCGATCGGTAGGAATGACCTTACAAACCAAGCCTTCTATTCCTGGTAACCAATCGCAGGGCGGCCCGTAAGCCCCATTCAGAATTGGCCCCGTCAACATTCTGGGGCTAGCCGTTTCTAGATCAATCACCCACAGTTCCAGCCCGCGATCGGTCGTTTGCGTTAGGGCCAGCGATCGGCCATCCCGTGACCAACGCAGATTACTGAGGCGACTGTTGGCCGGTAAAGAAACCGCCTGTCGTCGCCGCGTACTTAGCTCAGTAATTGCTATGCCGCGATAGTAGGCATCCAGTGAGGGGCCGTTCGTTTGGGGATTAATGCGCAAACCAGCCAAGGGCAAAGCCGGAGCAGCTAGATCGGCAAGGGCTACCATTCCCACCGGCAATAGCTCGATCGCGTAGCGACGGTTAGGCGAAACCATCACGATCGGCGTGGCTGGCGCTTTCAGCATTTGATCGATCGGTGACGGTGCGGGCTGCCAACGGGCGGCCCCGGTCACCGACGGTAACTTCACCGATGGTTGTGCCAAAACCGATGATTCAGCCCATCCCCCACTTATGACTGTGGCCAAGCATCCCAGGACTGACCACCAGCGCGATCGATATCGGCTCGATCGATCTCCATCCACCACAGGCCTCACACTCCTGATCAATCAAGAACCGCAACACATCCACACCAACCGATCGCATCAACCACGACTGCGTTCTTATTTGTCCCTTAAAACCAATATTCCAATCAAGAACCCCCGTGCTGACTTCTCAGTCAGATCATGCTCTGCACAGGCAAAATTTCAACTCAATTAGCAAACACAAGACGATCCCATTTTTGCGGTCAAAATTCTCTTAAAGTCATTAATTTCATTCTGGGCTTAATGACTTTAAGAGCCTAATTAACCCATCTTAGTCCTGATTACAGATCCTTTATAACTGATCCCACTCCAGCATTTAGAGTCATTGGGACGCAATCAAAAGCATCATTTTTTACATAGACAAATGAGGATTTTTTTAATCTCTAAGGGTCAATTCCCCGCCGCTCTGCGGCGTAAAAATCAGAGATGAGCGAATATATCCACAAAAGTCATAACGTCACAATTTTGCTTTACCACTTAGTGTTCCCAGCAAAGTATCGACG
>MKGP02000089.1 GCA_001913845.2 Limnothrix sp. CACIAM 69d | reverse complement strand
GGGTAGGATTGGCAATGACCGGGAGACGACTCATGAGCTGGGTGATGCTTCGGGTAGGTCTAGCCTAAAACCAGATTTAGAGCTGCCAAGTCGGCTTTAGCTTCTCTTTATGAATTAGCTGTAAAATGCACAGTACTAGAAAGCAATTCCTTGGAATAGATTTTGAAGGTACTGCAGACTCTAAAACACCAATCATACCAATAATAAGCTCTCCCGCTAAGCCCTTATTTCAAGAACATAAAAGCAATGGAATGAGAACTATTTATGAAATTGATCCTGCCACTGGAACACGAAAAATTTTACGTTCAGACTTTGACTACTAAGGTATCAAAGATTTCTTAGATGTTGACAATAACGCTCTCGAGTTTTAGATGTCTTCTGCGCTGAGCACTTTAAGCTTGGATGCTTGGCATCCATAACGAATGTTGGTGTCCGTAAGATGCTGATTTCTAACGGAAGGTTGCCTACCCAGCAGAACTTCCAATCATTCATCATTACTGAATTACGGCACTACCAAGTCACTTGATTCAGTGAGATCGAGCCAGGCGGTCATCACTTGGGGATTGCTGGCGAAATGCAAATGTACATAGCTACCCAGGACGGAACCGACGCAATATCCTTCCGTGAGCCGATCGCCCCGAGAGGTCAAGAGGTCATAGCATTGGGCGATCGCCCCGGCCGCTTCGAGGTTTGCCACTTCCGAGTAGTGAAACCGATGACCACGAATGGTTTCTCCTGAGGGCAAAGGGCCACCAGGAGCGATCGTCGCTTCCACGTAACCCAGCTTGGGGCGGCGGGTCATTTGGATTTGCAGCGGTAATAAACCCAAGAGCGATCGCCCCGCGCCCTCGGCCAGGGTCAGGCGATCGCACAGGTAGATGAAACCGCCACATTCCCCATAGATTGGTTTGCCGGCCGCGGCCATTTGGCGAATGGCCGTTAAACAATCGGTGTTGTTGGCAAGCTGATCCAGGTATAGCTCCGGGTAGCCACCCCCAAGGTAGAGTGCGTCACAATCAGCGGGCGGCCGATCGACCAAGGGCGAAAATTCCACCAACTCCGCTCCCCGATCGCGCAGAAAATCTAAATTGGCCTCGTAATAAAAACAAAAGGCCCGATCGCGTGCGATCCCAATTTTGCGGGGCGATCGACGACTAACAGCAATGGGGGCGATCGGTGCGCGTGGTTCGGGCTTCGGGGTTGGTTGCTCCCGTTGCAACCGTTGCCAGAGCTGATCCAAGTCCAGATGGGTTTCCAGCAAGTCCGCCAGCCGATCGATATATCCCTCCCCTAATTGATCCTCATCGGCCATTTTGAGTCCCAAATGGCGGCGATCGATCAATGCGGCCTCATCCCGGGGCACACCGCCCAAAATGGGCATCCGCACGCGATCGCGAGCAGCCCCCACAATCCGATCCAAATGTGTTCCGCTGCCCACCTGGTTGCAAATTGCACCCAAAAACCGCAAATCCGGATCAAAGGTTTCATAACCCCAAATCAGGGCCGCCCCGCTGCGAGATAGGCCCCGACCATCCAACACCAACACCACAGGCGCGTTCAACCACTTAGCCAGCTCGGCCGTGCTGCCCGCCTCTTGGTCGCCATAGCCATCAAACAACCCCATGGCCCCTTCAATCACCGCCACATCGGCTCCGGCCACGGCGCGATCGAACAGCGCTTGGTTTGTTGCCTTAGGAAGCATCCAACCATCCAAATTATGGGACGGGCGACCCGTGGCCCGGCGGTGATGGCCCGGGTCAATGAAATCGGGCCCCACTTTGAACGGCTGCACCACCCATCCGCGCCGCGTCCAGGCTCGCATCAGGGCGATCGCCACTGAAGTTTTGCCCACTCCGCTGTGGGTTCCCGCCACCACTACCGTTGGAATCATGCTGCGATTGGACTCAAGGAATTACGTTAACGGGGCCAGATTGCGCTTAAATTGCCTAGCAGCTTGCTCCCCATGGCCATGACCCTTCCCACAGCGCCCACCTTGCCAAACCCGATCGACCTTTGGCAGTCAACCCTGCAATGGCAGCCCGACACAGCCACCCAATCTCAATTTCAGCAACTCTACGAGGTGATCTTAGCGGGTAACCAGCGGATGAACTTAACCCGCATTACGGAACCATTGGACTTTTGGGAAAAGCATCTTTGGGATTCGCTGCGGGGTCTATTTTCACCGATTTTGCAACCGGTACTGGCCCAGCGAGCCTCGCAGACCATCACCGTGGCCGATTTGGGAACCGGCGGCGGCTTTCCAGGGCTACCGGGGGCGATCGCCTTTCCAGAATGGCAATGGTTGCTGATGGATAGCACGCGCAAAAAGATTCAGTTTGTGGCAGAGGCGGTCACGGAATTGGGGTTGGGCAATGTGCAAACCGCGTGCGATCGAGCAGAACAGTTTGTGCGGCGACCGGGCCCCAAACCGAATTTTCACCTGGTGACCTTGCGGGCCGTGGGTGCAGCGGATCTTTGCGCCAGCTATGCGCTGCCGATGTTGGCCCCGCGAGGCGTTGCGGTTTTGTACCGAGGTCACTGGAGCGCGGAAGAAGAAGCCAGCCTGCAAGATCCCCTGAACCATTGGGGTGCAAAAATTTTGGGTATAGATGCCTTTAAAACTCCCATCACTGAGGGCGATCGACACTGCATCTATTTGCAAAAGATCGATTAGTTTCCCCCGCCCGATCGTGGGTCAATTTTTGACTAATGCGTTAACTCGCGATCGGGCAATTGATCTGAAAACCACAAACCGAAGCTCCCAAGCTTTTAATTTCCTCAATGAGGTTGGCGACATCGAGGCGATCGAGCTGGCCCGACTCCAACAGTTCAACCTGTTCTTGCACCCAGCCGTAGTAGTCCATTTCATAGGCAATAGCCGTTTTGAGAGACATGGGCGATCGCTCCATAAAGCTAGCAGATCAAGTCTTATTAAGAGTACTGGAACAAAAAATCAGTATTGATTTTTAAACATCAGTTTCGGTGAGTCCAATATGTTGATAGATTTTCTTCTGTTTTTTATATAAAAATGAATCAGCAAATGTTTTTCCAGTTTCATTTGCGATTGAATCAAGCAAGTTATTGAATGAAACTTTTTTTAAATTATCCAAGAATTGCACCAAACTATATCCTGCTTCAAGGTGAGGTTGTAAAGATTCCAAGTGTTCAACAGCAAGTATTTGCCAGTCTAGCCCAATGACACTTTTAGAAGCAAGAATATTATCAATGTGTTTCCTAAAAAGGGATGTATTGATTAAGTAAAGTGGTTCCAAGGAAATAAGGATGGGAATAAACCTATTACAATGATGGAAATTTTCTAAGCCAGGGTGTTTAGCCCGACAAGCTGAAATAAAGCTAGCAAGCTGCCTTAACCCTTTTTCTATCTGAAGAAGGCTTTTATTTACTGCTTCTACATTGGCTATTGCTTGTGCTTCTTTAGAGAAGCGTGCTATTTTACACTCAAACAATATGACTGTTTCTTCATAAACAAAAGCCCAATCAGGAGCCATACCTTCTTTGGATGAATATACTTCACGAATCTCTGATTCTGAGAATAAGGTTCCTTGAAATAGTGATCTCTGTAGAATTAATCCAACATACTTTTCAAACACCAAACCAAAGTAGTCAGAAAAATTCGTTTTGTACTCATTAAACATTTGGTAAAAAATACCGCTTGTGATTCTTGAAGCTATTAGACCTGGAATTGGCGCATAGAAAAATTGTTGGTCATCCTTCAAGAAATTTTTGCCTTGGCAAGGTTTAATGACAGGATAGGTTATCAAGGGATTGAAATCGTACATCGCAAAGCGTTGGTCTTGATTTTCCTTTTTTGATATAAACTCATGAACTTTGCCTGATCTGCCGAAATCTGATCAAAAGCACAAATAAAAGTATCTCTACTTAAATTGATACCTCGCTTTTTCATACTTTTCAATAAAATGCTCGGATTTATCTGAAAGTGGCTCTGAGATGCAGCAACGAACACAAGGAATCCAACAGACACGAAATCTAAAACAGAAACTTTTGTTAGCAGTTTAAATTTTTCCTCAAAATTAAATCCAGATGGACTTTTAAGTTGATTAGGAATTTCGGAATATAAGAATAATGAACGTGCAGACTCTTGAATGCATCCAGAAGAGAAATTGAATTGGTTGCTCATGGTTCTCAGGATCATGAATATTGGATTCTGATCAAGAAATTCGTGCCTCAAGTCTTGATCAAACAATATAGGATCAGACAGATAATATTCTTGGCAAAGATTCAAGATATTATTTATATTAAATCTCTTGATTGGTTGACTCACTGAGCTTGGCGCACAATATTTAATAGCAAAAAGAGTAGATCCTGCAATCAAGAAAGATTGTGAGTCATTCATTTGCCCCTTGATGAAGTGCAAGGAATATAAAAAATCCCCTATTTTCACACCCTTGAATTCTAGGGCTATTTTTGATTCCAGAAAATCTAGATATCTGCTGTTCATTTGAAAAAACTCCGACAAGACATATCGGGAATTTGTTTTTGCAAAGCAGTTTCGCTATCAAGACAAGTCTAGATTGGCGACGCTTCTATCGGTATTTAGAATTGGCAATACTAACTCTGATCTTGATTTATTAGATCAACTTATACTAAACGAAGACTTTGACGTTATGTTTCACGTTGTCGGGGCGGGGGACTACCTCGGATCGTAGCTGAAAAATTTGCAACAAAAATCCCCCAGCCGGGGCCGGGGGAACATCGTCAGGGTGCATCTACCTGACCATTACTAGCGATCGCCCCGTGCGCGATCCGGAACGTTCTTGCATTCCCGGCCGGAATAGGGACAATGGCATCGAGATCGATCGCCCCCTTTGCCGTCCCATGCCTGCCCCTGCCGACTTGGCCCGCCGCGCCGACCAACTACGCCAAAAACTCCAGGAAGCCAGCTACGCCTACTATGTACTGGACAATCCCGTGATGGAAGACGCGGTGTACGATCGCCTCTACCGGGAACTGGAGCAACTGGAAACCCAATATCCCGAGCTGGTTTCGCCCGACAGCCCCACCCAGCGCGTG
Organism: Limnothrix sp. CACIAM 69d; assembly: GCA_001913845.2. Lineage (GTDB taxonomy): Bacteria > Cyanobacteriota > Cyanobacteriia > CACIAM-69d > CACIAM-69d > CACIAM-69d. Next base: position 5,129 of record MKGP02000089.1, on the reverse strand, counting down.
GGCGACCGCCCGGCCGAGCGGTTCCAAACAGTGCAACACGCGATCGCCCTCTACAGCTTGGAAAACGCCTTTGATTTGGCGGAGTTGCGGACTTGGGAAGATCGCTGGCAAAAGGTGGCGGGAACCGGGGAGCGATCGCCCGTTTTGGATGAATTGCCCCTGTTTCAGGCGGTGAACCCGGCTCGCTATGTTTGTGAGCTAAAGATCGATGGCTCGGCGATCGCCCTGACCTATGAAAACGGGCTGCTGGTGCGTGGGGCGACGCGGGGCGACGGGATCGCGGGCGAGGACATTACCCAAAATATCAAGACGATTCGATCGATTCCGTTGCGGTTGAATACGGCCAATCCGCCGGCCCGGTTGGAAATTCGCGGGGAGGCGTTTTTGCCCCTCAGCAGTTTTGAGCAGATTAATCGCGATCGGGCGGCGGCCGGCGAGGCCCTGTTTGCGAACCCTCGGAATGCGGCGGCGGGCACGTTGCGGCAACTGGATTCGCGGATTGTGGCGGAACGGAAGCTGGACTTTTTTGCTTACACGCTCCAATGGCCGGAGGAACTGGACTGGCCCGATCGCCCTCGGACGCATTGGGAATCGCTGGAACAGTTGGCGGCTTGGGGCTTTCGAGTGAATCCCAACCGCGATCGCTGTGCGGATCTGGCGGCCGTTTGGGACTATTGCCAACGCTGGGATCAAGCGCGGCACGATCTGCCCTACATGACCGATGGGGCGGTGATTAAGCTCGATGATTTGGCCCTGCAAACGGCGGTGGGCTTCACCAACAAGTTCCCGCGCTGGGCGATCGCCTACAAATACCCGGCGGAGGAAGCGCCGTCGCGGTTGTTGGCGGTGACGTTCCAGGTGGGGCGCACGGGGGCGATTACCCCGGTGGCGGAACTGGAGCCGGTGCAGTTGGCGGGAACCACCGTGGCGCGGGCAACGCTGCACAACCGAGATCGGCTGCTGGAGCTGGATTTGCACCTGGGCGATACGGTGGTGATTCGCAAGGCGGGGGAAATTATTCCCGAGGTGTTGCGGGTGCTGCCGGAACTGCGGCCCGACGGCGCGGCGCGGGTGCAAATGCCCAGCCATTGCCCGGCCTGTGGCGAGGCGGTGGTGCAGCCGGCCGATGAGGCCGTGACGCGCTGCATTAATACGTCTTGTCCGGCGATCGTCCGGGGTAGCCTGCGCCATTGGGCCAGCCGCGATGCGTTGGATATTGATGGGCTGGGCGAAAAATTGGTGGAGCAGTTGAGCGAGGCGGGTTTGGTCAAGTCCGTGGCGGATTTGTATGGCTTGACGATCGAACCGTTGCTGACCCTGGAGCGAATGGGGCAAAAGTCAGCGGAGAAACTGGTGAGCGCGATCGCCCGATCGACCGGCCAGCCCTGGGCGCGGGTGCTCTACGGCTTGGGAATTCGCCATATCGGATCGAGCAATGCCAAGCTGTTGGCGGCCCAGTTTCGATCGGTCGAGGCCCTGGCCGCCGCCACCGAAGAGGAGCTAACAGCGGTGAACGGGATTGGGCTGGAAATTGCCAAGTCGATTCGGGAATGGTTCGGGTCGGCGGCGAATCGATCGCTGGTCGATCGGTTGCGATCGGCGGGGTTGTCATTGGCGGCCGCCGACCCGGATCCGGATCAGGCGATCGCCCAATCAACCAACGCAGCCATCAGCGGCAAGACCTTTGTGCTGACCGGAACTCTCCCCACCCTGACCCGTCCAGAAGCCAAGGCGCTAATCGAGCGATCGGGTGGCAAAGTCACCGGCTCCGTCAGCAAAAAAACCGATTACGTGGTGGTGGGCGAGGAGGCCGGTTCCAAACTGGACAAAGCGCGATCGCTCGGATTGGTCTGTATTTCAGAAGCTGAATTGCTAGAATTGCTGGCAACGGCCTAGGCCAACATTTCAAGCTTTCACCGCACCAGTCCACCGCACCCGTCCACCGCACCCGTCCACCGCACCCGTCCACCGCAACAGACAAGGGGCTTAAGCCCCTTGCCCCCAGCGATTGCTGTGGCCCCTGGCTCCCTAAACGTCTTCGTCCGATTCTCTTCCCCAGGCTTTGTTTATGAAGGTCGATCAACGTCCCCCCAGCCCTCAGCCCACCCAAGCTCCCCAGCCGATCGCCCCGTCGCGGCAACCGGGGTTATGGCGGCAACTCAGCAATAATTTCGCCCTGATGGCGACCGGGGGACTGGTGGCGATCGTGGCCACTTCGGCGGCGGGGATTGGCAACTGGGGCAAGGGGATTAGCGACTTTGTGGCGGCTCCCTTCAACACACCGCAACCGCCGGCCAAGGCCGATGTGCGATCGCTGACGATCGACCAAATTCGCGGGGCCAGCGAACTGACCACCACCGTGTTTTCGATGGAGGCGATCGTCCCGGCCCAGCGCGATCGGGTGTTGGGGCAATTCGTCGTCGGTTCCACCAAGCTGCTCTATATCGCCTACGGGGAAATCAGCGCCGGCATTGACTTCAACAAACTGAAACCGGAAGACGTTCGCCAAGGAGCCGATGGCAAGCTAGAGATTCGGTTGCCGGCCCCGGAGATTCTCGATCGCAAAATCGATGTGGGTCGATCGCGCGTTTATGACTACGATCGGGGCTTTTTGGGTCTCGGGCCCGACTCGGGCCCCGAACTGATGGCCCGGGCCCAAGAGGCAGCGCTCGATCGGGTCACGGAATCCGCCTGCCAACGGGGCTTGCTCAATGAAGCCAACAAACGCGCTGTGATGGTGGTGAGCCAAATGTTGGCCCCGACCCAAGCGGGCTTGCCCAAGGGAGCCAAACCGGTGACGATCATTCCCCAGGAGCCGGATCCAGCCGCCTGCCCGATCGCCAAACCCATCAACCCACCCGCGATCAACCCACCCGCAACGAATCCCCCGGCTACCGCCCCCAACGGGGCCGCCGATGCGCCCGCCGCTCCGGCCCAATCCTAGTAGCGCGACAAGCTTGTTCTAATCGGTCAACTCGGCTGTTACTGTTACCTGATCGTTAGGCAGCAAGGGGCTTAGGGCCTGTCGTCAAATTTCCTGAAACCCTGATGACCTCGTTCTTTAAACCAATCAGTCGTAGGGGCGGGGTTTCCCCGCCCAGTTCCCGTGGTTCTTGGGTATTCCCAGGGGTGAACAGGGTTGTGGCGATCGCCCGGGTTAGGGTTGGGAGACCCAACCCCTACGGCGATGGAAATGACGACAGGCCCTAATCCCCTTGTTTCTGTAACTGACTCCGCAACTTTGACCCACCGGATTAAGCCTGTCGCACCACTAGAGGATGTCAATAGAAGAACAAGAGATCTACAAAATTTGGAGGGATTTTAGCCAGGGGCCAGTTTGGGACTGAAATTGCTCCCAAGAGGTTTTCAGAAGCTGCAAATTTTCTGCATCACTCTCAACGGTTTCGCCGTTTTTCTGTAGCTTTAGCCCCATCCGTTTGTAGGTTTCAAAGGCTAATTCGGGCCCCGGTGTTTTGCGCCAAATGGACTCTAAAAACAACAAAATGGTTTGATCAACCGCAATGCCACTGCCAACCAGCGGCGCAGCCAAGAGTTGGATTTTGTTTTCCGTGAGAGCACGCCGAGCAATGGCCCGGTTGAACCGATGACAGGTCTCGCGGGTCGCTTTGACGGCAGCTTGGGGAACCACGGGCATCGCCCACCCCCCATCCACCGCGATCGCCAAGGAAAGGTGCAAGTCGCGCCAGGCCAGGTTGGGTAATTGTTGAGCCAGCTCGGCCATGGTGTGGGGGCGATCGCTCAAGCCAGCAATGATGGTTTTGAAGGGTTCCGCATCCAGATGCACCGTTGCCACCGGGCAGGGATATTCCTTGGGAATTTGGGGCGATCGCAGCGTGAGGGCGAAGGTTTGCTGATCCAAGCGATCGCGCTGGGCCAAAGAGGCAAGGGGCACAGTTCCGCGCCCAAAAATATCCCGTCGAAATGATTGGTTGGTATACACATCCCGCAAGGTTTCCCGCAGCACGGGATCCTCAATGGTTTGCAGGGTTTGCAACTGGTTGGGCTGCAATCGAAAGTGTTCCATTTGGTCGCCCAAGTGGGCCGAAACCAAAAAGCTGGCCTTGGCTTCATCCAGCAGTTCCGCCACTTCTCGATGGAACAGCGGGGTGAAGTGGCGGTTGCAATATTCATGCACCAAGTAGTTACGAGACATGGTGGAAATTTGCTGGAGCCGATCGAGCGCCGCTGGCTGAGATTTGAAATAAATGGCCTCCTGTTCAGCAATGGTTTTGGCAAAGCTCAAAGCCTGATCAAATCGTTTGGTAATTTGACCCGATTGGGAGAGCACCTGTGCTTGAATTAGCTCTCGCATTCCCAAAAAGGCAGACCAACCGGGCATGGCGTTGTAGCTGAGATAAACAACGCCCCCGACTTTTAATTTTTTGCGAATAAAGTTAACGATTTGCTGTCGGTTTTCGGGTGAAATCCAAGAAAAAACGCCGTGGAGCGTGATGAAATCGAAGTCCGGCAACTCTGCCCGATCGGCAAAATTCTGGAAGGAGTCATCAAAAAAATGGATGTTTTTGAGACCAATTTCGCGGGCTAAAGTTTGAGCATGAACAATGTGGCTAGGGTTAAAGTCCGTGGCATAAAAATCCCCTTGCGGATTGGCGGCCGCTAGCAAATTGGTGGTGTTGCCCTGCCCACAACCCAATTCGCAGTAGGTGAAGGCGCGATCGAGCGGGGGAGCCTGAAGCCCCTTGCACAACAACACATAATTCAGGTGTGTGGGGGCCAGTTCCCGATAAAACCCATGGGTGTAGTCCACTTCGGCCACATAACCCTCTGTCCAACTTTGCATAGTCGCCTATTTCGTCCCCACAGTAATCAACAGCGATCGGGGGGCTGCTTCCTAACAGTTGGGTTGCAGGAGTCCACCGATTCCCCATTTCTGGCCATCCTCAAAGCAGCCCGCAATTCCGGACAATTGCATCGGTTACGAACGGTTTGATCGCCCAGTGATCCCAACTAATCATCCCCCGGGCGAATCCTCAACCGCTCTGAATTCATCACCACTCTGGATCAATAGACCTCTTGCATCAATCAAGACCCTCACCCTAAATCCCTCTCCCAAGTCGGGAGAGGGACTTGAAAATCAACAACAAAAT
>MKGP02000059.1 GCA_001913845.2 Limnothrix sp. CACIAM 69d | reverse complement strand
GGAGATGAAGGGATGATAGCGAGATACGTTAAGAACCAGGGTAATGAGTATCTGAAATTGCACAGAGATGAGCAGCTTACTCTTTTTTGATTCTGATACCCCGTCCGCTTGCGGCGGGGTAGTTCATCGAATTTAAGTTAACCTAGCCTTCAATTTTTGATTTTCGGATCAAATAGGTTTTGGGTTTGCCAAGTTTTAATCAGCTACATCTAGTAACTGATAGTAACTGAACTACTTTATTGATTAATTGCGACAAAAGTTGATCAATCAATGATCAGTGAAGTTGATTGATAGTTGTCACTCAAGCGATCGTTTTTGATTGATCGTTGATTCTGGATTATTCTTCGCCCTTGGCCGTGTTGCTCAGAGGGCCAACGGCTGGCAGATTCAACGACCAGTGATATTCGATCGGCAGCTGTTTGTTTTGGCAACTGGCTTCCAACTGTTTTTGAACAGCGAGTGCCCGGCGGAGGGTGGCCACCAATTCCTGGAGCTGTCGGTGTTCCTCGGTGCCTCGTTTGAGAGTGCCACTGGTTTCTCGTTCCAGCAACTGAAGAAGTAGTTCGTAGTGAATGTGTGAAGGCAGCGGAATTGGAGTTGGGGATGGCCGATCCATAGGACATTCACGAAGTGATTCTGAAAAGATTCTGAAGTCAAATTAAAAGTTAGTGGAATTTGGTTACCGTTTTAGTTGCAGCTTTTGCTTCAGCAATTTTATGACAATAGTAATATTGAACCATTTTACTGTCATCATTGGGGTCTTCATCGGGAAAAATCTCGATTTAGGTCTTTTAACTGTCCATGAGGAAGAGAACGAGGAAGGGAATATAGATTCAGTATTTATCGAGTAGCGATCGAGCAAAGATCAAGCTAGATTTCAGGTAAGATTTTCCAAAAATTTTTGATGACTTGATAGCTGGCAGAAGCAGATTTTATAGATGCGGATTGTTATAGACGGAGAGCACTGGGGGGCTAAAACGAGGAATTCCTTGAAATTCATCGATTTGGAGCTGAGGGAGGCTGGTTAGCGTGCAGGCGTTCTTGGAGTGGGTTTTATCGGAAATTATGCATCTGGGGCCCTGGAGCGGTGTCGCTTTCATGGTTGTGTATGTGGTTGCCACGGTGGCGCTGGTTCCCGGATCGCTGTTGACCTTGGGGGCCGGGGTGCTGTTTGGGGTGGGTTGGGGATCGGTGATTGTTTTCTGGGCGGCCACGCTGGGGTCGCTGGCGGCGTTTCTGGTGGGGCGCTATGGCATTCGGGATTGGGTGGAGCAGCGCTGGATTGCTGGAAATCGACAATTTCAGGCGATCGATCGCGCCATTGCAGAAGATGGCCTCAAGATTGTGTTGCTGATGCGTTTGTCGCCGCTGTTTCCCTTTAATGCCTTGAACTATATGTTGGGGCTAACGCAGGTTTCGATCCGAGACTACCTGTTGGCCTCGATCGGGATGTTGCCGGGAACGGTTGCCTATGTTTATATTGGGGCTTCTTTTCGGGACTTGGCCAGTCTGTTTTCGGGGTATGGAGAGCGAGCCAAAAGCCCGATCGAGTGGTTGCTCTTTGTTTTGGGCTTGGTCGCCACCCTAGTTGTAACCGGGATCGTGACGAAGGCGGCTCGCTCGGCGCTCGATCGAATTGCCGCTTCCACCCCTCCTGATTTACCGTAATTGGCAGCTCCCGCTGAAAAAAGCGATAGGCTGGAGAAATCAACACCCATTCAAGCTCAACTTAGCCTGAACTCAACCGACTGGCGACTTTTAGCCTGCGGCCCCATTTCCAACCCCATCCTTGATCCAGCGACGGCATTTCTACGGTATTGATATCGACAGAGGCAACCACTGCCAGCTCCATCATCCCCCACTGCCCTTGATGGGCGTTTGCATGTAGTTTGATTGCAACTGGCTTGCAGCTTGATTTTGATTGGTGTTCTTTACTGGATGTTGATTGTAAAGAGTTTGCGCCTTTTTGGTTGGAATGCGGGTGGATGGTCACGGTGCAGGCCCGCCTCGATCCATAACTTATTGATCTTATGGTTCATCGCTTATGTCGGTTTCGCCCGATCCTTTCCCTGCCTCACGCGCGCCCTTGCAACTGCTTCTGTTTGTGGATCACCGCTCCAGTTCCTGGGAGCAAGCAAGCCTAATTCAGGGTCGATTACAGGCCTTAAAAGCCCGTTACCCCTTTGCTTTCGACATTGTGGACGTGGCCGAGCAGCCCTACGTGGCTGAACATTTCCGGCTGATTGCCACGCCCGCGCTGGTGAAGGTGCATCCTCACCCTCGCCAAACCCTGACGGGGATGGACTTGGCCCAGCAATTGGATGCTTGGTGGGAGCGGTGGCAGGAGGCAATTCACGACAGCTTGGACTCGCCGGAGAACAACCAGCCGATTGAAATGATGCCAGCGGATGGTTCGCCTTCGTCGCTGGCAACGGCGGCAGAGGTGATTCGTCTGTCAGATGAGGTATTTCGGTTAGGGCGGGAAAAGGCGGAGTTAAGGGAACTGTTGCGGTTTAAGGATCGGGCGATCGAGATTGTGGCCCACGATTTGCGCAACCCCTTGGCGGCGGCTTCGATGGCGATCGAGACCCTGGAGGCCAGCTATCGACCCAACACCATTCAGGCGGCCCAGATGACCGACAGCCTGCGGGAGCGACTGTTGATGCAGGCGCGATCGCAAATTCGGGCGATCGATCGCTTGATTGCCAACCTATTGGAAGTGTCCCAAGGGGAAGGGCAAGAGGCCGACATTCAACCCCAGTCCGTTGATCTCAAAGCCCTTTGTCACGCGGTGATCGACACCTTCAGCAGCCGAATTCACCTGAAGCACCAAACCCTAGAAACGGATATTCCCCAGGATTTGCCGGTGGTTTATGCCGACCCCGATCGGATTCGGCAAGTGATTTCCAACCTGCTGGACAATGCCGTGAAATACACGCCGGATGGGGGCACAATCCATGTGGCCGCTCTGCACCGCACCACCCAAAATGTGCAGGTCAGCATTTGCGACAGTGGCCCCGGCATTCCCGACAGTCAACGTAGCTCCATCTTTAAGGAGCGCTTCCGACTGCAACGAGACCAACGCTCAGAAGGATATGGCATTGGGCTAGCTGCCTGCCAGCGAGCAATTCGGGCCCACTATGGACAAATTTGGGTTGACGAGCGGCCGGGCGGCGGGAGTTGTTTTCATTTCACCCTCCCGGTTTACCAAAAGCTGGGGTACAAGCCGTCTGCTTTATAGGGCAACCAACCACTAACTGACACTAACTGATCGAGAAGATGTCTGAGCAGTAACTTGGGGCACTTAACTTGGGTTACTTCCCAAGCACCATTAGTGGTGGGGGCAAGGGGCTTAAGCCCCTTGTCTTTAGCGTTCGTAGAATCGCTCAGAAACTTGGGGTACTGGCAAAGTACCATTCGTGGCAAAGCACCAGTAGTGGTGGGGGCAAGGGGCTTAAGCCCCTTGTCTTTAGCGTTCGTAGAATTGCGCAAGACAACTGATGAATTGGTTCCTATTCGTCTGGCTCGATCGTGCTGGTTAGCCCTTTGTTTTTGAGGGTTTCGCAATAAAATTCCGCATGTTCCTGAGCACAGGTAATCACCAAAGCCAAGCCGTTAAAATGGGCTTCCATCATGATGTTAACGGCTTGGGGTTGGGTAAGGCTGCTAACGGTTTGTAACAGCGTTTCCACCACGTATTCCATGGAATTAAAGTCATCGTTATGCAGCAGCACTTTGTAGCGAGGTGCTGGTTTACGGATGGTGGCGGCTGACTTCTTTTCTATGATTTCAACGGACATGGCGTAGTTCCTGGGTAAACGGCATAAGTAACCATTGGGGCGATCGAGCCGTTGGCCTAATTGCTTAAACCCGATTAGCAAGAGGAGCGATCACTCACTGCAATTCACTCTTTATTATTATCAACTTTCCTCGACAGTCAACTTGCGATCGCGGTTTTGAAAATGCCTGGGTCTTTGGTTGGTTAAAGGGTTTACGTCTGGAACCCATTTAGGGTTTGTGCAGGCGATCGGGCTGTTGGCCACAGAAATAATGGCGGCCGTAATCGATCAGCGTGGTGACAGTCAGCCCCAGGCAAAGGGACAGGCCAAAAACCGGCCAACGGTTGAAAAAAATGGCATAGCGCACCGCTGCCCAGGTGAAATAGGTGCGCCACAGGTCAAACTCTTCGCGCATTGCCCAGAGACTAGCTAGGCCGATCGTGCCCCAACAGAGGACGAGCAGCAACCAGCGCGATCGACTGGGCAAGGGAGAGGAAGAAGGAGCAGGCACGCTTGGGCAAGGGGCGAAGAAAAAGAGACAAACGGCCGATGGGGAGGTCTCTGGAGCCAAGCAAGAAACTTGCATTGAGGCCCTCAGCAACGGCAAAGTTGCATGAACCCAGCCAACCAGTTCAGCCAACCAGTTCAGCCAACCAGTTCAGCCAACCGATTTAGCAAAAAAGGGGATGGCTAAATAGAGTCTTGAAGCTTGGTTTCGGTTTCCGTAGCGGGTTTGGGAGGCACATAGCCCGGACGCGATCGCCACCAGGCCAGCAGGGTACTGGCGATGAAAATACTGGAGTAGGCCCCAGAGATGAACCCAATGATCAGGGCTAGCGAAAAGTCCCGCAGGGTGGAACCCCCAAACAGGAAGATCGCCACAACTGAAAGCAAGGTGCTGGCGGTGGTATTGAGCGATCGGGTCAGGGTTTGATTCACCGCATCGTTCACTACTGTATCGATCGGGGCGGTGGGATTTTGGGCAATGTTTTCCCGCACCCGATCGTAAATCACCACAGTGTCATTCACGGAAAAGCCAATGATCGTCAGCAGGGCCACAATGAACAGCGTGTCAATTTCCGTGCCGCCAAACCAGCCCAAAGCCGCAAACGCCCCGATCGTAATCAGCACATCGTGGATTAGGGCCACCACCGCAAAAATAGCGTAGTCCCACTGGAAGCGAAAACGCAGATAGATCACAATGCCCAACAGGGACAGCAACACGGCCATTACCCCGGAGTTCAGCACCTGCTGCCCCAGCACGGGCCCCACCGTATCAATCAGCGTTCCCTTGGCATCAAACTTGCCCAATTTGGCTTCCAGGGCGGTCACCAAGGCGGTGCGCTTTTCGGCCGATAAATCCTGCGATCGGATGGCGATGATATGTCGGTCTTGGGCCTTGGAGTCCACATCCAACAACTGGACAGCCGCCCCGCCCAAATTCTGCGCATTCAGCACGGCCCGTACATCGGCCAGCTCAACGGATTTTTGGCATTGGGGTTGGGCCCCGGTGGCTGGGCAGTCCAGTTGCAGTTGCAGGCGAGTTCCCCCCACAAAGTCCAGTCCCAACTTTAGGGGCGTGCCAAAGGTGGCCAGGCAACCAATCACGGCGATCGCCCCGGCAACGGTCAGAGCCAGGGACAGCGACCACCACAACCGACTTTTTTCAATAATCTTCAGGTTCATCGCGCTTGCTGATTCAGGAGAGCAGGTGGAATGGGGCGAAGGGGGGTGCTAGTTGCCCGAGCCAGCCGTTTTCAGATTGGCCTTTAAACCGGGGCAATACCACTCAGGACGGCGCAGGGAGGGAATACTGAGGGCCACAAACAACAGGGTGCGGCTACAGGTGAGGGCGGTGAACATGCTCAACAACACCCCGATCGCCAGGGTGAGGGCAAACCCTTTAACCAAACCTGTGCCTAGCCAAAACAGCACCACACAGGCAATCAGGGTGGTGACGTTACCATCCAAAATGCTGGAAAACGCCCGATAGAAACCCGATTCGACTGATCGATAAAGACTCTTGCCCGCTTGCAATTCCTCGCGGGTGCGCTCAAAGATCAGCACATTGGCATCCACCGCCATCCCGATGCTGAGAATAAAGCCCGCAATCCCCGGTAACGAGAGGGTGACGGGTACTAAAGCAAATACTGCAAAGTTCAACAGGGCATAGATAATCAGGGCCAAGTCCGCCACCACGCCGGGCAGACGATAGTAGACGGCCATGAAGATCAGCACCAACACCAAGCCACCCACACCGGCCCAAATGCTGCTTTCTACGCTGTCGCGACCCAAAGTTGCGCCTACGGTGCGGGTTTCCACCAACTTCACGGGCAGGGGCAAGGCTCCACCCTTCAGTTGAATCACCAACTCTTGGGAGGAGTCGGCGGTGAAGTTACCGCGAATTTCGGTGCTGCCGCCGGTAATTCCCAATTGGGCATATTCCGGCCCCACTACAGGTGCGGTCAACAAGTCCCGATCGAGAAAAATACCCAAGCCGCGACCCGTACCGGCCAGTTTTTTGGTCAGTTCCGCATAGCGATCGGCTGCATCGGCCGAAAAGCGAATAATCACCACCCAAGAGTTACCCAAGCCACCATCCGGGGCGGCTCCCGCTTCCCGGAGGTCTTGGCCCGTGAGCACCGCTTTTTCAAACAGTTGGCTAATGGCTTCCTGGCTGCGTTCGATCGCCCGCTGATTCTCGTTGATCGCGGCCTTGTCTCCTGCCTGAATCAGCGCGGCTCGTTTTGCCTTCAGCTCGTCGTAAACTTGCCGTTCCGCTTGGTATTGGGCCTCGGTTCCCGGTTTCTGCTCCCGAAACTCCAGCCGCGCTGTGTTGCCCAAAACCCGCTCCGCCTGTTCCGGGTCGCTGACCCCCGGCAGTTGCACCACCAGCTTATCGCTGCCGGACGTTTGCACCAGGGCTTCGGAAACCCCCAACTCATTAATCCGGTTATCAATAACTTTGCGGACGGCCGAGAGGTCTTCGGGCGTGACCTGGGGAATTTCCGGCGTGGTCATGACCTGGAGTGTCAGTTGGGAACCACCGCGTAGGTCAAGCCCCAACTGCACGGGCAGGTTAACAATCACGGCGATCGCCGCGATTGTCAGCACCACAATGAAACCAAGGGTAAATTTTTGGCGTTGCATAGGCCTCAGGATTGCGCGTCGCCGATCGGCTGAACCAACGACCCCCGAAACGGGCCGGATGTCGCAACGAACATACTACACCGCAACCCCGACCGCCGAAGCGAGTGATCTCGGCTGCACCCCTTGAACCGTCGGTGCTGGATTGGTACTGAATTGGTAATGAGTTGGCGCTGCATTAGACCTCTTGCACGAATTAACCCCCTCTGATCAAGATGGGCTAATTAACGATCATTTCGTAGGTTGGGTTGAGGCACAAAACCCAACAGCAACAAGGCTTGCAGTGATCGAGTTGGGTTTCGCAAAGCTCAACCCAACCTACGGAACTGAGTTGACGCTGAATTGATGCTGAATGGGGCTGCCATCAATCCGTGATCCCAACGGTTAATGGCCCCCAGCAGCTCAGGCAACGACCCGCAGGGTTCATCAACCGCTGAGCGTCAGGAAATGGGAACCAGAAAATCAGGCAAAATAACCCACAGACAAACGCCGATCGCCCCCGATGGTTGCAAAATCTTGCATAACTGGAGCGATCGCCCGGGGTTGAGCAACGCAGGAGAATGCATGGCTGAGTTATCCACCTGCCTGGACTGTGGCGGAGCGGTGCCCTTGGGGGCGGCGGCCTGTCCCCATTGCGGGGCGATCGACTATTTAGGATTGCCCTGTGCGGTTTGTCAGCAGCCGATCGCCCCCTCAGCGGTGGTCTATTTACCCCAGTTGCAGCGTTTCTTTCATGAAGACTGCTTGGCTCAGGTGCAATTGGCCCCGCGCCCCTGTGGCAGTTGTGGAGCCTTGGCCCTCAATGCCTCCTTGGAACATTGCCCCAACTGTGGTGCACCTCTGGATCACCAGGCTTGCAAATTTTGTGGCCATGCCTTTGCACCAGAGTTGACCGGCTGTGAGGATTGGATCCACAAAGTTGAACGAGATGGCCTGCTCATTTACGAAGATATTGCCCGCCGAGGCGAAGCCCATCGGATTTGTGCGGAAGCAAGGGGCGGGTTTGCCCGCCAAGATTTGTATCAGGATTTGTTTGAAGCACTGAAAGCGGGGGATTGGCGATCGGCTGATCGGGAAACCGATCGGCTAGTGCGTTATTTTGCCGCCCAATGCTCCTTTCTGGAATTACCCACGGCGGAATTGCAACAGATTGATGAGCTGTGGGTGACCTACAGTCGCGGGCAATTTGGCTGGAGTATCCAAGCGGCCCTGTGGACAGAATTGGGCGGGCAGCCGGGAGAGTGGGATCCAGAGGTTTATCAGCAGTTGGCGGACTATGTGGGTTGGCAGGTGACCCTGTTTGATCCCGATGCGGCGGCCCAGGATGACTGGCAACGACTGGCCCTTTGGTGGCAACGGTTTCGGGGCACTGCGCCCGATCGGGAAGTGGAACTCATTCCCTACGATTCCCTCATTTTTGACCTGTCGGCCCCGGTGGGACATTTGCCCTACCCCGGTGCGGAGACGGGGCGCAACTTTGCGGCGGGGCGATCGCGCCAAGACTCTTGGGATGTGCCCTATTTGGCGCTCCACTGGCCCCCGGCTGATTGGTCGGCCGTTGAGGAGGATCGATTCATGAATGATGACCAGGAGCATGGGTTGGGATTACCGGCGGATGATGTTCCCGATGATGATCTCCCGGAGGATTTCGATGATTTGCCAGATGCCGCCGCTGAGATTGCCCGCGATCGGGATGTGAAGTCATGAGCAGCCCCCCGAAGCGATCGAGCCGATTTGGGAATTTAGGCGGTTTTTGGCCCGGCGGATCTGGGCCGGGTCGAGCGGGTTGGGTGATTGGGTTTGTCCTGGTGGTGGCGGTGCTGTTGCGGTTTTCGGCCCTCGATCGCGCTGTTTATTGGTATGACGAAACCATCACCTCCGTGCGCATTGCTGGCTACACCAAGGAGCAAGTGGAGGACTTTTTCCAGCCCCAGGGGCGGCCCGTTTTCCCCGCTGATTTGGCTCCCTTGCAGCGATCGGGCGATCGGCCTTGGCTCGCGACGCTCCAAAGCCTGGCCACCGAAACCCCTGACCAAGTGCCGCTCTATTACCTGTTGCTGCGGGGCTGGACGCATTTGGCGGGGGACTCGGTAACGGCGATTCGGGCCTTTTCTGCCCTGGTGAGTCTGCTGGTGTTTCCGGCTTTGGTTCTGTTTGGACAGGCTTGGTTAGCCGATTGGCCCAGGGCGCGATCGGTCATTGGTTTGGTGATCGGGTTAATGGCCGTTTCCCCGATCCAAGTGGTCTATGCCCGCGAAGCTCGGGGCTACAGTTTGGCGGTGGTGTTGTTTTTGTTGGCCAGTTGGGCCCTGTTGCGCGCTCTGCGGCTCGATCGCTTGGGCAAACCCACCCGATCGGCCTGGATGACCTACGGATTGTTGGTGGCCTTAAACTTCTACGGCCATTTGCCCTTGGCCCTCGGAATTGCTGCCCAAGGAGCCTACGTGGCCCTGCGGGGGTGGCTGGAGCGATCGCACCGGGGTTGGAATGCCTTGCGCCATAACCTTTTAGCCTGGGGTGGTTCCCTGCTAGGGGCGTTAGTGCTGTTCAGTCCCTGGCTAGTTTGTTGGCTGACCTATCGAAAACCCATGGGTTGGATCGATCGGGAGCTGACTTGGGGAACCTTGGTGCAGCGTTGGGGCCTAAATTTCAGCGCGATCGCCCTGGATTGGCAAGCCTGTTTTGATCGGCCCCTGTTTGACATCACTCAGAAAACCGACCCGATCGCCCTATCCTGGCATTGGCTCCCGATCGGGTTGTTGCTGGCGCTGGTTGCGTTCAGCATTCGGCGGTTGCTGCGGGTTGCGTCGCTGGACATTTGGCTGTTTCCCCTGCTGACCGGCGCGATCGCCCTGCCCTTTGCCCTGTTGGATGCGGTGGATGGGGGCCAGCGATCAACCATTGCCCGCTACTTCCTTCCGGCCTACTTGGCCCTTACTTGGTTGCTGGCCTTTGGTCTTAGCGAGGCTTGGGCTAACCAACGGCGGCGGTCTTGGGCTGCGGGGGCGATCGCCCTGCTGTGGGCGGTGGGGCTGTGGTCCAGCAGCCAAGGCGTGATGGCTCCCACCTGGTGGAACAAATACAGCAGTTACGACGATCCGGCGATCGCCCAGCGGGTGAGCGAGCTTCAGCCCCCCGTGGTGATCAGCGGCAATGCCCTGCGGTTGCTCACCTTAGCCCGTCGCCTGCCGCCCCAAGCTCAACTGATTTATCTAGAGGAACCCGATTTGCCCCTCCCCGAGACCATCCAGCGGGCGATCGCCTATCGGCCCCAAACAGAATGGCTCGATCGACTCAAAACTAATCCCCGCTACCAAATCCAGGCGATCGAACCCTTTAATAACACCTGGGCTATTCAAGTCCTCGATCGACCGGCCGGGCCGGGCTGATTGTCGTTTAGCCCAAAACCCCAGATCTGCCGTTAGCGGATCGTGGAGGACAAGGAGCTTAAGCCCCTTGCTTAGGGCAGTTAGGGTTAATCAACGGTATTACGGTTCATGTGCAAATCATGAATAAAACCAACAAAGGCTACCGCTGATCTCGGAAGTTTCCTAGGCTAGAAATTGGAATTTAGGAGGCGATCGCGCATGAGTTCTGAATTTAAAACCAGTCTCAGCCACGCTCTCGGTCTGGGGCAATCGGCTTGGAAAATGACCGTTGAGATCGCCCTCTTGTTGTGGGTTGGGGCCACCTTGGCGATCGACCTGGCAGCCATGCCGGCCCTCTACATGGGCGGCATGATGGAGCGTCCCGACTTTGCGCCCGTGGGCTGGTTATTGCTCAATGGCTTCAACCATGTGGGGCTGTTGGTGGCTGGGGTGGTGATGGCCGGTGCGCTGGCGTTGGGATATCGCCACGAGGTGAGCCGCCTCAGTGAGCGGTGGGTGGTGGCGATCGCGGCGGTGCTGATGGCCATTATGTTGGCGCAAACCTATTGGCTCGCACCAACCATGGCGGGGCTAGGGGCTTCCCTGTCTTGGGCTAGTCCTGCTCCCTCGGTTCCGGCGGCCATGACCCTTTGGCATGGGGGCTACTTTGGACTGGAAACCCTGAAGCTGCTGTTGAGTGGCAGCTTGTTGGGGTTATGTGTGCGAGGGGCGGTGGTGCGCCAATCCTAACGACTTGTTGCGTGCCAGTTTGAGGTTAATTCCCTGGCGCGATCGGGGTACTGGGGGTGGGTACGCCAACTAGTCCAAATTTTTGGAAGGCGATCACCACCCCAACGGAGATGACTGCCCCGATCGCCAAACCCGCCAAAAGCAAGATCAAGAAGGTGCGCTGCATCAATTTTTTGGTGCGCGCATCCACACTTTGGGGAGCCACCAGCCCGGTGCCGTAGCGATCGTTCCCGGGTTCTCCGGTGGGAGATCCAGGCAGCGAACCGGGCAGCGACGACCCGGAACCCCCCAAGGGATTGGGATTGGATGAGTTAGGAAACATCGATCGAACCGCGCTTAAACGCTGGCAAAAAGGGCTGACCAAGGCTGCACGGGGGCATCATCCCGCGCCACGATTTCCACAATTTTGTTGCGGGCCGCCGGTTCCCACAAGGCTTCGACACAAACCTTGGCCACCTGCGATCGGGGAATCGATCCCTCAAAGAGCGTATCGGCGGTGCTCATCACCACAGGGGTGTCCCGATCTTCGTTTTTCAGACCGCCGGGCCGCACGATCGTGTAGGTCAGACTGCTGTTTTGCAAGTAGCGTTCACCCTGTTGTTTCCAAAACAGAATCAACCAAAACAAATTCAGCGGATGGAGCAGCTTGGACACACAAAGGGAAGAGACCAGCACCAACTGCTCAATGCCCGCCGCCTTGGCCGCATCGGTTAAGTTCTTGGTTCCCAGATAATCCACCTGCAAGGGCCCCGTTGGATCCAAGCTGGGCCTGGCTCCGGCCGCGCTCAACACCACCGTGCAACCGGCTAAGGCGGAGTCGATCGAGCGGCGATCGAGTAAATTGCCCTGCACCACTTCCACCGAATCCGGCAAAATCGCGCGAGCGGTGGCCAAATCGCGCACCACGGCCCGCACGGGCACTTGGCGATCGACCAAGGCTTGCACAATTCGCCGGCCCGTTTCACCGGTTGCACCAAACACCACGGCTTTCATCGCTGTTTCCGTCTCCATTGTCCAGTTGGTTATGGTCTCAAATCCTGGGGCCGCGCCGATCGCACATCAACGGGTGATTAACCCTCGAATCGGCCCTAAAGCGGTCGTGAATAGCCCAAGGCATCCTTCACCCGAAGCAAGGTGGCATTGGCCACGGCGGCTGCCTTTTCGCGACCATCCCGCAATACAGATTCCAGATAGCCCCGATCGCCCATCACCTCGTTATATTTTTGCTGAATTGGCTCCAGCGCCGCGATCGTCGTTTCCGTCAGCAAGGGCTTGAACTGTCCCCAACCCATGTCGGCACATTCCGCCGCCACTTCCTCGCGGGATTTGCCGGACAAAATCTGATAGAGACCCAACAGGTTATGACACTCGGGGCGATCGGGGTTGTTGAACTCCAAACCGCGCTCGGGGTCAGTTTTGCAGCGCTTAATTTTCTTGGCGATCGTGTCGGGGCTGTCCAACAGCTCAATCCGGCTCATCTCCGTCGGATCCGACTTCGACATCTTCTTCGTCCCGTCCGTCAGGCTCATCACGCGGGCCCCTTCCTTGCGGATCGCGGGTTCAGGCACTTTCAAGATCGGCCGCTCCTCGCTGCCATATTGATGATTCACCCGAATTGCCACATCGCGGGTTAACTCCAAGTGCTGCTTCTGGTCTTCGCCCACCGGCACCAAATCCGCGTCATAAAGCAAAATATCCGCCGCCATCAACACCGGATAGTCCAGCAGACCCACGCTGACGTTTTCGCCTTGTTTCAGGGCTTTTTCCTTAAACTGAATCATCCGCTCCAGCCAATTCAGCGGCGTGACGCAATTCAGCAACCAAGCCAATTCGCTGTGGGCGCTCACGTGGGATTGGATAAAAATCGTGGAGCAACTGAGGTCAATTCCACAGGCCAAGTAGAGGGCGGCAATCTTGAAGCTGTCTGCGGCCAACACCGCCGGATTGTGGGGAACGGTGATGGCGTGCAAATCCACCACACAGAAGAAATTGTCGTACTGGTGCTGATCGACGACCCAATTACGGATTGCGCCCAAATAGTTGCCGAGGTGGATGCTGCCGGTGGGTTGTACGCCGGAGAGAACTCGTTTTTTGCTGGTTTGGCTCATGGGTTGCAAAGGGGGCCGATCGGGTGGAGCGGTTTTCTACGTTGTTTGGGCGGCGACGACGGAAACGATCAATGGCTCTTGCTCGTCTAGCAATTCCAACAGGGAAATTGCTGGCGTTTTTGGATACCGCTTAGGAATCCTAGCGCGGCAGTTCACCGGATTCAATCTGGGTGACGATCGGGTTGGCTGGTGATTTGGGTGCAGGCTGGGGCAATAACTTGGCTACAATCCGAGAAATTTTGCCTGGTTGGTTGAGCTTGATTAGTGAAGAGGGCGATCGCGATGAGGCGGGTTATGGTCTGGGGATGGCGTTTGGGCAGCGGGGCGATCGGGGCCTTGTTGGGCATGAGTCTGGGAATGATGGGGGCGATCGCTCAACCGGCGGCCCCCAGTGGCTCTTCGGGCAGCAGCCCCAAGCCCTCTTTTTTTGAAGAGTCCCGGCGGCCGGCCCGCACCGGTTTTTCCGAAACCTTTGTGATTGATGCCCTGGATGGAATGGCGGATCCCCTGGGTGGGCGCAGTGCAACCGGCAGCGGCACACCCAGCACCGTCAGCGAGGGAGCCAATCGCCCCCGCAGCAACACCCCCAGCGCCACGCCGAATAATCCCAGCTCTCCCGTGCCGCCAGGGCTGCCCCCGGGGTTCGATCGCACCACCGTGATTATTCGACGCTAGGGCGACAACCGCGCCTTACCCAACCGATTAGTTTCATACCAATCGGCCAAGGCCGGCATCCAATTTTTGAAATGCACCATCAACAAATCGCACAGCTTTTGAATTTCTAACTGTGCGTCAGCTTTGGCTCGCAAGTCGAGAATGTGCATGAGCGATCGGGCATTGCAACTCATCACAAAATGCTGGCGCACATCGAAGGGAATCAACCCACGCGCGTGCTCTTCGGACAGGCCTTCCTCAATACGTTGCTTATAGCGCTTACAAGCTTCTAAGCACCAATCCAAATCTGCTTGCCGTTGCTCAGGCGAATAAAAATACTTTTTCCCTTGACGATCAGAATAATAATCAATTGGTCGTAAATAAAAAACTTCTTCCAATGTTCGTTTTCCTTCGATTACGTCCAGAATTCGCATTCCTGAATATCGGCCGGACTGAACATCGAAGGAAATTCCTACTCGATGAGTTCGCAATTGCTGCATGGTTGAATGGGGGAAAAAGCCCACATTAAACACAATTTGCGGATGCTCGATCGGCCCAAAATGTCCTCGATTTCCCTGCAAGAGGTGCTTGATAATTAATTCACCGGCTCGGGCCTCGTCGGGGAATTGATCGCGCTCATCAACCACAAAGTTTTCCGAATAATCCTGGTGCATGGCTGCCCACACCAACTGCTGAGGATTGGGCATGGCGGAAAGCACTTCAACGCGAAACAGATCCATGACGTTCGAGGGAAAGCGACAATGAGGGACAGAAAAGGAAGATGGAGAACCGGTAGGCTGGGTGCGAATTAGACTCGGGCAATCACGATCGACTCGGGTTGGTCTTGATATTTCCCCCGGCGCGTTTCATAGCTGACTTCGCAGGGATCCCCTTCCATAAAGAGCAATTGGACAATGCCTTCATTGGCATAGATTCGGCAATCGGCGCTCGAGGCGTTGGAAATTTCCAGGGTCAAATGGCCGCGCCAGCCCGCCTCCGCTGGGGTCAAGTTGGCAATCAGACCAACACGGGCGTAGGTGCTTTTGCCGATGCAAAGAACGGTGATGGTGTCGGGAATTTGCAAATGCTCTAGGGCAACCCCAAGGCCGTAGGAGTGGGCTGGCAGGATGAAAAATTCACCGTTTTCATCGCGGTGTAGCGCGGCGGGATCCAGGTTGGCGGGGTTGAAATTTTTGGGATCAACGACTGTGCCAGGAATGTGGCGAAAAATTTTGAATTCCTTGGGCGACAGGCGGATGTCATAGCCAAAACTGCTGCACCCATAGGAGATGACGGGATGCTGCTCGATGCGCCGCACAAGTTTTGGCTCGAAGGGGGAAATCATCCCTTGGCGGGCCATCTCGGTAATCCAGGCATCGTTCTTGAGCATGATCGTCAGCGAGTGAGGTAGGGCAGCAAGCCACCTTAGCATAAAGCAGCCTTGAGCTTGCCACCCCTGGCTGGGATGGCTTTCGGGGGCGGCGCAATCTAGGGCGCAATCCCGATCGAGCAGACCAGCCCAAACAAGCCAGCGTTAACGATCAAGAACGACGACTGCGACGCACTTCGGTGATTTGGTCAGCCGCATCCAACAGTGATTGGGGTACGTCGGGCCCGGTCAAAATCACGTCCAGGTGTTGAGGGCAGCGATCGAGCAGATCCAGCACTTCCTTGCAGTCGATCGCCCCCAGCCGAATTGCCAAGCTTAATTCATCCAACACGATTAGCTCATATTGTCCCGACTGCACCCGATCGACCACCTGTTGCCAAAGATCCTGAATGGCGGCGATTTCTGTCGGTGTGGGCTGGGCTTCATCTAAATTGCGCGCGAGGTCACAACGCAGCCAATCCAGCCGTTGCACCAGGGAGATCGGATGGTCGCTGCCCTGACGAATACCGCCCTTGAGGAATTGGGCCACCAACACCGACTGTCCCTGGCCGGCCACGCGCAGGGCCTGGGCCATTACATCTGTCAGAAACGTTCGCCGGGGTGCGGTAAACACCTGCACCAAACCATGAGCGAGGGAGTTGGACGATCGCGATAGGGTGGAAACCTCAAGTTGCGAGACCATAGCTGATGGGACACCCACAATATCTAGCGTGAAACAGAAAACCTTTCTCAGTCAAACACTAGATATGCGACCCGTCAATGTTGAAGCAAATCAAAATTTTTGCTGTTCAGCAGGCTACGAATTGCAGTGGCGATCAGCCTAGCCGAGCGCGATGTCGTCCAAAATCAGCTTGTCTGCTTGGCTACCGAAGGTGACCGATCGGGCAATGCCGCTGAAGTTAACCACGAAGGGATCACGGGTCAGGGCATAGGCTCCCACGGGTAAGTTGCTGTCGGCAGTTCGGGGCAAATCGATAATGGCCAAAATGTTTCCGGTGCCATTGGGCCCGTCGTAGAGCGTCACTTCGTGGAGGCCATCCCCATCGGGATCCCGGCGAGGATCAAGGGCAAAGGGGGCCGCATAACGGAAACTAAGGCGATCGCGAAACCCGTTGGCCACGGTCATCACAATCGATCGCCCTTCTCCGTAGGTCATCACTTGGGCGGCGGCTCCGGCATTCAGCAGCGGATCGGTGAAGTTGCCGCTGCCACCCGCGTTGTAGTCCAAAATTCCTAGGGCATTGCTGGAAAATTGAACGCCCGTAATCGGATCCGTGCCGATCGGTTGGAGATCGCGCACTTGCCCAAAGTTGATCTGGGCGGTGAATCGATCGTTATCAGCAATTTCCAGCACTGCCGTATTTTGTCGCCCCAGCAAGGCCCCGCCCGTCGGGTTCACCAAGGCCAGATTCACCACTTCAGTGGTTTCCAACAGGGCATCATCCCCGATCGAGAATTGAATCGTCTGGGGCGTGGTGTCCCCGTCGGCAAAGCTCACCAGGGTACTGGCGGGAATGCCAAAATCAGCACCGGGAACCGCCGTGCCGCTGGTGGTGGAAATGAGGGCGGTGACGGGGCCGCTGCTGCCGTTGCTGCGGGTGACCGTCACCGAGGCGATCGCCTGGCCTTCCACCACGCTAAAAACCGGCTGGCTGAAGGATAAAGTTCCAGCCGGGCCGTCATTATCGATAATTTCTAAGCGGGCGGCGGGGCGTTCTCCGGTGCTAGCTCCGTTGGTCAGGTTCACCAGCCGCAAAATGGCGCTGCGGGTTCCATCCTCCACAAAGTTATCAATCAGAGGAACCCGGACAAATTGGGTGGTGCTGTCGCCGTCCGCAAACCGCACCACGGTGGGTTCCGGTGCGCCCAGGTCGCGGAAAACGATCGCGCTGTCATTGACGATATCGATCGTGGCGGTAATTTCGCCGTTAGTGCCCCCCGTGCGGGTAATGGCAATCAGGGCGGAACCATCACTTTCTTCAACGCTGTAGACGGAGCCGCTGAAATCTAATCGGCCCGGTGAAGCCGCTGCAGGCTGGTCATTGTCCTCGATCGAGAGGGTCGCCTGGGTGCGATCGCCCAGCTTGCTGCCCCCGGTTGGATCCGTCAAGGTGAGGCGCAGGGTTTCCGTTCCCTCCACCAGCAGGTCATCCACCAACGGCAACACCACCGAGACCGATCGCTCATCGGCCCCAAACTCCGCCACGATCGGCCCATCCAAGCGCAAATCTTGGCCCAAGATCGCCGTGCCATTGCTCACCCCCACCGTGACCGTTTTGGTGGTGATTGGCGATTTTAGGAAGGGAAAACTGCGCTCAATGCGAATACTGGTGAGCGGCGTGCCATCTTCCCGAACCTGGAAGGTGCTGGCGCTAAATTGCAGCACCTCCGCTTCCACAAATCGATCGCGTCCCAAGTCGGCTACCCGCACATTGGCCACCCGGGCCAGCAGGTTGGTTGTGCCCTTCAGAAAAATCAGCACTTCGCCGGGGCTGTCGGTGGTGCTGGTGGCGATGGTGTCATTGGCGCGATCGCTGACCCGCACAATCTCCAAATCCTCGAATCGCAGCCCCGGAGCCAGCCCAATTCGATCGCTCGTTGGATCAAAATCCTCAATCCGTTGCAGGGCCGTTGTTGTACCAGTGGTGCTGGTTCCGGCCTCAATCACAAAAATATCGCTGCCCGCCCCCCCTCGCAGGCGATTGTCTCCCTCGTTGCCGCCCAGAATGTCAGCTCCAGCACCGCCGATCAGGGTGTCGTTGCCCAGGCCACCGTAGAGGATGTCATCGCCACTGGTTCCCGTGAGGGAGTCATTGCCCCCCTGACCCAAAACCGCCTGGGCTTCCGTCAAATTCAGCCGCTCATCCCCATCGGTCAGCACTAGCAACGCCATACCCAAACCTCTTTCAACGTTCCCAATAAATCGCTTGACGATCAATCCCCGATCGCGTTCCCCAAGGGCAACCTGAGCCAAATCAACAGTTCTCACACCGTTTGACGTTATGCCCACAGGCAACCTGAGCCGGGCCAACGGTTCCCGTGCCGTTTTGCGCTAGGATCGAACACTTGCAATGCCCCTTGCACGGCCCACGTCCGAAGGAGAAATCAAATGGCTCGGTTGTACTACGACAACGACGCAAACCTAGACCTGCTGAACGGCAAAACCGTCGCGATCGTCGGCTATGGCTCCCAAGGCCATGCCCACGCCCTTAACCTCAAAGATAGCGGCGTAAACGTCATTGTCGGCCTTTACGAAGGCAGCAAATCCACCGCCAAAGCGCGGGAAGCCGGTCTAGAAGTCGTGTCCGTGGCCGAAGCCGCCAAGCGTGCCGACTTCATCATGATTCTGCTGCCCGATGAAGTGCAAAAGACCGTTTACAGCAACGAAATTCTGCCGAACCTGAGCGCGGGCAAGTTGTTGGCCTTCGCCCACGGCTTCAACATTCACTTTGGCCAAGTGGTTCCCCCCGCCGATGTGGACGTGGTGATGGTGGCTCCTAAGGGCCCCGGCCATCTGGTGCGCCGCACCTATGAGCAAGGCCAAGGCGTGCCTGCTCTGTTTGCGGTCTATCAAGACGCAACCGGCAAGGCCCGTGACCTGGCCATGGCCTATGCCAAGGGCATCGGCGGCACTCGTGGCGGCATCTTGGAAACCACATTCCGCGAAGAAACGGAAACCGACCTGTTTGGTGAGCAAGCGGTACTTTGCGGTGGATTGAGCGCCCTGATCAAGGCGGGTTTTGAAACCTTGGTTGAAGCGGGTTATCAGCCCGAGTTGGCTTACTTCGAGTGCTTGCACGAAGTGAAGCTGATTGTGGACTTGGTGGTGGAAGGCGGTTTGGCCAAGATGCGCGACAGCATCTCCAACACGGCGGAATACGGCGATTACGTGACCGGCCCCCGCATCATCACCGACGAAACCAAGGATGAAATGCGCCGGGTGCTGAAGGATATCCAAGATGGAACCTTCGCTCGCAATTTCGTGTTGGAAAATCAGTCCGGCAAGGCTGGCTTCACGGCCATGCGTCGTCGGGAAGCAGAACACCCGATCGAGGAAGTCGGCAAGGATCTGCGGGCCATGTTTAGCTGGATGCAAAAATAGGCTTTCCAGGAAATTTTTCGGCAACTTCTAGGGACTCCTCAGGAATTTCCTAGGGCGTGTCGTCAAATCGCCTGAAAACCTGATTCCACCGTTGGCAAATCGCGGGGGACAAGGGGCTTAAGCCCCTTGTTACGACAACTGGGACATAGAAAACCAATCGTTTCTGTCTGATCCTAGGGCCTGTCGCCATTCCCTAGGGTGTCTTTAGCAAACTGAATGCGGCTTGAAAAGATAGCCTGTCAGGGAGTCGATCGGCTCCCTTTTTTGATCTGTATTTTTTCGATCTGTATTTTTGGGGCTGTATTTTTGCGGATCTGGTGACTAAATCGGGGGCGATCGACCATCTCCTTGAGATAGCGATCGCCCCCGATCGAAGTTTATTGAGTTAACCGATGAGTTCACCGAGCGGCGAAACCGGGCATTTTCCAACCCGGTTCCACTGCCCTATTCCGCCAGCGTCGGAGCCTGAGCCACCTTCTGGGCGATCGACCGTTGGAACAGACCCTGGGCAAAGAACTCAGGATTGGCCTTCGCGATCGTGTAAGACTCCCGCACCTGCGAGTTCACGGCCACCGTCTTCACGTCATAGACCTTTGTGGCCAGTTGCGGATACACCCCGATCGCCACGATCGGAATCAGGAACGCCATCGAAATGGCCACCTCACGCTTCCGGGCATCCCGGAACACGGCCTGATCCGGCAACACGCAATCGGTACCAAAACAAACTGCGCCTTCCACATCCTGGTTTTGCAGGCCCGCATTGCCCACCTCGCAAGCCAGATCCGCACTCGTGCCGTAAAACACCTGACGCAGCATCGACAGCAGATAAATCGGCGTGAGAATCACACCCACCGCAGCCAAGAACACCGTCACCGTGCAGAACGTGGAGCTATAGATATCGCTGCTGGTGAACCCAACAAACACCGCCAGCTCACTGGCAAAACCGCTCATTCCCGGCAGCGCCAAGGAAGCCAGGGCCCCCGCCGTAAACAGCGCAAACACCTTCGGCATCAGTTGACCCATGCCGCGCATTTGATCCATCGCCAGGGTGTGGGTGCGATCGTAGGTCACACCTGCTAAGAAGAACAGCAGGGCTGCAATCAGACCATGGGACAGCATTTGCAGCATTGCGCCGCTGACCCCCAAGTCCGTGAACGAAGCGATGCCCAGCAGCACAAAGCCCATGTGCGACACGGACGAATAGGCCAAGCGGCGCTTCATATTGTTCTGGGCAAAGGAGGCGAAAGCACCGTAGATGATGTTCACCACCCCGAGAATGGCCAGTACCGGTGCGAAGTAGATGTGGGCATCGGACAGCAATTCCAGGTTCAGACGAATCAACCCGTAGCCACCCATTTTCAACAGCACACCCGCCAGAATCATAGACACGGGCGCAGAAGCTTCCCCGTGGGCATCCGGCAACCAAGTGTGCATGGGGAAAATGGCTAGCTTGACCCCGAATGCAATCAACAAACCTGCATAGAGCAACAGTTCCAAGCCCAAGGAATAGTTCTTGAGGGCCAAGTCTGCCAAGTCGAAGGTGACGGGGCCGTCGCCGGACAGGGCCAAGGCCAAACCAGCAACCAAGATAAAGATCGAAGCGGCAGCGGTGTAAATCAGAAACTTGGTGGCGGCGTAGCGGCGCTTTTGACCGCCCCAGATGGAAACCAGTAGATACACCGGAACCAGTTCCAATTCCCACTGAATGAAGAGCAGCAGCAGGTCTTGGGCCACGAACACCCCGATTTGGGCTGCATAGAGCACCAACATCAGGAAATAGAACAACCGAGGCTTGCGATCGACCTGCCAGGAGGCCCACATGGCCAACGTGGTGACAAATCCAGCCAACAGAACAAGGGGCATCGAGATGCCGTCAACGGAGACGGCCCAGCTAAAGCCGATTTGCGGCAGCCAGGGATATTTTTCAACCAGTTGGAAGCTGGAGTTGCTGGAGTCGTAGTGCGTCCAGAACGTATAGACCATCAATAGAAAGTCCAGTACGCCGACGCTGAGTGCGAACCAGCGGACGGTTTTGCCGTTGCGATCGGGGAGGAGGGGAATCAGGAAGGCCGCGATCAGCGGAAACAGAATGATCGCGGTCAGCCAGGGAAAATGATCCGCCATGATGGTGGTGAGCAAGAATACTTACTGCCTTATGGATGTTGCTATTCTACTGACTTCGTAAAGCGTTATTCATAAATCTTTTTTGCTGTAAGTAAAGAATTAAAAATGAGAATTTTAGGCAATTTTTGCCAAGAATCCTGCTATGGAGCCATTTGGGTGTTCAAGACTGCTGACGAGATCGAGATGGAGAATGTCAGTGGTTGTTCATGAATTGATAAAGAAACCTAAACTTTCCGTTCAGCAGACCTGAAGACTGGCTCGATCGCGTTACATTTAGCAATTTTTGGCCATCGGCCGCTGACAGCTTCCAGGGGGCCGGTCTATTTTTTTCGATCCATGCCCTAGGCGTGATCGAAAAAAGCCACAAAAAAAGGGGAGCGATCGCCCCCCACTATCAGTCACGGCAATTTATGCCAGTGATTCCCGTGATTTTGGCTGAATGCCGATCTCCTAGCGCTTGTTCCAGAACCAGCGGAGGAACAGCTTTTCGCCCTCAATCCAAACCACAATCAGGGCGCTGAAGCCCAGACAGACCAGCAGTTCCGTGAAGTCCAAAGCCGAAGTGCCAAAGAAAGATTGCAGCGGCGGCAGGTACACCAATGCCAGTTGCAACAGCGTGGTGAGCGTCACCGACCAGAGCACGTAGGGATTCGAGAACAGATTCATTTCCACAATCAGCTTCGTTTCCGATCGCACGGCCAAAGCGTGGCCCATCTGGGCAATGCAAAGACTCGTGAAGACCATCGTTTTCCAGCTCTCGGGGTGGCTGGTTCCTTTGGCGTAGTTGTAAGACCAGACCATGAGAACGATGGTGACCACCGCAAACACAATCCCAATCCGCACCATGTAAGCTCCCAATCCACGCGCGAAGATACCTTCGTGGGGGGCATGGGGTGGCCGCTGCATCACGTCCGGGGAAGCGGGTTCCAAGGCCAAGGCCAAGGCCGGTAACCCATCGGTCACCAAGTTCATCCACAGAATTTGCAGGGGCGTGAGGGGCACCAGGTCACCGCCTACCTGGGAAATCGGGATGATCAAGGGGGCGCTGGCGATCGTCAGTACTTCGCCGATGTTGGAGCCGAGGATGTATTTCACGAAGCGGCGAATGTTGTCATAAACGACGCGGCCTTCTTCGGTGGCAGCAACGATCGTGGCGAAGTTGTCATCCAGCAGCACCATGTCACTGGCTTCTTTGCTGGCATCGGTACCGGTGATGCCCATGGCGATGCCGATGTTGGCCTGCTTGAGGGCGGGCGCGTCGTTTACGCCGTCGCCGGTCATGGCGGCGATTTTGCCTTGGTGTTGCAGGGCTTTCACAATCCGCAGCTTGTGTTCTGGGGAAACGCGGGCATAGACGGAAACGCGGCCCACGGCTTCTTCCAGTTCCCCTTGGGTCATTTTTTCCAGTTCCGTGCCGGTCAAGACCCGATCGCCCTCGGCGGAAATGCCCAACTCCTGGGCGATCGCTTTGGCGGTCAGTTGGTGGTCACCGGTAATCATCATTGGGCGAATGCCAGCCATGCGACAGCGGGCCACGGCTTCATTCACTTCCGGGCGCGGCGCATCCATCATGCCCACCAATCCAAGCCAAATTAGGTTCTGTTCGGGGTCGGTGGCGGAGCCGTTTTGTTCCGGTGAATGATTGTTGGCTTCGGGGGGCAGTTGATCCAAGGGTTTGTAGGCCAAGCCCAAGACCCGTAGCCCTTTGCTGGCCAATTGATTATTGCGCTCCAAGATGTCGGCCCGATCGACTGGGGTCAGGGGACGGGCCTCAACACCGCTTTGGACGCGATCGCACCGTTCCAGCACCAACTCTGGCGATCCCTTGCTGGCCATCAAAACCTTGGCGGGGCCGGTGATGGCTGTCAGCGACAGGGGCCCGGCCTGATCGGTGCGCACAAACACGCTCATCCGTTTGCGATCAGATGAAAACGGAATCTCAGCGGCGCGGGGATAGCGCTTCGTCCACTCTTCCTGGCTCAGGTTGCCTTTGCCGGCCAGGGCCAACAGTCCCCCTTCGGTGGGGTCACCAATGATCATCCAAGGCGACTTGCCCCGATCGGTCACGGTTTTATCGCACTGCAAAATGGCATCGTTACAGAGTACGCAGGCCGACAGCAGCAAATATACGTCCGGCGCTTCCTGGGCCAAGGTTTCGGCGGCGATCGGCTCACCCACCTGGCCGGCCGCATCCACCGGTTGCAGAGAGCCGAAGGGTTCATACCCTTGGCCGGTGACCCGCACGGAGCGATCGCACAGTTCCAAAGCCTGCACAATCATCTTGTTTTGGGTCAGCGTCCCGGTTTTGTCCGAGCAAATGGTGGTGACTGAGCCAAGGGTTTCCACGGCCGGCAGCTTGCGAATCAGGGCGTGGCGGCGCACCATCCGCTGCGTTCCCAGGGCCAACGTCACGGTAATCACGGCGGGCAACCCTTCCGGAACCACCGCCACCGCCATACTGAGGGACACTTCCAGCAGCTTGCGGAAGTTTTCCCAACCCAGGGCAAAGGTTCCGCCCACCACCACCAGCACCACCAACACCATGGAGCCGGTGACCAGGGCCTTGCCCAACTGCTCCATCCGTTGTTGCAGGGGGGTTTCTTCCGCTTCCACGGACTGGATCATGGTGGCAATTTTGCCCAGTTCCGTCCGCATCCCGGTTTCCGTAACCAGCACCTTGCCGCGGCCCTGAATCACTTCCGTGCCTTGAAACACCAGGTTGAGGCGATCGCCCAGGGACGTTTCCGGATCCAGGGTCAAATTCACCTGCTTATCCACCGCATGGGCTTCCCCGGTCAGGGCGGCTTCTTGAATTTGCAGATTGGCCAATTCCAGGATTCGGCCATCGGCGGCCACCTGGTTTCCGGCTTCAATCAACATCACATCGCCGGGAACCAGTTCCTTGGCATCCACTTCCAAGATTTGCTGATCTCGCTGCACCCGAACTCGGGGGGATGACAATTTTTTGAGGGCGGATAGGGCTTTTTCGGCCCGACTCTCCTGCAAATAGCCCAATGTGCCGTTCAAGATCACGATCACAAAGATGGCCAAGGCATCCTTGGGAAAGGGAAATTTGCCCTGTTGGAAGCCTTCCACCAAGCTGAGGTTGGCCTGTTGGGTGCTTTGCCAACCTTCAAACAGATCCAGGCCGGCAGACACGAAGGCAACCCCGATCAGCATCAGCAACATGATGTCGCCAAACTGACCCAACAGAATTTCCCAAACGCTGCGGCCACCGCCATCATCAAGTTCGTTGGGCCCGTATTGGGCCAGTCGATCGCGCACTTCGACGGAACTGAGGCCGGTTTCGGGTCGGGCTTGCAACTGCTCGATCGCGGCTTGTGGATCCAGGGAATGCCAGGCCACGGGCTTGGCTGCCGCGTTGGGGGTGGCCGTGCGGGCAGGAGAGTCAATAATCATAGATCTGGAGGGGGTGGGTGACCAAACCCGATCGCTCTAGTGGGATGGTGGGCGATCGCGGGGTTTGGGATCAGGAAATTTGCAAATGGGCTTTAGTCGCGTTGGTCGCTAAAAATTGCGATCCCCTAAGGCGAGATGAGTCAGCGGGATCGGCTGGCACTATTATATAGTGCTATCAGGATCGCAATCGATCTTGATTAAAGTCCGTCACTGGTTTGGCTGAGGTTGTGAAAATGGTCATCCTTTCGCCCGTGGCGGCTGCGAATGCATTTCCCGATCGCCCCCCGTTGAATCCCTTTATTCCGCCCTATTTGGTGGGCCGAGTGAGCGATCGGGAGCAGTTGTGTCAAATTCTGCAAGCGGATGGCGACGTGTTGTTGGCCGGAGTGCCGGGCATTGGTCGGCGCACCCTTTTGACCTATGCGGCCGCCAGCTTGGGGGCCCAAGTCATGGAGCTTGATTGCTTGCGGGCCGTGAGTCCGGAGCGATTGGTGGACTGTTTGGCCACGGGCATTTTGCAAGCCTGCCGCCAAGAGCGGGAGCGCCAAACCCTGCAACGGTGGGCCGAAACCATGGGGGCCACCATCCGCTGGGGGCATCGGCCGGAACTGCGGTTGCCGCCCACGGCCGATCGGTGGGCGAGTTTCCAATCGCTGCTGGCCTTGCCCCAACAGTTGGCCGATGGGCTGAACTATCGGGTGGTGATGGTTTTGGCCAACTTACCCCACCTCAGGTCATGGGATCGTGACGGGCGCTGGGAGCAATATTTGCGGGCCGAAATTCAGCGGCAAGCCCGAGTGAGCTATGCCCTGATTGCCACGACGGCCGATGAGTGGGTCACCGACCATAATTTGGCGATTTTGTTGCTGCCTCCCCTGTCGGTGGCCGAGTTGGAACCCTGGCTGCGGGAACGGAGCGATCGGCTGGGATTGCACTGGACTCCGGAAGCAATTCGGCGGTTTGCCCTGAATGCGGGCGGCCATTTTGGCGAGTCGATCGCCCTGGCCCGGCGAATTTGGCTGGATGTGCTGGCGGGGCAACGGGGCCGATCGACGGCGACCCCGGTGGCGATTACGGCGGAGCAGGTCGATCGCGCGGCGATCGGGTTAGTGGAGGACTTGTCGGCCACGTTTGAATCGTTGCTGTTGTTGCTGCCCGATTCCCAAGTGCGGCTGCTGGAAAGTTTGGCGTTGGATCCGACCGATCGCCCCCATGCGCGGGAATATGTCCAAAAACACCGCCTTTCGCGGGGGGGCGGCCTGCAAGGGGCCCTGGCCAGCTTGCAACAAAAGGGGTTGGTGTATGGGCCCGAGTTGGGATATCGGGTGGCATTGCCGCTCATGGCCCTTTGGTTGCGCCACCGATTGGGTTAAATAACGGCCTAGGGCCTGTCGTCTTGAGCACGAAACCCTAGGTCTGCCGTTAGCGGATCGTGGGGGACAAGGGGCTTGAGCATCTTGTTGCGACGACTAGGGCATGGAAGAGCAACTGTTTCAGCATCACCTCGAAATAATGACGACAGGCCCTATGGTTCCGCAAAGCCTTGGGGGAAATCATTAGGATCAATACAGTCCACTGCATCGAGTCTTTGATTAGACTGTTGATTCACCCCACGCAAACCAATGGCAACTTGGGCATTCGATCGATTCGTCAGCACCCTGCGCTATTTTGGGGTGTTTCCCGTGATTGGTGATTTTGGTTGGGTACAAAAACTGATGGGGACACAGGCCAAGGTGGATTGGATGGAACCGTCTTTAGCCCAGACTGCGCGCCCGATCGCCCTGGTGTGGGGGGCCTGTGGGGATGTGGGCCGGCGGGTGGTGCGATCGCTCCTGCAACGGAATTATCAAGTTTGGGCCTTGGGGGTCGATCGGGCCCGGCTGCCGGCGGATCCCAATCTTCATTGGCTGACCCTTGACCAATGGGCGGAAGCGCCGATCGAACAGGCGGCGGCGATTTTGATTTTTGGAGCAGCGGCCCCCGAAGCCTGGGTCGATCGCGCGGCTCAAGCGACCCGATCGCCCCAACGATTGCCGCAAATGGTTTGCGACTTTCGGCAACCCAGCCCCGAACTGGCCCAAGTTTGGGGGGCGATCGATGATGTAGTGATGGGCGGAGTCAGCAGCAGCGATCTGCGTTTGTTTAATGGATATGGCCTGTTTGCGGGGAATGTTTCCACCGACAATTCCGGGGGGTTCGCCTCCATTCGCACCCGCAATTTTCAGGAGCCGATTAATCTGTCGGCCTTTGAGGGGTTGGAATTGCGCATCAAGGGCGATGGCCAACGCTACAAGCTCATTTTGCGCGCGGAATCCCGCTGGGATGGCATTGGCTATTGCGCCTCTTTTGATACGGTCTATAACATTTGGCAAACGGTGCGCATTCCGTTCCGAACCTTGCGGCCGGTGTTTCGGGCCCGTACCTTGACCGATGCTCCCGGGTTTGATGCCCGAGCCTTGCGGGCGGTGCAGTTGATGTTGAGCAAGTTTGAATATGACGGGGATTTGAACCCCAAATTCAAGGCCGGTGGGTTTTCCCTGGCGATCGAAACCATCACCGCCTACGGCCAAGCAACCCCCTCGCGCTGGATCCTCTGCGGTGCTGCGTCGGAGTTTGTGGACTATTGGCAAGGGAGCGGCCTGAACGGCCAGGTATTGGCAACGCCTGAGTCGATCGACCCGGCCCAAGCGGAGCAGCTCGCCCAAACTTGTCTTCAGGCTGTTGATTAACCCCTAAAATAGCCAACGTCCTCGTAGGCACTCCCGATCGACTACGATCGGGCCATGCTCACTTTTCCTAGCGCCATCCATGCAGCCCACCGACCCCAATCAGTTCACCGAAAAAGCCTGGGAAGCGATCGTTAATTCCCAAGAAGTGGCCCGCCGGATGCGCCAGCAGAACCTGGAGGTGGAGCATGTGATCTTGGCTCTGCTGGAAATTAACGACACGGCGGCGGTGGTGTTGGAGCGGGCCCAACTGGATCCGGCCCAGGTGGCGCGGCAGTTGGAAAATTTTGGCCAGCGGCAACCCCGGGGCGGCGCGGGTGACCAGCTCTATCTGGGGCGGGGGTTAGATGCCCTGCTCGATCGGGCTGATGTGGCTCGGGAGTCCTGGGGCGATCGGGAAATTGGCATTGATCACCTGCTGTTGGCCTTTGCCGATGACGATCGAGTGGGGCGCAAAGTTCTGCGATCGCTACGGGTGGATCCCCAGGACGTGGAGGCGGCTATTCGGGAAATTCGCAGCGCCATCAAGGCCCAGGAGCGATCGACCGAAGCCACTGGCCCCGCCCGGGACAGCGTGAGCAAGGAAGAAGATCCCCTGGAAGCCCTGGAGCGATTTGGGCGCGACCTGACCGAACAGGCCCGGGCCGGCAAATTGGATCCGGTGATTGGCCGCGATGAGGAAATTCGCCGTGTGATTCAGGTGCTCTCACGCCGCAGCAAAAATAACCCGGTGTTGATTGGGGAGCCGGGCGTGGGCAAAACCGCCGTGGTGGAAGGCTTGGCCCAACGGATTGTGAATGGGGATGTGCCAGAGTCCCTCAAAAATCGGCGGTTAATTGTGCTGGATATGGGCAGCCTGATCGCCGGAGCCAAGTTTCGGGGCGAGTTTGAAGAGCGGCTGCGATCGGTTCTGCGGGCCGTGACCCACTCGGGCGGCTCCGTGGTGCTGTTCATCGATGAGCTGCACACGATCATCGGCACGGGATCGGGCCAAAGCAGCGCCATGGATGCGGGCAGCTTGCTGAAACCGATGTTGGCGCGGGGGGAACTGCGGTGCATTGGAGCCACCACCCTCGATGAATATCGCACCCATGTGGAAAAGGATCCGGCCCTGGAACGGCGATTCCAGCAGGTTTTGGTGGAAGAACCGACGATCGACGTGACGGTTTCGATCCTGCGGGGTCTGAAGGAGCGCTACGAAGTTCACCACGGGGTGAAAATTTCCGATGCGGCTTTGGTGGCGGCCACCCAGCTCTCCAATCGCTATATTCCCGATCGATTCTTGCCCGATAAGGCGATCGATGTGGTGGACGAAGCGGCCGCCAAATTAAAAATGGAAATCACCTCCAAGCCGGTGGAATTGGAGACGATCGAACGGCGGCTGCGGCAATTGGAAATGGAGCGGTTGTCCTTGCAGGGCGAAACGGCCTCGCGCGATCGACTGCTGCGCATTGAAGCCGAAATTAGCACCCTCCAGAGTCAACAAACGGAGTTGGATCAACAGTGGCGGGGCGAGAAAGAATTGCTCGATGAAATTGGCAATTTAAAAGAGCAAGAAAGCACCCTGCAAAAACAAGTTGAGCAAGCGGAACGGGACTATGATCTCAACTTGGCAGCCCAGCTTAAGTATGGTGACCTAGAGCGCATTCAAGAGGAACGAGCCGCCAAGGAATCCCAATTGTTGGCCATCCAAACGCAAATGGCCGTGCCCATGTTGCGGGAGCAGGTCACGGAAGCGGATATTGCGGAAGTGGTGGCAAAATGGACTGGCATTCCGGTGAATCGGTTGATGGAATCGGAGCGCCAAAAACTCCTGCAATTGGAGCGCTATTTACACGATCGCGTGATTGGCCAACAGGAGGCGATCACCGCCGTGGCCGCCGCCATTCGCCGGGCCCGCGCTGGCATGAAAGACCCGGGCCGCCCGATCGGTTCCTTTCTGTTTTTGGGGCCCACGGGAGTCGGCAAAACGGAATTGGCCCGCGCCTTGGCGGAACTGCTATTTGATAGCGAAGATGCCATGATTCGGATTGATATGTCCGAATATATGGAGAAGCAAAATGTGTTGCGGTTAGTGGGTGCGCCGCCGG
This sequence comes from Limnothrix sp. CACIAM 69d, assembly GCA_001913845.2. Lineage (GTDB taxonomy): Bacteria > Cyanobacteriota > Cyanobacteriia > CACIAM-69d > CACIAM-69d > CACIAM-69d. Next base: position 25,706 of record MKGP02000059.1, on the reverse strand, counting down.
GATATGTGGGCTATGAAGCGGGCGGCCAGCTCACCGATGCGGTGCGGCGGCATCCCTATTCGGTGATTTTGTTTGATGAAGTGGAAAAGGCGCACCCGGATATTTTTAATATCTTGCTGCAAGTGCTGGACGATGGGCGCTTAACGGATGGTCAAGGGCGCGTGGCGGATTTCCGGAACACCATTTTGATCATGACCAGTAATCTGGGCAGCGAGCATATTTTGAAATCTAGCCTGGAAGAGGAAGGCTATGACGAAATGCGCGATCGGGTGTTGAAGGCTTTGCGATCGCACTTCCGCCCCGAGTTTTTGAATCGGGTGGATGAAACGATTATTTTTGAAGCTCTCTCGAAGGGGAATTTGCGACAAATTGTTTCCATTCAAATGAAACGGATTGAGCGACTGTTGGCCGATCAAAAAATCGCGATCGCCCTGTCTGAATCGGCTAAAACCTACATTGCTGATGTGGGCTACGACCCGGTGTATGGGGCCCGCCCCCTGAAGCGAGCGATCCAAAAGGAACTGGAAAACCCGATCGCCGATCAAATTCTGGCCGGAGAATTCACCGAAGGCGACACGATCGAGGTGGAAGCGATCGAGGTGAATGGTCAAACCAACCTGGTGTTTCGACGGGCCAGCGATCGGGCCACGGTGCATCCCGACGAAGCGACGGATTTGGAGCCGAATCCACCGCAGCCGCCAACCCTCACGGAAATGCTCGATCCCTTGGCGATCGACCCGCTCGATCAAGATGAAGCGGGCGATCGGGATGGCCTCGCAGTTGCGGCAGTCGATCAGGACTTGGATCCCCTGGAGAACGCGGCGAAGGACGCAATCACCGATCCTCCAATCATTCCCACGGTGGTTGATTTGCCGGCCCTCGACTCTCGCGACGCAGAGCAGCCGCCCCTAATTCCCACAAGCAAAATGTCGGAGCCTGTTTTTTCCACCCGGTTCTATGACGAAGATGATGAGGTTTAGGGGTTGATGCAGCGGCTAGTAGTTCGGCAAGCTTATTTTGATAGGTCAAGTTAAATGACTGTTGCCGTCACCAACTCGTTAGGCAGCAAGGGGCTTAAGCCCCTTGTTACTACGACTGGCTTCGTGCCTTTGACCCAATGAATGGAGCCTGCCACGCCACTAGGTTGCGCCCGGTTGTGCCAAGCGCCCGCAGTTCTCGCACCCTGATTTTTCCTAATCTCTCCCAATTTCTTGTAATTTTTCGCCGATTTGGCCAACTGTTGCGATCGCACCAGGAGTTCTCAGCTTGCCCCAAGTCACCCTCTCAGCCCTGATCGCTGGTTTGCGGACAGGAACCGCCCTCGCCAGCTTCCCCACGGATACGGTTCCGGCTCTGGCGGCCCGGCCCGATCGGGCCCCGGCGGTCTACGCCACCAAGCAGCGCGATTTCCAAAAGCCCTTGATTTTGATGGGGGCCCAGCCAGCGGATTTGTGGCCCTATGTGGACGATCGGGCTGGTGACCTGGGCCAATGGCAGGTGATCGCCCAAGACTATTGGCCAGGAGCCTTAACGATCGTGTTGCCTGCCCAGAGTGATCGCCTGCCGCCCATGAACGACATCTTGGGCCCCACGCGCTCGATCGGGTTGCGGGTTCCCGCCTGCGAAGTGGCCAAGGCGATTTTGGCCCAAACGGGGCCGCTGCTCACCACCAGTGTGAATCGATCGGGACAGCCGCCTCTGCGGACGATCGCGGACATCAACCGGGAATTTCCCGAACTGCTGACCCTCAGCCCCGATGAAGTGGCCGCTATGGGCGATTCGGAAGTGGGTTCCGGCGAGCCGTCCACCGTGGTGCGCTGGGGGCCGACGGGCTGGGAACTGTTGCGCCAAGGGGCTATCCAATTTCTTGGATAGGATTATTTCTGGGATTAGATTTCAGATTTTGGATCGCATTAACGATTCATTGGGGTGAAACGATTCATGGGGGCGATCGATGAGCAATGCATTCGATGAGCAATTGATTACAGGTTAATTGGGGCGATCGATCGGCAAACAAATCACAAATTCTGTCCCCTGACCGATCGTTGATTTTGCCTCCAAGCTGCCCCCATGGATATCCACCACAATTTGGCGGGCGATCGCTAATCCTAACCCCGTTCCGCGACCCACTGCCTTAGTCGTAAATGCCTGGTCAAAAATCTTGCCGATAATTTCCTCGGGAATTCCCACCCCGTTATCGGCGATCGTGACTTGAACAGTTGCTTGATCGGACGTAACGCGAATGGAAATTGCCTGAGCGGCGGCGGTTAATGCTGCAAAACTCTGCCCTTGACTGGCCTCATCCAACGCATCGATCGCATTGGCTAACAAATTCATAAACACCTGGTTCAGTTGCCCTGGAAAGCAATAGATTTCGGGCACTGGATCGTAATTAGTTGCCACATGAATTGCTGGTCGGTGATCATTACCCTTCAGGCGATGGCGCAAGATCAAAACGGTGCTGTCAATGCCTTCGCGCACATCAAACAATTGCTTGCTTTCTGTGTCCGCTCGGGAGAATGTTCTCAAACTTTTGCTGATGGCCCGAATTCGATCGCCACTTTCCTTCATGGCCCGAATCAGTTGCATAGCATCATCGCGCACATAGTCCAAATCCACTGTTTCCAATTCCGCTTGAATTTGGGCGCTGGGATTCGGCAACTCTTGAGCATAGAGATCGAGCAAGCCCAGGAGATCTTCAATATAAATTTGGGTTGCGTCAATGTTGCCAATAATGCAGCCGATCGGGTTGTTAATTTCGTGGGCAACTCCCGCCACTAAACTTCCCAAAGCCGACATTTTTTCACTTTGGACTAGCTTTAATTGCGCTTGCTGTAAGTCCGTGAAAGACTGTTGTACCTGCTGATAAAGCTTGGCGTTGTTGAGAGAAATAGCCGCTTGCGTGCAAAGGAAGTTGAGAATAATTACCCGATCGTTGGTGAAAACTCCAGCAGCTAGCCGATTTTCCAAATACAAACAACCCAGTAATTGCCCCTGATTGAGGATGGGTAAACAAAGGACGCTCTTCGGTTGGTGTTGATTTAAGTAGTTCCCAATGACTGGCAAATCCGTAACCAAATCATCAATAACGACCAGTTCTTGGGTATTTTTTACATACCGAATGAGCTTGGCTGGCACTTGACTATGATCGGTTAAAGGATCATTGCCCAGTTGGGTTGATTTCAGTGTGGCTGTAGCACGCACTTGCCAGCTTCCACGATCATCAGCCAGCACCAAAACGCAGCGTTCCGCTCCGGAGTTTTGCAAAATAATCTGCGTGAGCTGACCCAACAATTCCTCTAATTGAATGGTGCTAGAAAGGGCCTGTGACGCTCGCAAAATACTGGCAAAGTCCAAGGTTTGGTTCAGCCGGGCGCTGCTGGCACTTTTGCGCGTGCTGCTGTGGATGGTCGGGTTAACCGAAGTAAGAGTCATCAACGTGTTGAGAAAGTCAACCGAGGTGGAACTCGCCTGAAGAATTGGTCGCAACAATTTGGGATAGCGAATTTCCAGATCTCGAATTTTGGCTTTAGCTCCCCAGCGGGCATAGCAATAGTAGGCTTCTTGGAGATAGACAGCGGCAATTTTCTCCTTACCCCAACCCATATAAAACTTCGCAGCCAGTTCATTGGCCAGGGCTTCTTCCTGGAGATAGCCCATGCCTTTGGCGTTGGCGATCGCCCAATCATAGGACTCGATCGCCTCAGGATATTGATTGGTGAGGCGATCGGTTTCTGCCTTCACCAAAAAGTAAAGATGTAAGAAGTTTTCAGGACAGTTATCGGCCCAGAGCTTGAGCTGGTCACGATAACGAATGATGGTTGTCCAATCTCTGGCTTTTTGCTCTTCGGGCGTTTGTTCATATCGCGCAGCTAAGAGCAGCGCATAGACAAAACAATGATGAACATAGGGTAACAACCCTTGAGGAGCCACATTAATAATTTCTGATTCCGCCTGCTGACCGTAATAATAGGCCTCTTCCAGTTGATCAAAAATCAGAAGAACTTGGGTGCGCAGAATATTGAAAATGCAAATAACTTGCCAATTTTTGTGAATTCGGCATTGTTCCAGATAGGCTAGCTCCGACTGAATTTTTCCCCAGCCGATCGATAAATCCGTTGGGTCATACTCCGGGTCTAGGAGATTGGCAACCACGGACAGCCCACCTAACATCAGGTCGATCGCCCACTGATTTTTATGCTTGCGACTAAAATTTAAATACTCTGTAATTTCATCAAACAGTTGATCTAGAGGCAAGCTTTGATAAAACCGGCAATACATATTGTGGCCAAAGGCGTAGGCCGCGTATTGCAAGTTGCTCGATTCCAGCCCCACTCGATAGGAAGATAGGTAATCTTCCGTAGCTATTTTGAGGGGATCTGACCAATGGCGTAAGGAACTGCCAATCATCAGATAAGCCACACTTTCAGCGGACTTGTTATTAAAAGCTTGAATTAATTGCAGGGTAATATCCAGCAATTGATCAGTGCCTTGATAGTTATTCAAGGCATAGCCCCGTAGCCCACCAAAAGCCGGGTAGATATAGCCAATTTCCGGTGTGTTGCCATATTGCAAACAAAGGTTCACCGCCTTGGCACAAATGACCGACCATAGTCGTTGATGGGAGCGATAGGTGGGTGGCCCCATGCTAATTAACAGCTTGATGGCCATTTTTTGCTCTGGCTCAGTCATAATCGGCAACTGAGTGAGCACCTCAAAGGAATTATGATTGGCCAATGTTTTAGCTTGGTTTAATTCCTGAGCCAGGACTGATTCCAAGTGATCAACAGGCAGATCAATATCCAAAAGGGCTAAGCCTTGACGGCCCGCTTGAATCGCTTCGGGATATTTGGCTTGCAAGGTATATTGCAAGATCGACATGTTGTAAACATCGGCTTTTTCCAAGGAAGTCTTTGCCTTGCCCAAGGCTCTTTCAATCCAAATTTCTGCTGCTTCCAGGTTGCCGTTCAAATATTCAATTTCTGCCCGTTCTTTATCGAGCCTAAAACTGAGGTCATAGTCCTTTTGGGCGATCGCCTCCGGTAGCAACTCGATCGCCGTGCGAACATAGGTCAATGCGGCGGCGTAGGCGGTGGCAGCTTTGGCCTTGCAACCGGCTAAGAAATTTAATTGGGCTAATTCCCGCTGTTGGTTGGGGGCTGCAATGAGCGCTTGACCCACATTGAGGTGGTTAACAATTTCAAAGATTCGTTCTTCCCGATCACGCTCTGAAAGTTGTTCCAACAGCAGCCGACCCACACAAAGATGGGTTGCCTGTTTTTGGTCGTCATCAATCAAGGCATAGGCTGCCTGTTGAACGCGATCGTGCAAAAAGCGATAAACAGCCCGATCGCTCACTGTGGCTTCTGTTTCCGTTGTCTCTGGTGTTTCTTGACCCAAATAGAATTTATAAACCTCGCTTTGGGGCAAAATTAATCCCTCTTGCAACGCTTTCCAGAGGGCGGCGGCGGTCTCCGTTTCTGACTGTTCAGAAACAATCGCCAAGGTGCTCAAATCAAACTGGTTGCCAATACAAGCGGCTAGCTTCAAAACCCCTTGGGTGACCGCAGGTAACTTCTGAAGCTGCAAGGCCATGAACTCCACCACATTGTCCGTCAAAGACAGGGTACTGATGGGTGCTAAATCGCATTCCCAAACGCCTTGCTCACGGTCAAATAAAATATAGCCATCTTCTTTGAGAGCCTTCAAAAATTGGGCCGTAAAGAAGGGGTTTCCTTGAGTACGAAGATAAATTAGCTCCGTTAGCAGGCGCGATCGATCCAAGCCACAATGCAGAGTTTCCGCCACTAACTGGTTAGTATCTCGAAACCCTAGGGGGGCAAGAGTAATTGTTTGCAGCGTGACCTCTGCTTTTTTCAGCTCCTCAATGGTCAACATTAACGGATGGGCAGACGAGACTTCATTATCTCGATATGTTCCCAATAGCAAAAGATAGGGATGACCATCCATCAGAATCTTAATGAGTTGCAAAGAGGCCGAATCAGCCCACTGCAAATCATCCAGAAATAAAACCAGAGGGTGGGTCGCTTGGGTAAAGATTTGAAGGAAATTCTGAAAGAGCAAATTAAAGCGATTTTGAGCCGCCGCACCGGATAACTCCGGAGCCGGTGGTTGCGAACCAATAATTCGCTCTAACTCAGGAATTACATCAATCAGTACCTGACCATTGGTTCCCAGGGCTGTCAAAATCTTGGTGCGCCATTGGGCAAGTTGTTGGTCAGATTCCGAAAGAAGCTGCCCCATCAAATCTCGAAACGCTTGGACAAAGGCCGAAAAGGGAATATTGCGATTAAATTGATCAAACTTTCCCTTAATGAAGTAGCCCCGTTGTCGCACGATCGGCTTGTGAACTTCACTAACCACGGCAGTTTTGCCAATGCCGGAAAATCCCGCCACCAACATCAATTCCGAGGCTCCCTGGGCCACGCGATCGAACGCATCTAACAGGGCTTGAACTTCCGTTTGGCGACCATAAAGTTTTTCAGGAATCAGGAATCGATCGTTTAAGTCCCGATCGCCCAAGGAAAAAACTGCCACCCGCCCTTGAAGGGCATATTGGTTGAGGCAATGCTCCAGATCATGCTTCAGTCCCAAGGCGCTTTGATAGCGATCTTCCGCATTTTTGGCCATCAACTTGTTGACAATTGCCGCCACCATGCCAGGAACCTGAGGGTTCAACACATCCACCGCTGGCGGAATTTGCGTCATATGGCAATGAATTAGCTCCAGCGGATCTTGACCCTTAAACGGTAATTCCCCCGTCAACATTTGATAGAGCGTGACTCCTAGGGCATAAAAATCAGCTCGATAATCGATCGCCCGATTCATGCGCCCCGTTTGTTCTGGAGCCAAATAGGCGAGAGTCCCTTCCAAACTTTTGGGACTTTGGAGGGATTGTGTTTCCTTGGGCAACAGAGAAGCAATTCCAAAGTCGATTAATTTGACTTGCTTGGAAGTGGGGTCAATGAGAATATTAGTTGGTTTAATATCTTTATGAATAACTCGATACTGATGCAATTCATGGAGAATTTCAACCAGACGAACTGCAATTTCTAGAATTTCAACGAGAGTGACTGTGTTGTCTTGAAGATATTGAGCAAGGGAAATCGCTCCAAAATCTTCCATCACCAACCCATATCCATTGCCATAGGGAATTAGGCTGAGGGGGTGAACAATACCGTCAATGGGTAAGTTTTTGGTGACCGTATATTGATTGCGAAACTGGACTAATTCTGCAAAACTTGGATATTCCTGAGACAGAACTTTGATGATGACTGATCGCTGGGTTGCCTTTTCCACTGCGCGATAGACCAGTGTTCTTGTGCCTTCATACATCAGCTCAAGAATCTGGTATGCCGGAAGATGGGCGATCGCTGGGTTGGCGGAACCGGGCGCACTCGTCATGGGTTCAGACTCAGGGGAATTAGTGTCACGGGAATTTCAGAAGCCCGAAACTTGAGTGTAGGTCACTGTCCTAGTTACTGCTTTAGTATAAAGAAAAATTTTGATTTGCCATCCCTCTCTCCTGACCAAATTGGCTTTTAAAATGGGGGCTGACTAAACAAATTCTCATTTAGCTTGATCAGAGTTTTTGCCATTTTGAGAGATCAAGACTTCAAACAAAAACCTTCTTCGCCTCGTTTCAGCTTTTGATCAAGAAAGTGAGATGACCGTCATTGTTGAACGAAATGATTCTGAATGAATTTCAGATGATTTCTCAGATAATTGTAATATTTCTTCAATATTTCCTAAGGATTTTGCTCTGACGAGAGCAACAGATTAACCATTGATTGAGACTGGTCTGTAACTTTTTTTACATTGCAAATTTAAATTTTGAATCAATTTTCAAGAATGATCGGTTTCCTCCTCAACAACCTTGCTAAAAAAGCTACATTGCACCTGCGGAGATAATACGAACTTGCTTGGCAAATGCAAGCTGCAATTGAGCGATCGGCAATAGCTCACTAGTTAGCAAAATTCAGTGGCTTACTGAAACTATTTCGTGGCAATTTGCATAAAGCACGCTGAATTTTTGATCCGATGATTCGATCTCATGGATCAATCCGATAAGTTAAATTAATCAGTTAATTTGATTGGGCGATCGAGCAAGAATGGCCATGAACCCATGACCACCCCCGCAGGGTCTGGGGAGTGGGTTCATGGCCCATGGCAACATTACTTCCAACCGGCGCGATCGAGCAGTTTGAGGGCCACCTCGTTGTTGCGGCCAAAGGTGGTGGCGCTCACGGTGGATTCCTTGAAACTGCCCAGCTTAGCTAGATCCGGATCCAGCGCCACACCCTTCAGCACGGGATATTCGTGGTTGCCCTTGGCAAAGAGTTCCTGGGCTTCAGGACTCAGCAAATATTCCATGAACTGAATTGCCCCTTCGGGGTTACGGGCATTTTTCACCAGGCCCACGCCGCTGATGTTGATGTGGGTTCCCCGATCGCCCTGGTTCGGGAAACAGACTCCAATTCGTTGGAAGGCGGTGCGCTCTTCCGGTTTGGTGGACTTGGCCAAACGCACCAAATAGTAGGTGTTGGAAATGGCGATCGAACCGATGCCCGCTGCACAGGACATGATTTGCGCCGTGTCATTGCCTTCCGGTGGCCGCGCAAAATTTGCCACCATGCTGCGGGCCCACTGTTCCGTCTTAGCCTCGCCATGAACAGCAATCATTTCGCCCACCCAGGACAGGTTGTAGATGTTGCTGGAGGTGCGCACCAGAATTTGGCTGCGCCACCGGGCATCGGCCAGCGCTTCATAGGTGCTGAGTTCCGAGGGTTGCACCTTTTCCTTGTTGTACATAATCACGCGGGCCCGCTTCGACAGGGCAAACCACTGACCTTCCGGGTGGCGCAAATTTTCTGGAACCGCGCTGTAAAGGTTGGGAGACTGGGTGGCGGTCACCGATTGCAACAGGCCTTCCGCCGAAGCCCGCCATAATCGCCCCGCGTCCACCGTTAACAGCAAGTCCGCTGCACTATGGCTGCCCTCTGCTTGGATCCGCTCAATGAGCTTGTCGGCATCATCGGAGATATATTCGATTTTGATGCCGGTTTTACGTTCAAATCCTTCATAAACAGCCTTGTCGCTGTCGTAGTGACGGCCGGAATAGAGCCGCAGCACTTTTTGGCTGGATCCATTGCTGGAACCGTTGTTGGCATTGTTAGAGGTGGATGAAGATGGGGTGCAACCCTGGGCAATCGCAACGGCGGCGGTGGCCATTGAGCTGGTCGCCAAAAAGGCGCGGCGGGTCAAACGTCTCATGGAAGCTGGCAAGATCAGGGTGATGAAAATCCGGTTCGGGGCGGTTGTCAGTCTGGGCAGCAAGATCAGCCGTTGTCGTGACCCCGTTCCAGGGCCTGCCCCGAGGACACTGAGCGTCTGGGAGGGCGGGTCGATCGAGGATTGCTGATGGCTGCTGGCGATCGCCCCTTGGCCGGATAATCGGCGTTTTAATTGAAGTATGAGCCTAACATTATTGCAATTAATTCTCAGTCTAGCTTAACAAAAGATTGTCTGAAGCCAGGATTAGATCATGGATGATCACGGAATTATGAAATAAATCCTTGAGCAGGCTGCGGAGCCGTTCTTATTTCTATTCAGAACTTTTTTCAAAAAGTGATTGATGATGATCAACCATGGGCAATCGCGGCGGTTTTGGCTGAGGGGTTTGGGTGCTCTGGCCTTGGCGACGCAAATCGACGGCCGATCGCTGACCAGGGCGGCAGATTCCCCCTCTTCGCCATTGCCAACGGCAATGCGGCCCCTGCTGCGGCCGCGATCGCTCCGGCCAGGCGACACGATCGCGATTGTGGCTCCGGCGGGGCGCGTTGCGGCCGCCGACCTCCAACAGGGCTGGCAGTGGTTGACTCAGCAAGGATTTCGGCTGATTCCGGGGCGACATTTATTCGATCGAGATGGTTATTTGGCCGGGCGCGATCGGGATCGAGCGGCGGATTTAAACCGGGCCTTTGCCGATCCGCAAGTGGCGGCGATTATTTGCGCGCGCGGCGGGTGGGGCTGTGCGCGGATTTTGCCCTTGCTGGATTGGGAGTTGGCGCGATCGCACCCCAAAGTTCTCTTGGGCTTCAGCGACATCAGCGCCCTGTTGTTGGCCTATTACGAGCGATCGGGCTTGGTCACCTTCCATGGCCCCGTAATCGCTTCCCGCTGGAATGCATTTTCCACGGCCGCTTGGCAACAGGTTTTGATGGCAGGGACAGCGGCCACCCTCCAAAATCCACCCCAGCAAACCCACCGAGTGATTCACCCCGGCCAAGCCCAGGGCCCCTTGGTGGTGGCGAATCTGTCGGTGTTGGCGGCCATGGTGGGATCCACCTATCTACCTCAGTGGGCGGGCAAAATTTTGGTGGTGGAAGAGGTGGGCGAGCCGGTCTATCGGGTCGATCGCCTGTTGTCGCAACTGAAGCTGGCGGGGGTGCTGGATCAGTTGGCCGGGTTTGTATTTGCCCAATGCACGCGCTGCGAGAGTCCGGGTGATCGGGAGCCGGCCCTTTCCCTCAACCGCGTGCTGGATGATTGGATTCGCCCCTTGGGAATTCCCAGTTGGCAGGGGTTGGCCCTGGGCCATGTGCCCGACAAGCTCACCCTCCCGATCGGGATTCCGGTGGCGATCGATGCCGAGCGGGCCAAGCTGCAATTACTGGAAGCCCCTGTGGAACTGCGGGAAACTCTCGATCGCCGTTAGCCCAAGTCTTCCTAAGCCAAGGAAACCGTGCAGAGCAGTGCCATACCGTTTTCGCTTGAAGTAGCCGTTAATTGCCCATCCATCGACTCGATCGCCAACTGAGCCACCCACAGGCCCATCATTGGTGATAGCTGACTGTGGGCCGCCATCGCTCGCAGATCCACCAAACTCTGGGCAACGGCCATCCCCGGATCCATCAAGTCGATCGGGTCGCTCCAGGTTTCCAGCGCACAGGTGGTTTGAATTTGAATCTGAACGGTTTCCGCCATCACTGAGGTGCGCAGGGTAATGGGCCCCCTGTCGCCAATTTGGGCAAGCTGCGTGATCAAACCATCCACCACCAATGCCAAAGACTGGCGCATTCGCTTGGAATCCACCCACACATCCACCTCGGGCGGTTCCTCAAAATCCAAGCCAATGTTGCGGTTTGCCGCCTGTAAATAGGTCAACCCTTCCACGTCATCCAAAATCAGGGACAGGGCAACAACCTGAAAATCTGGCTCAATGGCTCCGCTATCAAATTTGGACACTTCAATCAGGCGATCGAGCAAATTCACCATCCGTTGGGCCGCTTGGTTGGCATCGGCCACGCACTGGCGCTCCTCCTCCAAGTCATCACACAGATCGTTCAAAATCATTTGGTGCAGCCCGATCGCGCTGCTCATGGGCGATCGCAACTCATGGGCTGTCCGGGCCAGAAATCCCGCCTGAAACGCACCCCACTGTTTCGCCAAATGATAGGCAGCGGCTAAGGCTGAATCATCGGGATCTGAATCGTCAGAATCGGACGAGTTGGCCAATGCTTGCGATTTGGGTGTTTCTGGTGATGATGCCGGACTGGTTGAGCGTCGCAGCGCCCCGTAAAACCCAATGCCGATCCCTACGATCAAACTCGTCCAGTCTGGCCAACTCATGACTGCGCTTTCATTCCGCTAGTTGAACTAGGGCCGATGCAAATGCTCAAATCCGGTGATTTAGCTGAGGGTTGTAATTGGTGTTTTAATCCAAGGATTGACCCAAAATTCACCGGCAGTTCACCAGAGATGCAAATCCAGACCGGCCCCCGCTGGGGCTTTGTGGATGGGCCATATGGGCGATCGCCCCATCCATCCGCCTTGGTTTTGAAGACTTCGCCACAGCGTTGATGCCTAGCATTGCACAGGGATCTTGCAGATTCCTAGGGTTTTTGCCCATCACTCACTGCCAGGCCCCGAGGGCGATCGAGCCTTAAACCGAGCCTCAAAGGGAATTGAAATGCTCCATGAACGACTCCTGATCGGGATAGATTTCAAACACCCGATCCATACTTGTCAGGTCAAACAGCATCTTCACTTGGTCATTAATTGAGCAAAGATAAAGTTTGGCTCCGGCCGATCGAGCCGTTTTTAAGGCTAAAACCAGGGCCCCCAGTCCCGAACTATCCATGAAGGACACATCTTGAAAGTCAACCAGGACATGTTGCGTCCCTGATTGAACCCGATCGCTCACTTCTTGACGGAAGCGGCCAGCTTGTTTGCCGTCCAAAATACCGAAAGGCTGCACGATGCTTAGGCGATCCATTGCTGCTATTTAGGAATTGACACGCTAGGGACTTCAAACGATCGATCTGGGCCAGGGGAGCAAACACCGGCTCGATCGAACCAGAACCTGCACCCGCTGCCAGAATTCTCAGAACAACCTGACTAAGACAGACTAACTGACCCGGGCAGATTGATCATGACGAACTGATCATTACGAACTGATCAGCACAAACGAATCCCGACAAACAATCCAGACAAACTGCTCAGAGTGGGATGCCGAGGTGACTGACCGAAGCCATGAACCGAGGCCATTGAGACGATGGATCACCACGAATGATCACTAACTCATCATGCCTAGCCCATTTCAGGCTTCCACGCAACTCTGCACACCATGCCACTCTGCACAACTTCCATGCAACTGAAAATAATTCAACCAATAATTCAACGAAACTGAGGGCCACGAAAGGTGATTGCAGCCCATGCAAGCCCACCGCGATCGCGCCTACAGGACTTCAGCGGGAACTGCCCGCCCAACATACCGATCGCGGTACTTTTTCCTGATACTGGTTAGTGAATCTCTTGAACGAATCCACCAGCAGCTTTCAACCCCCATCATGCTTTCTTCGTTGCCCGATGCTCAGCAATCCGATGTTCCATGCTCCACGCGCCCAGAGGATGCGGTGACAGCTTCGCGGCCCCTGGGGCGACCGGAGTTGCTGGCTCCGGCGGGCAATTGGGACTGTGCGAAGGCGGCGGTGGAAAACGGGGCCGATGCGATTTATTTCGGTCTCGATCGCTTCAATGCGCGAATGCGGGCCGAAAACTTCACGGAGGCGGATTTGCCGGAGCTGATGGACTGGCTGCATCGGCGTGGGGTGAAGGGCTATGTGACGATCAACACGCTGATTTTCACCAATGAGCTGGTGGAGGCGGAGCGCTACCTGAAGTCGGTGATTGCGGCGGGGGTGGATGCGGTGATCGTGCAGGATGTGGGGTTGGTGCGGTTGATTCGGCATTTGTCGCCGGATTTTCCGATTCATGCTTCAACGCAAATGACGATTACCAGTGCGGCGGGGGTGGCGTTTGCGCGGAATTTGGGTTGCCAGTTGGTGGTGTTGGCGCGGGAATGTTCGATTCGGGAAATTGAGAAAATTCAAACCCAGTTGGGCGATCGGGGCTTGTCTTTGCCGCTGGAGGTGTTTGTGCATGGGGCCCTCTGTGTGGCCTATTCGGGCCAATGCTTGACCAGTGAGGCGCTGGGTGGACGATCGGCCAATCGGGGGGAATGCGCCCAGGCCTGTCGGATGCCCTATGAGTTGGTGGCCGATGGACAGGTGGTGGATTTGGGCGATCGAGACTATCTGCTCAGTCCCCAGGATTTGTCTGGGCTGCCAGTGTTGTCGGAGTTGGTGGCGGCGGGGGTCAGTTGCCTGAAAATTGAAGGCCGGTTGAAAGCGCCGGAATATGTGGCCAGCACCACAAGGATTTATCGCCAAGCGCTCGATCGGGCGGTGGCAACCGTGGCCAGCCGGGTAGACAAGGGACTGAATCCCCTTGCTGACTCGGTGTTACAGAATCGAGCCGAGATCGACCATCCATCGGTGAGTGACAGGCTAGACAAGGGGCTTAAGCCCCTTGCCCCATCACGATTGCAGACACAAGCACCGCGATCGGCTGAGTCGGCCGATCGCTACGAAGCCGATCGCTACGAGTTGGAAATGTCCTTTTCTCGCGGCCTGTTCACGGGCTGGTTTGAGGGCATCAATAACCAAGCGCTGGTGCATGGGGAATATGCCAAAAAGCGCGGGGCCTATTTGGGCGAAGTGGCGCGGGTGGAGGGCGATTGGCTCTGGGTGCGATCGACTGGTTTGCACCTCAGCCCTGGCGATGGCATTGGTCTGGATGGAGTCGGCGGCGAACAGGGCGGCCGCATCTGTGAGGTGCGCGAACCGGGACGATCGGGCGAGCTGTGGGGCTTGCGGGTCGATCGCTTCAGTAAGTTGGATTTGCGACGGGTGCGATCGGGCGATCGACTATGGAAAACTTCCGATCCGGAACTGGAAAAGCGGGTGCGCCAAACCTACGCGGGCGAGCAACCCAAATTTCAGCGCCCAATCGCCATCGAATTCCATGGGGTGCTGGGTCAGCCCGCCACCGCGATCGCCCGAGATGAGCTGGGCCACATTGCCCAAGTGGTGTCCACCATGCCCCTGGCGGCGGCAGAGCGCCAACCCCTCACGGCCGAGCGACTGCAAGACCAGTTTGGCCGGCTGGGCAATACGGCTTTTCGGCTCGATCGCTTTGAGCAACAACTCAGTGGCGAGGTGATTTTGCCCGCCAGCGAGCTAAACCGAATGCGGCGAGACTTGGTGGCTCAACTGGAACAGCAGCGGGCCCAGCCACCCCGCTGGACATTGCACGCCACGGCGCGATCGCGCGATCTTTGGCCCGCCATGGGCGATCGACCGGCTCCGGAGCTGGCCCAACTGTCGGTTTTGGTGCGCAACCGGGCCCAACTGGCCAGCGCCATGGCCGCTGGAATCGATCGGCTCTATTGCGAATTAGAGGATCCGCGCCAATATCGATCGCTGGTGGAGTGGTTTCGCACCCAAAAACAATCGGATCAACAAGCCCTTTGGGTTGCGCCCCCTCGGATTTACAAAACCGGTGAAACCTGGATTTTGCAGCAAGTTCGCAATAGTAACGCGGATGGCTATTTGGTGCGAAATTATGACCACCTCAGCTTTTTTGCCCAAGATCGCTGCATGGGTGATTTTTCGCTGAATGTGGCCAACCCGATCGCCGCCAGCTATTTTCAGCAAGAATTTCAACTGGCCGGCCTCACGGCTTCCTACGATTTAAATGCCGATCAATTGGTCGATTTGCTGAAAGCTTGTCCTCCCGATTGGTTGGAAATTACGATTCATCAACATATGCCCATGTTCCACATGGAGCATTGTGTTTTTTGCGCTTTTTTGTCCACCGGAACCGATCACAAAAACTGCGGTCGTCCCTGCGAAAAACAAACGGTTACCCTGCGCGATCGAGCCGGGGTGGAGCATCGGTTACAGGCGGATGCGGGCTGTCGAAACACGGTGTTTAATGGGGTGGCACAGACGGGCGCAGAGGTGGTGCAACGGTTAATTGTGTCCGGGGCCCGGCGATTCCGGTTGGAGTTTCTCAATGAACCGCCCGATCGGGTCAGTCACGCGATCGGCCGCTATCAACAACTCCTGCGGGGCGAAATTTCCGGCACTGAACTTTGGCAAGATTTGCAACTGTCCAGCCAACTGGGAGTCACTCGCGGCACGATCGGCAAACGAGAGCGATCGCAATCTGGCCGCTAGTACCTTGCGCAAATTAGCCAAAGATCTTCATCCTTCAACCGCTTTCTTCTCTTTTTTTTAGTCACTGATATGACCCATCTCAAACAAGTTCGTTGGATTAATTTTTGGCAATCGATCGCCCTTGCGGCGGCCGGCCTTTGCATTGCCATGGCGATCGCCCATTTGCAGCCAGCCAGTGCCACAGAGCCGATCGCTCCTCAAGACACCGTGAATTTGATCAGCGAAAGTCCTGGCGATCGGCTTGCGCAAACTACGCCGGCCCTGCCTGAACAGCCCATGACCAAACGGCAACTGATCACCGCTGTTTTGCAAGAACTGGGAGTTGCTGAACGCTACGATCAATATTTGGGAAATGCTGTAGATTTAGCCGTTTCGCCCAACCAGTCCCTGAAATTTATTAACTGGTTGAATGAAGTACTCAAGGAGCGGGCCGGCTGGAAAACCGTCGCCCTTAATTACAGTCGTCGTCTCGATAGCCAGTTTTCTGAAACCGAGCTTCAGGAGTTGCTGAATCTGGCTCAAAACCCCACACTCCGCAAACTGTTCCGATCGGAGCTAGAAAGCTACAGCAACACTGCCCGCGATCGACGGATGTTTCTGTTCCGAGTTTGGGACGACTACAACAGCGGCAATATTCCCATTCCTGAAGGCATGTTTTAGAGGATGTCTAAAAAGCGTCTTTTGGCACGGGCAATGCACCAATAGTCGTGGGGGCAAGGGGCTTAAGCCCCTTGTCTTCGTCGATCGATGAGGCGTGCAGAGTATCGATTTTGGCTTTTCAGACATCCTCTTAGAGGCGTAGCGTTTCCAGCAGCGCCCGCCAAGCAAACTTCGGCAAAGCCAGCATTCGCCGCCAACGCCAAGGCTCTTGATAGAGCCGATAGAGCCATTCCAGATTGTTTTCGCAAAACCAAGCGGGCGCGCGCTCCTTTGTGCCCGACCAAATATCAAAACTGCCCCCAACACCAATCCAAATGGCATTGGGACAAAGGTGGCGGTGTTCCGCAATCCAATATTCTTGGCGAGGAACACCCAGTGCCACCAAAATCAGACCCGGTTGGGCTTCCCGCATGGATTGCACCATGGTCGATCGCTCGTCTTCGCTCAAAAAGCCGTGATAAATCCCTGAAAATTGAATGCCGGGGGCCCGTTTTTCCCAGGCTTGGGCCGCCGCCTGTGCAACACCCGGTTGACCGCCATAACACCAAACGGTTCCATAGGCATTGGGCGATCGACCAAAGGCCGTCAGCACCGATTCTGCTAACTCAATGCCCGGAACCCGACGCACTTGGCGATAGCCCCGCAGCTTCAGGTATAGGGCCACGCCGGCCCCATCGGGAATGCACAAATCGGCTTGGCGGATGGTTTCTCCCAACCGGGCGTTTCGTTCCCCCTCGATCGCCATTTCCGCATTGAGGGTCACCACCTGTGCGCCCCCCTCCTGTCGCCGATCCAACAACCACTGGGTGTAGTCATCCAGCAGATGAACCGGCAACTGAAGCACCGTAGCCTTCAACGGGCGCGGGGCGATCGGGGAAGCATCCATGGAAGCGTGCATGGCAAATTTGCAAAATGATGGGTCGGGCAGTCGGGATTTAGTCTACAACCGATGCTTTTCCGTTGATTCATCCCGCCAGGGCGATTAATCCCAAACCCCAATGCACTTGCAACTCGCGGGCCTGGTTCGATCGGCCCATTCGATCGGCCCAAGGGCAGCTCGCTGCTTTGCCATGCAGATTGTTGGGCGCTGGTAAAACAAATTCCATGACCGACCCTCAAACACCAGTCGGCCATGGCAACCACAGAGACCTGAAAGGGCGCTTAGGGGATTGCCTAAGGCGCAACCTTTTCCTTGAACAACTTACCGGCAGAAAAGGCGGGAACACAGGTGGCCGGAATTTCCATCTTTTGGCCGGTTTTGGGGTTGCGGCCTTCGCGGGACTTCCGCTCACGGCGCTCAAATGAGCCAAACCCCACCAAAGTCACCTTTTCGCCCGACGAAACCGCTTCCACGATCGAGTCAAGAGCGGCCGTCAGCACTTGATCGGCCTGCTTTTTGGTGACATTCGCCTTTTCGGCCACCTTATCAATCAGCTCGCCTTTATTCATAATCCGAAATCTCCTGAATGCGAAAGGGAGCCAACCCAGTTTCCGGGTCGGCAATCAGTAGAATGAGTGGCTGAAACCCCTACCGAATAGCGGTTTCAATCGCATATTCTATCCATAAACTCTCGGGATGTGACCATAGGAACTGACAATTTGTAGCTATCTGAAGTTTTTTTTCAGTTTCTAACAGCTTGTCGTCGAGCAAAAACCGGCTTCGATCTCGGGTCAATGCTGAGATCAATCTCCTCAATTTCTGCCCTGTTGCCATGGTTCTGAGTCCAAGGGACGCGGGCTGAAATGAAGACAGCGCGGCGAAATTTTGGAAATTCAGCCTGAGCAATTCAACCCAATCAGCACCACTGATTCAGGTTAGCCAACTGTGATGGGCGACCTCAATTGAGCTGAACTTGAGCTGACTAGGGGGGAGGTCTGAATCTTTGCTAGTTTTTGGGGCCCGGGCAAGGGCAGGTGCTTCAACTTAACGGTGAGCCTGTTCAAAATCATCCCAATCAACGTTGATCGAAACCCATCCACCCTGTAGGGGCGTACGGCCGTACGCCCCTACCCGGATTTTCTCGGTCTTCAGTTGAAGCCAATGGGGCAAGGGTTCATCGGCCGATCCGTTGGGCTGGACTGATCGGCCGATCGATCAGCTTGAACGATCAATTCGGACGCTTGAAACATCCTCTAAGATAGGGTGTCGGCATAAGAACAAGGAGAAAGCCGTCATGAAAGCTGGGCGTGGACTGCTTGGGCTGGGCTGGGCATTGGGACTGACGGTGCTGGCCAGTCCTGCGAGTTATGGGGCCAATCCAGAACATGTGCAGACGCTCTTGCTCACGCGGCAATGTGTGCAATGCGATTTGACGGGGGCCAGCCTGGTTTATGCCAACTTGAGCGGCGCAAATCTGATGGGGGCTGACCTACGGGGCGCAAATCTGAGCCGTGCCAACCTTAGCCAGGCCAACTTGAGCGGTGCAAATTTGCAGAGTGCCACCCTGTTTGGAGCCACGCTGATCAATGCCCAGTTGACCAATGCCAATTTGGTGAGCACGGATTTGCGGGAGGCGGTTTTTTTTGGGGCCGATCTGAGCGGGGCCACCATGACCCAAGCCCTGGTGATTGGGGCTGTGGGGTTGCCGATCGAGGTGGCCACACCGCGTGAGCGTTTTAACTGGGGCGTGTATGAGGCTGATCGACGCAATTTCGCCGGGGCGATTAATCATTACAACCAGGCGATCGCCCAGGATCCGCAATTTGCCGAGGCTTACCTGAACCGAGCCGTGGCGCGATCGCACTTGGCGGACTATGCCGGGGCGATCGGGGACGGGCGAGTGGCGGCCCAGCTCTTTGCCCAGGCCAACAATCCCGATCAGCAGGCTTTGGCGGAAAAGTTTTCCGACGAACTGGAGCGCTATGTCAAAAAGGGCAACCGTGAGCAGTCGGAAGGCAACGGGCTGGGAATTTCGGTCTTGAACTTTGTGCGCGGTGTTGGTTCTTTTCTAATTCCGTTATTATTTTGATTCCTGGGCTTTGCCTATTTTGGGTTTTGCTGGCCTTAAGTTCTCAATTCTGCCCTTTAGCGACGATCGCCCCGATGGAATTTTCCCAAGCTCGACAGGCTTTTTTGCAAGAGGTTCGACGGCCGATCGAGCAAATTGACCTAGCCCGGGCAGCCCTTTACCTTGCCCAAGAAGACTATCCGGGTCTGGCGGTGGAATCCTATTTAAACCAATTGGATCAAATGGCGGCAGTGGTGGGCGATCGACTGGCGGGCGATCGGGTTCCCATGCGGGTGATTCGAGCAATTAATCAATACCTATTCACAGAGTTAGAATTCAGCGGCAATCAAGCGGATTATTACGATCCACGCAATAGCTTTTTCAATGAAGTGTTAGATCGCCGTTTGGGAATTCCCATCACCCTTTCATTAGTTTATTTAGAAGTTGCGAAGCGGCTGAATTTCCCCATGGTTGGCATTGGAATGCCGGGCCACTTCATCATCCGTCCAGACTTTGAGGAAGCAGGAATTTTTGTGGATGCCTTTGCCCAGGGCGAAATTCTGTTTCCGCAGGATTGTGCCGATCGCCTCAGTAGCATTTATGGGCAACCGGTCGCCCTCAAACCGCAATTTCTGGAACCGGTGGATCCGCATCGTTTCCTGGTGAGAATGCTGACCAACCTCAAGGCAATCTACATCAGCCAACAGGATCCGATCCGTGCGGCCCGAGTGATTGAGCAAATTCTGTTGATCTTTCCCGACGCGATCCAGGAGCGGCGCGATCGGGGACTGCTGTATTACCAATTGGAGCGATTTACCGAAGCCCGAGCTGATTTGCAAGCCTATTTGGCAGCAAAACCACAAGCGTTTGATCGCGCCCCGATCGCTGCCCTATTAGACCGTCTTTCGGATTTCTGAAGGTCATTTGCAAGGGTATTTCTAAATAGAATCTTTAACACTTTCACTGCTTCAACGCTTTCACTTCCTTGACGTTTTAACTAAATAGCATCTCTAAAATCGCCATGACCGCCGCTGCCACCCGCCCGATCCATCTCGCCATCATTGGCGATGTCCATGACCAGTGGACGGCTGATGATGCCCACGCTCTCCAAGGCCTAGGCGTTGATGCGGCGTTGTTTGTGGGTGATTTTGGCAACGAAGCGGTGGAAATTACCCGAGCGATCGCGGCGTTGCCTTTGCCGAAAGCGGTGATTTTGGGCAACCACGATTCCTGGTATAGCGCGACTCCTTGGGGCCGCAAAAAATGTCCCTACGATCGCAGCCGCGAAGATCGGGTGCAAGAACAACTGGATCTGTTGGGGGTGGCCCATGTGGGCTACGGTTGCCTGGACTGGCCGGAGTTGGGGTTGAGTGTGATTGGGGGGCGACCCTTTAGCTGGGGCGGCCCAAACTGGAGCTATGGGGAGTTTTACCGCGATCGCTTTGCCGTGACGGGCATGATGGATTCGGCCGATCGAATTGCCCAAGCGGCGGCCCGCGCCACTCAACCCGCCCTCATTTTTCTGGGCCATAACGGCCCCTACGGGCTGGGGGATCAACCGGAGTCGATTTGCGGGCGCGATTGGCAACCGCTTGGCGGCGATTTTGGCGATCCGGACTTGCGCCAAGCGATCCGCATTGCCCAACAACGCCATCAACAGGTGGCCTTGGTCACCTTTGGCCACATGCACCACCACCTGCGCCACCGCAGAGATCGCTTGCGACAAGCCACGGCCAGTGATGCCCAGGGAACGGTGTATGTGAACGCGGCGGTGGTTCCCCGAATTCGAGAACACGATCGGGGACGGCTCCACCATTTTGTGTGGGTGGAATTGCTGGCCGGGCAGGTGACCCGGGCCGCTTCCGTTTGGGTCGATCGCACCGGGGCGATCAACGCTGCTGAGGCTTGGCTTGGGCAGCCCCCCTCGATTCAGCATCCATCAACACCGCTCGTTCCGGTTCCTTAAGCCTTAAGGTCGAGCGATCGCCCTTGATGGCTACTGATTCGCTTCGGTTAATTCCAAGGTGCGACCCGACCAATCCTTGACCAAGAAATTGAGCGGTAACTCCTGGCGAATTTTGTGCCGAATTCCTCGCACCTGAACTCGCAGCAAAATTTGTTCTAGACAGTCGCGATCGAAACAAACGTGGCGCTGATGGTTGCGATCGCCCAAACTGGCTCCAGCAATCACATGGAGCTGCACATTCTTCTTGAGTTGGTACCACAAACCATCAGGCACAGGAGCCGGATTGGCAACGCGTGCAAAGGTGCTAGGGGCCATATAAAGCGGGTCGATCGTGGTGGCCCCAAGGGTTTGTTCGTAGTTGTAGTAATACTGCAAGGGCACATCCGCCATCGCCAATTCCAAATCTCCCTCATAAAACTGTCGAGCAATTTCCAAATCCGACACCATGATGGTGTAAACCTTGGGCGCGCTGGACAGAAACATCCACATGGCTCCCCCATAGGCCATCAACAGCAGCACCATGATGCCTTGGGTAGAGAAAATCGTATCCAACGACAGGCCAAAAATGGCAAACATCAGGGGGTGGAGGGTCATGGAGTTAGGAATGGGAATGGGTAAGTTGCCTAATCAATTAACGAAGACAAGGGGCTTATAACGAAAACGAGGGGCTTACAGCCTTTACCTTGCTTACTAGGTACAGTTATCGCACTTGGTAAACCAGTTACAGTCTTTAGGTGTCCCTCTTCATGATGTGCCTAGAATTTTAGATAAAGGCTGTATAACGAAGACAAGGGGCTTATAACGAAAACAAGGGGCTTATAACGAAGACAAGGGGCTTAAGCCCCTTGCCCCCAAAATGATCAGAAGGCAATGGCTTCAAGATGCTTTTTAGGCTTCATCTAAGAAGCAATCGCGACTTCCAACAGTTGTTGTAGCTCACCGCTTTGGTACATCTCAACGGTGATATCAGCACCGCCGATAAATTTGCCATCAATGTAAAGTTGCGGAATAGTCTGCCAGTTGGAAAACTCCTTGATGCCTTCCCGAATTTCTGGCTCATCCAGAACATTCATAGACTCGAAGGGCACACCCACCGCATTCAGAACTTGCACCACAGTGTTTGAAAAGCCGCACATGGGCATCAATTTTGTGCCCTTCATAAACAGCATCACTTTGTTGTTCTGCACCAAGCTTTCGATGCGTTGTTTCGTTTCAGGGGTCATGGTGGCTATCCGCGATCGTAATAGTGGACGTGGTTAGGACAAAGTTAGAACAAAACAAGGAACTGCGGCTCCTTGCCTTGGTTGGAATGAAACAGCCAAGAGACCTCTTGCGCGAATCAGCGAACAGCCCTCATCCCCCAACCCCTTCTCCCAAGGAGGGCGAAGGGAAGCCAGAAATCGGAAATAACGGCGACTTCGTTGTTGGTTGTCAAGTCCCTCTCCCGACTTGGGAAAGGGATTTAGGGTGAGGGTCTTGATTGAGGCAAGAGGTCTAAGGATTCATCCTGGCCAATTTTGGCTAATTTTTGCCTGTTTTTGACGCTTTCAGCATCTTCACTGGGCCATTTTCCAGAAACCAAAAGTTTCTAGAGGTTCCTCATTCTCAGGAACTGCTGATGTTTTGCCCCGGTTGAGGCCCCTAAGCGGTGGCTTGTTGTGCGGCCCAGCTTTCGGGGGTAAAGGTCTTGAGGGCAAGGGCATGAAGCGCCCCGCTGCGGAGATCTTCATTCAGTGCGCCATAGACCAGTTGGTGTTGCTGGACACGGCTTTTGCCCGCGAAGGCCGCAGAGACAACGATCGCCTCGTAGTGGTCGCCGTCACCCGCAAGCTGAATTTCTGCGTCGGGCAGGTTGGCCTTGATGGCAGTTGTGATGCGATCGGGCGTGACCATGGTTGCTGTTCAAAGGGATAAAGATTGAATCCGTTTTTCGTTAGAAAATTACGGGATCTGATAACCCCGCCCCAAAAGGACGGCATTCTTGATTGTAGTCGGCCACTGGACAAGCGGTGCTGGAACCGGGCGATCGGGCCGGAGATTCCCCCTACACAAAGCCCAGACCCATCGGTTCTTGCAGGCCCTTGAGGGGAGGATCGATCGCCCCCGATGGTAGGTTCTTGGCCTGAATCAGAACCCCAAAGTTGCCGAGACCCGTGGGATCGATGAGGCGGTGCAACACATCCCGACGGTGCAAAATTTGCTGAAAATCGATCGATTGGACGATCGCCCCGCCCTGGCTGAGGGCCATCAGTCGATCGCCCAAGCCAAGGGCCATTAAAAACAAACTTTGGCGCGTGAATCCTAGGGTTTGCAGGCCCTGCTGTTCGCCCCAATGTTGCAGGGCGCTGAAGTCCACATGGGCCGTCAAATCCTGCTGGCCCGGCAACCAGTAGGGATCGTTGTGGTGGGCGTGGCGGGTGTAGCACTGGAGCGTGCCGCCCGATCGGCTGGGGTGGTAAAACCGCTGGGCCTCGTAGCCGTAGTCAATGGTGAGCAGGTAGCCCGATCGCAGTCGATCGGCCAAGGTTGCCAACCAGTCCAATGCGGCCAAGTTCACCTCGGTGCAATAGCCCTCGGGATAAGCACCTCGGGCAAAGTCAATGTTGAGGGTCTGGAAATAGGTGGCTAGCCGCTCCGTGGACAGGGGCCCCACGCGATCGCTCAAGTGTCCTTCCGAGGCGGTGACGTAACATTCTTGGAGCTGCCCCCCTTGCCAGATCACCCGATGAACGGGAAAAGCATCCACCAATTCATTGGACAAAAAGCAACCGGTGATCGAGTTGGGGGCGATCGCCTCCCAGGTGACCCAAACGACCCGATCGCCCGCCGCTGGACAGGCCGCCAAGCGCGATCGCTGCACGGCCCTGAGGGCTGGCGAAATTTCCACAATTCGATAGGTGGTGGCGGCCCAACAGTCTGGATGGGCCGTTTGCAAATGGGCGAGCAAATCCGCCGCCATCACCCCTTGGCCGGCTCCCATTTCCACCAGGTCAAAGGCAGGCGGGCAACCCAGCCGCACCCAACATTCGGCCACCTGATCCGCCAACAGTTCCGCAAAGTCAGGGCAGAGGTGGGGCGAGGTGACAAAATCACCCTGGGGGCCAATGCCAACGCGATCGCCCGATCGCGCGTAGTAGCCCACCTGGGGGTCATACAGCACCAGGGCCATGTAGTCGGCAAAGGTGATTCGTCCCCCGGCGGCGGCCAGGCGATCATGCAAGGCCTGGGCCATGGCCGGGGCGATCGGGGGCGGATCCCCGGCCGCGGTTTCGGCTGAGCCTGGGGCCCCGTGGCGCGACCAACCTAGCAAATGGTGCGCTCCAAAGCGTTCAAACTGGGGATTCGCAGCACATCTCCATCCCGTTCAATCAGGCTCTTTTTTTCCAGCTTGGTCAGCACCCGGGTCACGGTTTCGCGGGCCAGGCCACTGAGGCTGCTCAGTTCGCGATGGGGCAAGTTGGGGATCTCCACGCCCCGATCGCTGCTGCGGCCCTGGCCCTCCGCCAAAAACATCAAAATATCGGCCACCCGCGATACGCTGTCGGATTCCCGCAATCGCAACCGCCGGTTCACCTGGCGCAACCGCCGCCCCATCAGTTGGGCCAACTTGATGCCCGCCTGGGGTTCCGTTTCCACCAGGGTGATGAAGTCTTGGGCGGGAATGCTGCCAATGGTGGTGGGGGCCAAGGTAATGGCATCGGTCGATCGGGGCACTTCATCGAGGGCCGCCATTTCGCCAAAAATTTCACCGCGACCCAGAATGTTCAGGGTTACTTCCTTGCCTTCCAGGTTGTAGGTGCGGATTTTGACCCAACCTTCCAAGATGAAATACACCGAACCGCCCCAGTCATTTTCCAGCAAAATGACTTGGTTCGATGGGTGGGTGCGGGTGACAACGTGGGCAGTAGCTAACTCGACGGCATCACGCGGCAGCGCCCGGAAAAACGGAGCCGATTCAATGAGCCGCTCAATGTCCGCATGGGTGTCACGGGAGGTGGGACGGTCTTCCATGGGGTGATCGCGAGAGTCATTCACAGAATACTCGATTGTGCCGAGTTTGGTGGCGACTGAATGCTACGGAATACTACCGGTTTCTGGGTGGAATCCCAATTCCAGTGATTTGTTTGTATTAATTGTTACTTGAGTCGTGGCGAGGGTTGCGGAGGGCTGGCCGCAGCCCAGATCTGAATCAAGATGTCAGCCAAGATCCAGCTAGGGGGTGGCAGGAAATGCTCATCACCCCCTAGCCCAGGTGGCATTCATCCTCAAATCGATGACTGTCCTCTCCCAAAGGGCGAGCGAATTTGCTGAGTGACGGGGTTACTGTATTTCTACGTTGGTTGATGGGTCATACGTAAATAGCGCAAAATAATAGACTGATGAAGCAGATAGATAAGAGATTGAGAGCTTCAAGTAGATAACGTTATGGCAGAATGGGGTGAGTCGCTGTTCAGCTTGGCCATGACAATGCACTGTCCCCATTGTGATTCTCAAAACATCATTAAGAGTGGTTTAGTCAAAGGTCGT
>MKGP02000006.1 GCA_001913845.2 Limnothrix sp. CACIAM 69d | reverse complement strand
TTTTCGGCCCATCGACCCGACCTCGATCGCCCCGCAGCTTTCAAACAGGAACAATTCGGCACGATCGCCCGCCACGATGCCCAAACCGATCGCATCACCTATGCCAGCCTAGAATCGGGATGCTATCGGGCTAAACCAACAAACGGCCACATATATTCGTTGTCTTGATCGCTCAGAAGGTCGCAATAGTCTGTCGCGGCTTCCAGGTGGGGCATCGCCTCCCGCACCTGGGCTTGCTGCTCCAGCGTCACAACCTGCTGAATTGTCTTCGCAATCTTCGTCAACGTCACCGCAAACGCCGTCCGCCAGTCCGTCGCCTCCGCCCGCGCTGCCAACTTCGCCGCAAAAAACTCCCGAATCAGCGGATGTAACTGGTAGCGCTCCTCGCCAACCCGCTCCAACAAACTCAAGTTCACCAACTCCCGCCGCGCCGGATTCATCACCTTGGGCGTTAGCAAAATATCCCAAGTTTTGACCTCGGGTGCGGGTTGACGCAGCACCCAGCGCCGTAACTTGTCCCGCTTGCGATCGCGCGGCGCGGCTGGCACTTCACAAGACGAAACCACCGCCTCAACCAAATTCCAGGGAATCGGCGCATTATGGGCAAACAATCCCAACAAACCCGCCAACTGACAGGCCGCCGCCGTCAGCCGTTGCCAACTGACATTAAACGCCACCTCCACATTGCTCATCGCCTCATGTTTCAGCTTCTCTGCTCGTAGTTGCCGCAAGATTTCCGCGAGCGACCAGTCCGGCTCCTGCACGAGCAAATTAGCGACCAATTTGATTCCTAAAGGCAAATAGCCTAGCCAATCACACAAGGTCGCCGCCGTTTCTGCCTCGGTTGCGATCCGTTCCACCCCAATGATGCTTTGCAACATCGCCAAGGCAGCGGCAGACGTTAAAACCTGGAGGTCGAGGTAATCAATTGCCTTGTTTTGGCTATCTGCTAGGAACCGTTTCCGTGTTGTGACCAACACCCGAAACCGCGCATCGCTCGGCAAAATCGCCTCAACTTGCGCGTGATAGTCCGTCACATCATCAAACACCAACAGCACCGACTCCGGCGGAACCTCAGGAACCGGCCAACGCGACCAAATAAACGTCGAGAGCTTCAAGACAGTAATGCTAAGCGCCAGTTGCGTAGCAGATCAATCGTGCCATTCACCCGAAATTTGGCAAATAATGCCATGGTCAGGTCAACCATATGTACTGATTTAGAGACAACCTTT
>MKGP02000016.1 GCA_001913845.2 Limnothrix sp. CACIAM 69d | reverse complement strand
ATCGCAGAACACCTGCCAAGCTATAGCCCACTCCCTGAGGCGTCCAGAACTGTCCCCCCCCTTGCCACCAAATGCCGCCAGCCGCTCATCAACAACAACATTGGCCGCTCCACCACCCAATAACTGACTCAGCAAGCTACCAAAAGGCTGCAGTAGAACCAATGCTGCCAAGCCAACCAATACCACAAGCATGAACCTGCCGGCATTGAGCCGCCTGAACTGCAGCGACAAAAAGCAGAGCCAGTACAAACCAGGCAACGACTACCGAGCGAGTCCATGTCAAGACAATGCAAATTATAAAAATCGCGACGGATGATATAACTCCAAACACCCCCAACTTGCCACGCTGAAACAACCAGGCAGCCGACAAGACCCCACAAGGCATACAAAAGCAAAGTAATTGCTATGCCCAATGAGCCCCATCATCCGCTCCGATCGGTACATGGGAATAAAAACCGCAACATCCTGCCAGAGCAAATCGAAGTGACGCAGCAACCCAACCACCGCACACACCAGGGCCGAATAAAGCAACACCATTGCCAAGGTGTCGGAAACACGATGATCGTCCCAGTCCACCTGCTCACTGATCAATAGCGCCAAGGCCCCAACGAACCAGAAAAAAATATAGAACAGCTTAAAAGCAGCGAATGAGGCACTTTGTGTCAGGGCTGAAGCAATAAACAGCGCCCCCAGAAGAAGCCAAAGGCCGGACCATACGGAAAACTTCAGATCTACTCTTTGCCACATTAGCCATGCCGAACAGGCTAATACCCCCAAGGTGACCAATAGCTCCTCAATATAATTGGGGAAGGGATAGAGGTGCATAGGAATACAGAAAGACAGGCCAACGGCAACCACCGCTAACGCAAAGATTGGGCGAGCGCTTGAGTTCAGGTGCATTCTTAGGGACTCATTGACATTTTTTGTCAGTGCAGCAGTTGAGCCAGCTTGCCGACACCTGCAAAAAATGCGGCCTTGGCAATCTGGCAAGGGAATTGCTTAGAAGAATGTCAGCTGCGAGTGCAGCCGTAAACACCCCATTTGGAGATCCACGAATGAAAGCACAGAAAGGCTTCACCCTGATCGAACTGATGATCGTTGTTGCGATCATCGGCATCCTCGCTGCCATCGCCATTCCGGCGTACCAGAACTACATTGCACGTTCTGAAGCAGCCAGCGGCCTGGCCGCTCTTGCTCCGCTCAAGACTGCAGTTGAGGATGCCTATGCCCGTGGCGCCTCTACTTCTGACTTCACC
>MKGP02000060.1 GCA_001913845.2 Limnothrix sp. CACIAM 69d | reverse complement strand
GATACTTTGCTGGGAACACTAAGTGGTAAAGCAAGATTGTGACGTTATGACTTTTGTGGATATATTCGCTCATCTCTGATTTTTACGCCGCAGAGCGGCGGGGAATTGACCCTTAGAGATTAAATTCACCGCAATTGTTCACCACCATTTCATCGAAACTGGGTCGTAATACGCCGCAAGATGCCGCAATGCTACGACGAGGATGAATTTAGGTTCGTGGTTGCTGGGCCACGGGCAGGAAATCCGAAAAACCGGCCCCGGCTGGACAAGTTAACCAGCTACGGACAGGATTGATGGGTATTTTTTAACCTGCTTCCTAGTTTAGGGCAATGCTGGTGTTGAGTGCTACCAGTAATTTCGCTAGGCAGTCCTGATTCCCGAGTGCAAAGGCGGCCCAGTTCCGCCGCCTAGGGAGCCATTTGGGGCAAAGATCGCTCAAAGAAAGCCAAGGGCTGCACAACGCGCCCACCCATGAGATGTTCCTGAATAATCTGCTCAATCGCTTCCGGGGTGGCGCGTCGATACCACACGCCTTCGGGATAAACCAGCAGAATTGGCCCTTCCGTACAAACCCGGAGACAGTTGGCTTTTGTCCGAAAAACCACGGAGGGCAGGGGAGATTCTGAACCGGAGGAGCTGTCTGGGCCGGTTCCGTCAAGGCCCAATTCTCGCAATCGCCGCTTCAGATAGTCCCAGGATTCCAGGCTGGCCTCCTTGGAACAGCAAAGGGGCTTGGTTTGGTCGGCGCAAATGAAAACGTGGCGTTCGATGCGATCGATTCCCAAGGTTCGCACCACGGGCAGGAGCGATCGCGCCTCCTCGGTTGGGAAATTGGTTTGGGCATCGACGGGGCCAGGGGTTGAGGCATCGGGATCGGGTCGATCGGCCTCTGGCTGCGCAAGGGAAGAATGCAATGGGGTTGCCATGGGGCAATGCAGTGGGGCTGAGGGTGATTGGCGAGGTGTGCCGGGCGGGGCGATCAAGATCTTTCCAAGTTACGCCCTGGTTGCCAGTTCGGGAACCCGTACAGAGGGGTCTGTTGTCAGGCCCCAGGGTCTCCAGTAAATTAGCACTCGGATGGAGAGAGTGCTAAAAGCCGTTGGTCAGGCTGCGACAGACACCCTGTCAGCACCGCGCAGTCAACACTGCGTAACAACGAATTTTCAGCCTTTCGCCTATCCGCTTCACCATTGGTCTAGCTTTTCACTTCAAACCTCTGGAGACAGATTCTGTATGGCAGCCGTATCGTTGAGCGTATCGACCGTGACTCCTTTGGGCGATCGCGTATTGGTCAAAGTCGCCGCCGCTGAAGAAAAGACCGCTGGCGGTATTCTCCTGCCCGATAACGCCAAAGAAAAGCCCCAAGTTGGCGAAGTCGTCGCTGTGGGCCCTGGCAAGCGCAACGATGATGGTAGCCGCCAAGCTCCCGAAGTCAGCACGGGCAACAAAGTGCTCTATTCCAAGTACGCTGGCACGGATATCAAGCTGGGTGGCGAAGATTACGTCCTGCTCTCTGAAAAAGACATCCTGGCGGTTGTTGGCTAATGTTGTTGGCTAATTAAGCCATGGCCCGAGCCGCCCCGATCGACCCCTGCTCTTTAAGGGCTGCTCTTCAAGGGTTGACGGTTCCTCGGCTCGATCGCCCCGGTTAAGCCGATCGCCAAACCGGCCATCGTCAAACCGGACTCACCAGCCCAATCCTGGGTTTCGCAAAACTCCTCATCATTTATCCCCAACAGGCAGATCATGGCTAAGAAGATTATCTACAACGAAAACGCCCGTCGTGCCCTTGAGCGCGGTATGGACATCCTGGCGGAAGCCGTGGCCGTCACCTTGGGTCCCAAGGGTCGCAACGTGGTGCTCGAAAAGAAATTTGGCGCACCTCAAATCATCAACGATGGTGTGACGATCGCCAAAGAAATTGAACTGGAAGATCACGTGGAAAACACCGGCGTGGCCCTGATTCGCCAAGCCGCTTCCAAAACCAACGACGCAGCGGGCGACGGCACCACCACCGCCACCGTGTTGGCCCACGCGATCGTTAAAGAAGGTCTGCGCAACGTGGCCGCCGGTGCCAACGCCATCACCCTGAAGCGCGGTACCGAAAAGGCTGTGGCTTACTTGGTGGATCAAATCAAGGCCCACGCTCGCCAAGTGCCCGAAAACGACTCCAAGGCTATCTCGCAAGTGGCAGCCATCTCCGCCGGTAACGACGAAGAAGTTGGCCAAATGATCGCCGATGCCATGAGCAAAGTTGGCAAAGAAGGCGTGATCTCCCTGGAAGAAGGCAAGTCGATGACGACTGAGCTGGAAGTTACCGAAGGGATGCGCTTCGACAAGGGTTATATCTCGCCCTACTTCGCCACCGACACCGAGCGGATGGAAGCAGTGTTGGATAACCCCTTCATCCTGCTGACCGACAAGAAGATCACCCTGGTGCAAGACTTGGTGCCGATCCTGGAGCAAGCCGCTCGCGCGGGCAAGCCCCTGCTGATCATCGCTGAAGACATCGAGAAGGAAGCCCTAGCAACCTTGGTGGTGAACCGTCTGCGTGGCGTGCTGAACGTGGCCGCTGTGAAGGCTCCTGGCTTCGGCGATCGCCGCAAGGCCATGCTCGAAGACATCGCCATCCTCACCGGCGGTCAACTGATCACCGAAGATGCCGGTCTGAAGATTGACAGCACCAAGCTGGAGCAACTGGGTCAAGCCCGCCGGATCACGATCACCAAGGACACCACCACGATCGTCGCCGATGGCAACGAAGCCGAAGTGAAGGCCCGTTGCGAGCAAATCCGTCGTCAGATGGACGAAACCGAGTCTTCCTACGACAAGGAAAAGCTGCAAGAGCGTCTGGCCAAGCTGGCTGGCGGTGTGGCAGTGGTGAAGGTTGGCGCAGCCACCGAAACCGAAATGAAGGATCGCAAGCTGCGCCTGGAAGATGCTATCAACGCCACCAAGGCGGCCGTTGAAGAAGGTATCGTTCCCGGTGGTGGTACGACCCTGGCACACTTGGCTCCTAGCCTGACCGACTGGGCAAATGCCAACCTGAAGGACGAAGAGCTGACCGGCGCGCTGATCGTGGCTCGTGCCCTGACGGCTCCCCTGAAGCGGATTGCTGAAAACGCTGGCCAAAACGGCGCAGTGATCGCTGAGCGCGTGATGGAAAAAGACTTCAACGTGGGCTACAACGCTTCGAGCGGCGAATACGTAGACATGTTTGAAGCTGGGATCGTTGACCCCGCCAAGGTGACCCGCTCGGCCCTGCAAAACGCTGCCTCGATCGCGGCAATGGTGCTGACCACCGAGTGCATTGTGGTTGACAAGCCCGAACCGAAGGAAGCTGCTGGCGCTGGCGCTGGCATGGGCGGCGGCGACTTCGACTACTAAGTCTCGCCCACAACCCTTGCCCTGGGCGTTGTTGAGGGAATCGTTACCCCAATTGCGAGTGTAGCGATCCCTGCATCACCCAAGCAAACTCAAAACCCGATCGGTTGGAAGCTATGCCCAAGGCAGTTTCCAGCCGATTTTGCGTTAACGGCGATTACCAATCCCTTGGTCAGCAAGTCATGACATCCGCAAATCACGATACCCAATTCGTCAGCAGTCGCCCGACGGTAACCATCCAAGGAGCTTTGGGGACTGGGTTCATGGGCCTTGGTTCATGGGTCGGAAGCAGAAGCGGTGGGCTTGGCTCACCAGATTTGGTCTAGGGAATGGAGTCCCACCTAAAACAATCGCTCACCTTATTGATCAAGCAACCGAGCAACCCAATTAACGGGCAACAAAAAATAATGGGCAACAAAAAATAATGGGCAACAAAAAAGCAGCACTCCCATGGGCACTGCTTTAAGACTGAAAGCTTAATCGCGGGTTGAACTCTTAAAGATGGCTCCAAGCACTAAACCAGCCCAGAACAACCGAAATCTGCAAGATATTTGGAATGTTCGGGACGTTCCAAGTGCTCAAGACAAGACCTGAGCTAACCCGTCGATCAATTTGCAATTGAATGGTGGGGATTTTCAACCGTACAGCGAAAGAGGGCTAATCAACTGGTTTTAAAGATCGTTGCGTTGAAACGACTAAAGACCATTCTTGAATCAAGCTTTGAAGCTTTTGGGGCCAAGCTGGGATTGAATCAGAATTTTCCTCAAACCGTTGTCAAGCGATCGGGGCTGAACGGCCGCTCACCCCCAGTTACGATTCCGCCTTCACCAACTTGACGTTCTTCGCCAACCCCAAGAACTGCAACAGTTGGATCGTCATCCAAGTGGCATCAATTTCCCACCATTGCAAACCATGGCGCGCCGAATATTGATGGGCGTGGTGGTTGTTGTGCCAGCCTTCGCCATAGGTCAGGAGCGCAACCCACCAGCAGTTGGTTGAGCGATCGCCCGAGTCTTCAAAGGTGCGATAGCCAAACTTGTGGGTGGCGCTGTTCACCAGCCAAGTGCAATGCCACAGGGAAACCATCCGCACGCAGATGCCCCAGAGCACAAACGACCATCCACCCATCAGGTACAGGATGGCGGCGAGGGGAATTTGCAGCAGCAGGAAGTAACGATCGAGGAATTTATAGAAAGGATCGTCGCCGATATCTTTGGTGAAGCGGGGAATTTCGCTTTCGGCGGGCACTTCGTACATCATCCAACCGATGTGGCTCCAGAGGAAACCCTTGGTCGAATCATGATGATCCGGATCCGTGTCCGAATGCAGGTGGTGGTGGCGGTGCAAACCAACCCACCAGATGGGGCCACCTTGGCAAGAGAGTGTTCCACAGAACACAAAGAAGTACTCCAGCCACTTGGGAACCTCGAAACTGCGGTGGGTGACGAGGCGATGCCACCCAAGGGTAATTCCGAGGCCGCCCGTCACCCAGTGGAGGAAGATCATCAGGCCAACGGCTGCCCAGCTAAAGTTTTGCGGCAGAAATGCCACGACGGCTGCGATGTGCATCGCCGTCATAAAGATAATTACGCCCCAGTCTGGGCGCAAGTTCTGTGCGGACGTTGCGGCAGTCATTCAATTACCTATGTCATCGATGCGCTAAATCAGCGTATCATTTCCTATTTGAATTTCTTCACAATGGACTGCGCATCCAGTTTGACCGAAATTCAGCGGTGGTGTGGGTTGGCGCTGCGAAATTCAGGAATTGGCAGCAGGGGCAGAGGGGCAACTTGATCGCGATCGGGGGTTTAGGGAATTTTTGGGATCGCGAAACCTCTCGATCGCGATCGCCCCGGGGATCAATGCCAGTCTCAGTCAGGGATCCCTGAAAACATTGGGGATCACAGGCGATCAACCTGCTCAGATTGGTTGTGTTTTGACCTTAATCAGCGCATCTTTGCCCCTCAATTCTGCGTTGTTGGTGATCCTGATCGAGCACCGGAGCGATATTTTGGGAAGCTTGCCTAATTTTGGCAATTTTTGGGGCGCAATTACGAAAATTTCAGCCATTTGGGGTTAGTTCGGTAATGGGGATTCAGATGGATCAGTCCACCTTGGGCAATGTCACGGTGGATGCGGCGGCAGTAGTAGTACAACAGGCGGTGGAGGAGTTGGGGCCCCGATTCGGGCAAATCGATCGCGCCGTGCAGGCCAAGCTAAAGCGCGTGTTGGATGCATTTCGGGCAGAACGGGTGGGGGCCCACCATTTTGCGGGGGTTTCGGGCTATGGCCATGATGATTTGGGTCGGGACACGCTCGATCGGGTCATGGCCCGGGCCCTTCAGGCCGAAGCCGCGATCGTGCGGGTGCAAATCGTTTCAGGAACCCACGCGATCGCCTGTGCCCTCTTTGGGGTGCTGCGGCCCGGCGATGAGTTGCTGTCCGTGGCCGGCAAACCCTACGACACCCTGGAAGAGGTAATTGGCAAACGGGGCAGCGGTCAGGGATCCCTGATGGATTTTGGGGTCACCTACCGGGAATTGGATTTAACTCCGGCCGGGACGATCGATTGGGAAGCCCTGGCCCAAGCAATTCGCCCAGAAACAAAGATGGTCACGATCCAGCGATCCTGTGGCTATGACTGGCGACCCAGCCTCTCCGTTGCCGACATTGGCCGGATCGTGGCGATCGTGAAAGACCAAAACCCCAACACGATCTGTTTTGTGGACAACTGCTACGGCGAATTTGTGGAGGACAACGAGCCGACCGCCATGGGCGCAGACCTGATGGCCGGTTCGTTAATCAAAAATCCCGGCGGCACGATCGTCACCGCTGGCGGCTATGTGGCCGGTCGGGCTGATCTTGTAGAACAAGCGGCCTGTCGGTTAACGGCTCCCGGCATCGGTTCCGAGGGCGGAGCGGCCTTCGACCAACACCGACTGCTCTATCAGGGTTTGTTCTTGGCTCCCCAAATGGTGGGGGAAGCGCTCAAGTGCAATTATTTGGCGGCGCGGGTGTTTGCCAACCTGGGCTATCCGGTGAATCCGGCTCCGGACGCAGCCCAAAGCGACATCATCCAGGCCCTGAAGCTGGGCAGTGCCGAAAAGGTCATTGCCTTTTGCCGGGCAGTGCAACAGGCTTCCCCGATCGATTCCTACGTGGATCCCGTGCCGGCCGTGATGCCCGGCTATGAGGATCAAGTGGTGATGGCGGGGGGCACGTTCATTGAAGGCAGCACCTCGGAGCTGTCGGCCGATGGGCCCCTGCGCGCGCCCTATGTGGCCTATTTCCAAGGGGGAACCCACTGGACTCATGCGGCGATCGCCCTGGAAACGGCCGTGGCGGCGATCGGCCCCGCAGGCAGTGCCATCAAGCCTTAAGCACCCGTCAATTGACTCAATGGGCGATTTAGATCGGTAGCACGATCAAATCGCCCACAAAATCAGCAAAAGTCAATATTCGCAACAACGGAATCGGTGTTCGTGGGGTCATTCCATTCGCACCAAACCATTGTTTCCGAGAGGTGCGCTAAAATCAAATCAGTCCGGGTATGAGATAGCCCCCTGATGTGGTAAAGGCTCGCAAAAATGCTAGCCTCGATCGCCCATCCCCCAGCGGTTTACAATCCCCACGGTCAACCACCCGCACCGAATGGCCCGCCGCTGTCAAGAGACCGTCTGCTCTCTAGCCCGTCCCCAAACCTGACCGCTAACCCAATTGTCTAACCCGTTCTGCTGAGAAGCTGCCCGTGAAACCCATTCGATCGCTTGATGATGCCCTAGAACGCTGCCAAACCCTGGGAATGCGCGTCAGTCGCCAGCGCCGCTTCATCTTGGAACTGCTATGGGACGATCGGGAACACCTATCCGCACGGGAAATTTATGACCGTTTGAATCGGCGGGGCAAAGATATTGGCCACACCTCGGTTTACCAAAACCTGGAAGCTCTGGCCCGTAACGGCATTGTGGAATGTATCGATCGGGCTGATGGTCGTCTGTACGGCAACATTAGCGACCCCCACAGCCACATCAACTGCCTCGACAGCGGCCGAATTGTGGATGTGCATGTGACCCTGCCGCCGGAGCTGATTGCCCAAATCGAGGCCCAAACGGGGGTCAAGATCGCGGACTATCGGATCGATTTTTACGGCTACGATCAACAGTCTGCCCAGGCTAGCTAGTGCCGGTTTCCCCATCGATCACCTCTCTTCTTCCCATGTCCACCCATCCGAGGCTGGCCTGCATCACCCTGTTTCCGATTAAGTCCTTGGATGGTGTGGCGGTCGATCGAACCGTCCTGACGGCAGCGGGATCCTTGGCGGGCGATCGGGAATTTGCCCTGCTGGATGCCCAAGGCAAGTTCATTAACGGCAAGCGCAATGCCGCCATTCACCAAATTCGCGCAACCTTTGACCTAGCCCAACGCTTCGTCACCCTGCGTTTACAGGCAGATTCCCAGCCCGCCACCACCTTCCATTTAGATCACGATCGGGCAGCATTGGCCGCCTGGTTCAGTGACTATTTTCAGCAACCGGTCACCATTACCCAAAACCGCGAGGCTGGCTTTCCCGATGATCCGGCCGCTTGGGGCCCCACCCTGATTAGCACAGGGTCGATCGCAACGGTGGCCAGTTGGTTTCCCGATTTGACCGTCGCGGAACTGCGCGATCGGCTGCGAACCAACCTGGAAATTGATGAAGTGGAGCCTTTTTGGGAAGAACGGCTCTACAGCACCGCTGGCAACGGGATCCCGTTTCAAATTGGCGCAGTGCCATTTTTGGGCACGAATCCCTGTCAGCGCTGCATTGTCCCCACCCGCAACAGTCAAACCGGCGAACCCACGGCACAGTTTCAAAAAACTTTCATGGCCCAGCGCCAAACGACCCTGCCACCTTGGGCCGAGCGATCGCGTTTTAATCACTTCTATCGATTGGCCATCAATACCCAAGTTCCGGCGATCGACCCCAATTCTCCCGCCGCCAACGACGAATCTAGGATGTTGCAGGTGGGCGATCGGTTAACGTTAGCGTCGGACTCCATTAGACCTCTTGCACGAATTAACCCCCTTTGATCAAGATGGGCTAATTAACGATCATTTCGTAGGTTGGGTTGAGGTACGAAACCCAACAGCAATAAGGTTTGCAGTGATCGAGTTGGGTTTCGCAAAGCTCAACCCAACCTACGGAACAACCCAGGGTTTGAGTGTTTTTTCAGTCAATCAGGGATCTGGGAGCGGGATTTGGGATGAGGTTCTTGATTGATGCAAGAGGTCTATTGATTGATGGTGGAGTCGTGCCGTAATTCAGTAATGATGAACAGGTGAAAGCCTTGCTACATCAGTAATTTTTCAACAAAAATCATCACCTCACAGGCGCTACCCGATCTTGAATCGAAATCATGAGGTGCTCAACCCTAGGTGATCTGCAAGACCCACAAGACCCGTAAAATCAGCAAGATCTTCTCCCCAATTATCCGAGTCCCACCCCCGCAACGGCCCTATGGAACATGGTTTGATGTGGCTGCCCCTCCTGGGGCTGTTTATTGGTCTCGCCTATGCCGGTTGGAATGAATACCAACGACTAGAGGCTTACAAAATCTGGGCAAAAGGGTTCGATCGCGCCAAATACGACATTTACGCCGTCCTGGGCCAAAAGGGTCGCGAATTGGTTTGGGGCATTCCCAACCGCAAGGGGCCGATCGAGGTGCAGCGGCTTTTCCTGGAGCAAGTGCAAGGCGTGGTGCTCATGGCCGATGGCCAGGCGATCAGCCCCGAGAAATATCCCACTCAAGCCAAGCAGGTGATTTTGGAGCTGGTGCGCAAGGACAGCGGCCCACCGATGAAAATTCCCTTCACCCAAATTGATATCGCGGCCCAATGGGCGATCGCCCTAGAGCGGGATTTAGGTTAGGGCGATCGGGTTAATTAACCCAGTAAACCGAGAGCAGCCTTGGTGCGCGGCCCGGCTACCCCATCAGGGACTAAGCCAGAGTCCCGTTGAAAGCGCTTGACCGCCGCTTCCGTGATCGGGCCGTAATACCCCGTGACCCGAAAACGGAAATAGCCCAAGTCTTTCAGCCGCTGTTGCAAACGGCTGGTGTTGACATTGCGACCGCCCACGCAGCTATAGCAGGGGCCGGCTCCCGCGCCCCAGCCGCCGCTATTGCGAAGATAAGGGGGACGGTAAACGTAGCTGCTGATGGTTTTGAAGGTGGGGCAAGGGCGAACGGTGATGGGTGGCAGGGGCTGGGTGACGGGCCGATCAGGGTTGACGAAGGCGGGGCCATCGCCCACGCCGCCGCCGCCGCCGCCACTGCGGAGGGTTTCGCCCGCCCGCTCGGCAGCCAAGGCCGGGCCGATCGCCGCGCCTAGGATGCTGACGGTCAGCAGCAATGACAAAAAGCGCAACCAACCTTGGGACGACAGGCGCTCCCAGGCGATCGCCCGACTGAGGGCCGCTTCTAGGGACGGGAGTTCCAACACATCAGACCGGTAGGCCGCTGCCAAGTGGGGATAGCCAAGACTTTCCATAGATAATCTGCCAGACCTAAAGAATCCAAAGAATCCAAACCTAAACAATCCGCAGCATCCGCAACCGGGGGCACAGAGTCAATCACAGGCTCATTTGCAAACTCAATCACTGCCAGCCGCCGGAGCCAGGGCCACAGATCCGCACGCAACAGGGATTATAAACAGGCTGCCAACTGGAATCGGTCGCGGGTCGCACCCAGTTTCGGGCCCGGCGCACATGGCGCTTTACGGGCAAATAGGGAGAGCCTCGGCGGCCGGAAACAGGCACGGTGGCCAGGGCATTGACCGTGGTTGCATCCACATAACCGGTGGCGGGGATGCGGCGCGATCGCTGGAAGGCAACCAGGGCCGTTTGGGTGACTTTGCCGAAGTGGCCCGTATTGGTGCGCGATTTTTGGAAACCCAGGGTGCGAAGTTTGCCTTGGAGGGTGGCCACGCGATCGCTCGTTTCGCCCCCATAGATCGGCGCGGTCAGGGTTCCATAACTTCCTGTGTTCACCTCGGAACTGGGGCGAGCGCTCGGGGGCAGCACCACCGGAGCCACCGGGCGCGGACGGTTAATCACCGGCTGCCAACCGCCCGGCTGATTCCCCCGATCGTTCGTGTTGCCCGTGTCGCCTCGGCCGTCCGATCGCCAAGGATTGCGCGGCTCCACCGTTTCCGCATCAAGTTTGGCCTGGGTTTCCAAATCCAACACGCCGGTTCCTGGCAACCGGTGCTGAGCCTGATAGGTCAACAGGGCGGTACGGGTGGCTTCGTCAAAGGTTCCGGTCACCAACAGGGGCAGGTTAAAGGTGCTGGCCTGTCGCAGCCGCCATTGCAGGACTTGCACCGAAGGGCCCTGGTCTCCGCGCACCAAGTAGGGGGCAGGCGTTTGGCGGGCGGGCGCACCGTTGGCCGCCATCAACATCATGGTGCTGGTGCGATCGAGCACGCCCGTGGGGGTGAGCTTGCCGGTGCGCCGTTGGTAATTGCGCAGGGCCAATTCCGTGGCGCTGTCAAACTCAGCGGTAATCGGCACTTCCAGCCCGGCCCCCTTGAGCAGTTGCTGAAGATTTTGAACCGCCAAACCCCGATCGCCGAATCGCAGGCTGTTATAGGCCTGGGCCCCTTCGGCCAGCAGCGGCCAAGACAACACCCCAAGGGCGATCGCCCCCAGGAGCATTCGGCCCGAGGTGATTCGATTGAGCTGCCCCGTTGCCCGATCGGTCACCGGATCAGTTCTCTGATCTTGGTCTTCCAGGTGTTCCGGGGCATCCAGCGCCTCTAACGCCAGGGCATAGTGCAAATAGGCCCAGCTTTCCATAACAAGCCCATCAAAAGTGGATTGAGTTCCTAAACTGAATTCTTGACGCTGACCAAAGTACTAGATGATTTGAACTGCACTTTTCATTCAACAGTGATCGGTTGAACGGCGATCGGGAATGGGTGAACGTTGATTGCAAAATCATCCATCCCCGTTGTACTGGAGAACAGACCTCAGACACAAGGTGGGAGCCACCGGGCGATCGGGCATTATGGTGGGGATCGGGGTGATCTTCTCTTCAGACGCTGATTAACCGTCGAATCTCCAACCAAAGTTCTAGGCGCGATCGAACAAAAGACCTTAGAATTCTGGGCATGGTTCAGGCAAATCCCACAAACAATTCCCCCGCGACCCCGATCGCGCCCCTCACCGGTCACCCCTCCGCCGGGTCAATCCCTTCCTGCGCTTGGAGCCGCCCGATCGGCCTCGGTTGGGAACGTCCTTACACCGTCCGCTATGCCAGTAATTTGGACGATGGCCCCTGGCATGGTGCGCCCTTGGGTGGGTTTGGGGCCGGCTCCTTGGGTCGATCGCCCCGGGGTGAATTTAACTTTTGGCACATGGACGGCGGGGAGCATGTGTTTGCGAACCTGCCCGGCTGTCAGTTTGCGGTTTTTGAGCAAGCGGACGGCGACTCGCCCCGAACCTATGCCCTCAGCACTGAACCGCCGACCGATGGCAGCCTGGGCAATTGGGATTGGTATCCCGCTTCCACGGCCGAGCGCTCAACGGGCACTTACTCAGCACTCTACCCGCGCAGTTGGTTCACCTATGAAAACGTGTTGCAGACCCACCTCACCTGCGAACAGTTTTCACCGATTTTGGCGGGCAACTACCAGGAAACCAGCTACCCGGTGGCGGTGTTTGAGTGGACGGCCCACAACCCCACCGATCGCCCCATTACGGTCAGCATTCTGCTCAGTTGGGAAAACACGGTGGGTTGGTTTACCAATGCCCTCAAGAACCCCGAAATTACGGTGCGGGACGACGGCAGCCCCGAGTATGAATATCAACCCCGTTGGGGCGAGAGCGAGGGGAACTTTAACCGCTGGATTGAAGATTTCTCGCGGGTGGGCTGCACGCTCCTGAACTTGGAAGGCTTGATTGATCCGGGCGATCGCCCCTTGGCCGAAGGGATGGGCCAATGGGCCCTGATGACGGTGCAAAACCCGGCGGTGGAGGTGTTTCATCACACCCGCTGGAATCCGGCCGGCGATGGGTCGGATCTGTGGCGCGATTTTTCCCGATCGGGTGACCTGTCCGACGAAAGCGACGATCGGCCCGCCAAGGCCGGTGAACGCATTGGCGCGGCGATCGCCGTTCGCTTCACCCTCCGTCCCGGCAAAACTCGCAAAATTCCCTTCATCCTGGCTTGGGACTTTCCCAGCACGGAATTCAAGGACGGTGTGACCTACTATCGGCGCTACACGGACTTTTTCGGGCGCAATGGCCAAGGGGCCTGGTCGATCGCCCGCACCGCCCTGAAGCATTACGATGCCTGGCGCGAGGGGATCATGGCCTGGCAAAAACCCGTGCTCGATCGCCCGGATTGGCCCGACTGGTTCAAAATGGGTCTCCTCAATGAGCTATATGACCTGACGGCCGGGGCCACCGTTTGGAGTGCCGCCGATGAGCGAGATCCCAAGGGCCAGTTCGCCGTGGCCGAATGTCTGGATTACCGCTGGTATGAAAGTTTAGATGTGCGGCTCTATGGCTCCTTTGGGCTGCTGTTGCTGTGGCCCGAGCTGGAAAAAGCCGTGATGCGGGCCTTTGCGCGGGCAATTCCCACGGCCGATGCCACCCCTCGGATCATTGGCTATAACCGGGCGGCGGCGGTTCGGAAAATTGCCGATGCCACCCCCCATGATTTGGGCGCACCAAATGAACATCCCTGGGAAGCCACCAACTACACCAGCTATCAGGATTGCAACCTGTGGAAGGATTTACCCTGCGACTTTGTGTTGCAGGTCTACCGGGACTATCAACTTACGGGAGCGAATGATCGGCAATTCTTGGTGGACTGCTGGGATTCCGTGGAGCGATCGCTCGCTTACTTAAAAACCTTTGACCAAGACGGCGACGGCATTCCCGAAAACTCCGGCGCACCCGACCAAACCTTTGATGACTGGCGTTTGGTGGGCGTGAGTGCCTACTGCGGTGGCCTGTGGATTGCGGCCCTGGAGGCGGCGATCGCGATCGGGCAAGTGCTGTTGGCAGCGGATCTGGATGATTTAACCTATGAATCAGACCGGGCCCGCGCCGCTCTCGATCGCCCCCGCTTGGCGGCCACCCTGGCCACCTACCAGGACTGGCTCACCCAAGCCCGATCGGTTTATCACCTGGCCCTCTGGAACGGGCAATCCTATCGCCTCGACACCGGCAGCGGTTCCGACGTGGTGATGGCGGATCAACTTTGCGGACAGTTCTATGCTCGGTTGCTGGGACTGCCGGATGTGGTGGACAGTGCCGCCGTTCGCAGGACGATCGAAACGGTTTATGACTCCTGTTTCGTCAAGTTCAACGCCTTCTGTCGGAGCGATCGGGCCCGGGAACTGGGGTGGAACATTCCCCACGACCTGCCTAACCTGGGGGTGGCCAACGGTGTGTTGCCCGATGGTTCCCCCGAAAACCCGAAGGCCACCCACCCCCTAGAAGTCTGGACAGGGATTAACTTTGGGCTAGCGGCCTTTTGGTTGCAAATGGGCTATCAGCAGGAAGCTATGGAAGTGGCCGCCGCCGTTGTGAACCAAATCTATAGCGGGGGTTTGCAATTCCGAACGCCGGAGGCTATCACCGCGCAAAACACCTTCCGGGCCAGTACCTACTTGCGACCGATGGCCATTTGGGCAATGTATGGCATTCTGACGGAGTTTGCGCCCTTGACGGCCCGTTAGGGAGCAGCAATTTTAGGAGCTATGACGGTGCCGATCGGGTCGATCGAATGCAGTAATTCCCACTGCGGTCACGGGAATCCCGCCTCGGCCAAGGTCTGTGCTGCCTGTGGTGCTCCGCTGCTGCATCTATACCTCTACGGGATTGGATCCGACCTGCGATCGCTGGCTCCCGGCACTTGGCTCGCCAATCGCTACTACTATCTGGGCGATCGGCGCTTTTTGGATGGTAAGCCAGGCCAAGTGCCCGAAGTGCCTGGGGAAGTGACGCGCCTGCTTCTTAGCTATTTGCGGCTGGTGGAACATCGGCCCCAAGTCCCCCAAATTTACGGCGTTGTCAAACAGTCGAACTTTAGCCGGGAAGCCATTTTGTTGCTTGAAGGGGCCCCGATCGGCCCCGATGGATCTCTGCTGCCAAAGTTGGTTGACCAATGGGCCAAGGCCACACCCCTGCGCCAACTGAATTGGCTGTGGCAGGTGGCGCGGCTCTGGGAACCCTTGCAGGATGCGGGGGTCACGGCCACCCTGTTGGAGCCGGAGCGGTTGCGGGTGGGGAGCGGCTGGGTGCGGTTGCTGGCCCTGAAGGACAATGCGGGGCGATCGCCCAGTTGGACCGAGTGGGGGCGCTGGTGGGTGCAACGGATGCGGCCCCATCCGGCCTTGGAATCCTTGGTGTCGCCCCTCTTGCAGCAGGTGGCGTTGGGTAACTGCGATCCGCCGACGCTGGTGGCGAATTTGGAGCAGCTCATCACCCAAGTGGCGGCCCAGGATGCGCCCGTGGATCTGGCCGTGGCCAGCCTGAGCGACCCGGGGCCGAGCCGATCGCGCAATGAAGATGCTTGCTATCCCTTCAGCCAAGATCAGACCCGAGGGCAGCGGTTGGGCTTGGCGATCGTCTGCGATGGGCTAGGGGGCCACGAGGGCGGGGACGTGGCTTCCCGTTGGGCGATCGACCAGCTCACCACCGAGTTAGTGCCCTTTGTGGAGGCCGCCGCCCAAGCCCCCCCTAGCCCTGAGTTGGTGAATGCCACCCTGCTGCGGGCGATCGGGCTGGCCAATGCCGTCATTACCCAGCGCAATGTGCAAGAGGGGCGAGCCGAGCGCCAACGGATGGGCACCACGGTGGTTTTGGCCCTGGTGATCGATCGATGGCTTTACATTGCCCATGTGGGCGATAGCCGCGCCTACCAAATCACACCCACGGGCTGCTATGCCTTGACCTTGGATGATGACCTGGCTACCCGCGAAACCCGTTTGGGTCTCGGGTTTTATCGGGATTTGTTGCAAATCAGTGCCGCCGGGGCCCTGGTGCAGGCCTTGGGCATGGGCAATTCTGAGCAACTTTATCCCAGCGTGCGCCGAATGGTGTTGGACGAGGATTGCGCGATCGTCCTCTGCTCCGACGGGGTGAGCGATTTTGACCTGATCGAGCGATCGTGGCGTGATCAGTTCCCGGTGCATTGGGGCCAAGGGGATCCCGGTCAAACCGTGGCCCAAATGATTGCCCTCGCCAATCAGCACAATGGCCACGACAATGCCACCATTAGCCTGGTGCAAATTGGAGCCACGCGCCAGCTCTTGCCGGATCCAGCCCGCCTGCGCCGTCCTGTGATGGTTCCGAGTCCACCGCTCGATCGGGAATTGGAGGTTTCGCCCGCCGCCAACCCCAATAACCCCAATAGTTTCCAAGGGGATGACCTGTTGCCTTCGGTGGTGGCCAAAATGCCCCAAACGGAACTGGTGACCCCGGCGGCGGAACCCCCACCCCTTCCCCCAGCAGGGCGATCGCCCCTGGCTCGATCGTCCTGGATTGGCCGCTGGTTCAGTCTGTTGGCCCTAGTCATTTTCGGCGGCGGGCTGTTGGCCCTGGTGATCATGCCCCTGGTGCGACAACTGGTTGATGCCAATGCCCCCAATACTCCGGCTCCTAGCGCCACCCCGATCACCTCGCCCAGTGGGATCAACACCACGCCCAGCCCCGTACCCAGCCCGATGACTCTGAACGTGGGCGAGGTACTGCAAATCAAGCCCCAAGCTGCCGCCCTGGGGTTATACGGGCCCGATCGAACCACCCTGGTTGGTTGGTTGCCCCCGAACAGCGCCATTCAAATTCTGCGCATTTCCTTGCCGATCGCCCCCGCCACCCCAACGGCCACCCCGACGATCGCCAACCCACCAACCGGCGATCGACCCTCTGGGCCGCCACCTGGCCTGACCTGGGTGGAACTCAAAATTTGTACCCTGGGTCGCAGCAATCCCAGCAGTTCTCTCGCCAGCGGCGCAACTCTTTGGGCCCGCCAAGCGGACTTGGGCGATCGCGTTGTGGCCGCCGCTCCCCTCCCCTTGCCCAACGGCTGCCAGACCGCGACAATCACTCCCGATGCCGTCAACAACCCGCCGTGAATTGGTGATAAGTTGAGCGCGGACTTGCGATCGCCTCCCCGGGGACAGCCATGAACAGCACTGAATCTTGGAAATATTTCTTTCTTGCGGACGGGTGGGTTGTTGGGCGCGTTTGGAGCACCGATGGCCCCTGGAGCACCATTGCTTGGCGACGTGGGCCCCGC
Organism: Limnothrix sp. CACIAM 69d; assembly: GCA_001913845.2. Lineage (GTDB taxonomy): Bacteria > Cyanobacteriota > Cyanobacteriia > CACIAM-69d > CACIAM-69d > CACIAM-69d. The sequence continues at coordinate 39,437 of MKGP02000060.1, read as the reverse complement.
ATTGAACGCACCCACCTCTCCATCACCCAGCAGGACGAAGTGCTCTGGCTGTATCGGGTCGAGTCCAGCATCGTCACCATTGAGGTCAAGCCCGAACCGACCACCACCGGCGACGGCAACTTCAATCAACCGATCGGGCAAGTGCTGCTCACCCGCTTAATCAGTGCCGATCAGGTAATCGAACGTCTGAGCCTGGCCCAAGCCCACTTTCAAACCCAAAAAGCCGGCCAGTTCTAGGGTTGCCCCGATCGCTACGGTCTCGATCCCCAACCGTCCACGGCGGCTGGCGCAGTCCCCTGCCAATGACCCATTGCCGCCATCACAGGGCGATCAGCCTCCCCGTTTGCTTGCGATCGGTATGTGGACTCTATACACTTTTTTAGATAACTGCCTTAACGGATTCTTTCGAGAAACTGCATCGCGACTTCCATAACAGGCGATCAATTTACTGCACTGCTGTATCACCAACGATTGAGGAGGCCGTAGTCAATGGGACTACCCTGGTATCGAGTGCATACAGTCGTCCTGAATGACCCAGGCCGACTGATTGCCGTACACCTAATGCACACAGCGCTCGTGGCCGGCTGGGCCGGTTCCATGGCGTTGTTTGAGCTATCCAACTTCGATCCGAGCGATCCCGTTCTGAACCCCATGTGGCGGCAAGGCATGTTCGTGCTGCCCTTCATGGCGCGTTTGGGCGTGACCGAATCGTGGGGCGGCTGGAGCGTCACGGGTGAAACTGCCACCAACGTCGGCTTCTGGAGCTTTGAAGGCGTAGCAACCGCCCACATCGTCCTTTCGGGTCTGCTGTTCTTGGCAGCCGTTTGGCACTGGGTGTTCTGGGATTTGGAACTGTTCACCGATCCCCGCACGGGCGAACCCGCCCTCGACTTGCCGAAGATGTTCGGCATCCACCTGTTCTTGTCTGGTCTGCTCTGCTTTGGTTTCGGTGCATTCCACCTCACGGGTCTGTTTGGACCAGGGATGTGGGTGTCTGACCCCTATGGCATCACTGGCCATGTCCAGCCCGTTGCGCCCGAGTGGGGGCCCGATGGCTTTAACCCCTTTAACCCCGGCGGGATTGTGGCCCACCACATCGCTGCGGGGATTGTCGGGATTATTGCCGGTCTGTTCCACCTGAGCGTCCGTCCGCCCGAGCGCCTGTACAAGGCCCTGCGGATGGGGAACATCGAAACCGTGCTGTCGAGCAGTATCGCTGCGGTGTTCTTCTCGGCCTTCGTGGTTGCGGGCACCATGTGGTACGGCAACGCCACCACCCCGATCGAACTGTTTGGCCCCACCCGTTATCAGTGGGATAGCGGCTATTTCCAACAGGAAATCCAACGTCGCGTTCAAACCGATGTGGCGGCTGGTAAGAGCTTGGATGAAGCTTGGTCGGCAATTCCCGAAAAGCTGGCTTTCTATGACTATGTGGGCAACAGCCCCGCCAAGGGCGGTCTGTTCCGCGTGGGCAAGATGAACAGCGGCGACGGCATGGCCAAGAAGTGGCTGGGTCACGCGGTGTTCACCGATGCTGAAGGGCGCGAGCTGAACGTGCGTCGTCTGCCGAACTTCTTCGAGACCTTCCCGGTTGTGATGACCGATGCGGATGGTGTGGTGCGTGCGGACATTCCGTTCCGTCGTGCAGAATCGAGGCTGAGTGTTGAGCAAAGCGGTGTCACGGCTAAGGTCTACGGTGGTGCGCTGGGCGGCCAAACCTTCACCAACCCGGCGGACGTGAAGCGGCTGGCTCGCCGTTCACAGTTGGGCGAACCGTTTGAGTTCGACACCACCGATGCAGATGGCGTGTTCCGCACCAGCCCTCGCGGTTGGTTCACCTTCGCCCATGCTTCGTTTGCGCTGCTGTTCTTCTTTGGTCACATCTGGCACGGTGCTCGGACGCTGTTCCGCGACGTGTTTGCTGGGATTGAAGCTGACCTGGGCGAACAAATCGAGTTTGGTGCGTTCCAAAAACTGGGCGACTTGACCACCCGTAAGGAGTCGGTCTAGGGCTTGGCTTTGGTCACTCTAGCTTTGGGGTGCTAAGGGTCAGACTCTGACCCCTTGGTAGCCCACAAATTAACGGGAGAGTCTGGGATTCCAGGCTCTCCCGCTGTGTTTTGGGGGTGTTGGGCGGTGGGGGCCGATCGCCCTGGGCAGCTTGTCTCCGGTGCCAGCCTCAGGTTTTTTCAAAAGTTCTTTTTCGGAAGTTCCTTTTCAGAAGATTGTTGCAGGTTGTAAATCCTGATTTGACGGGATTTTGGAAACTGAACGTTTTCGACCCTTGCTTGATAGACTGAGGAAAAGTTGTTAGGAAATGAACGATGGAAAGCGTTGCCTACATTTTGATTTTGGCGTTGGCGATCGGGACGTTGTTTTTTGCAATTGCCTTCCGCGAGCCTCCTCGGATTGGCAAGTAGGCAAGGCTTGGCCGCATTGAGCTTGATCCAACTGAGCTTAATTAGATTGAGCTTGTCTGCATTGGCTCCATTAGCTGTATTGATATTTGGATCGTTGGCCCGATCGCCCAATCTAGGGTTGGGAATTAGCCCCTCGGTGGCTCGATCGACCATGATCACCGTTCAACCCGAGTGATGAATCGTTTGGATGGAGGGTCTGTGGGGCAACTCGATCGCACGGTTTGTCACTCGGGTTCTGTTATGAGGGGTGATGCCTGTGCGGTGTCCGTTCTGCCATCACACGGATAGTCGGGTGCTTGAATCGCGGGCGGCGGAAGGCGGACAAAGCATTCGGCGGCGGCGCGAGTGTTTGGCTTGTTTGCGGCGCTTCACAACCTACGAACGGGTGGAATTTGTGCCGATCGCGGTGGTCAAGCGAGACGGGCGGCGGGAATCGTTCGATCGCTCAAAGCTGCTGCGGGGGTTAATCCGCGCCTGTGAAAAAACTGGCATTGGCGTGGAGCAGTTGGAATCGATCGTGGACGAAATTGAAGCAGAAGTCCAACAGCGATCGATTCGGGAAGTGAAAACCAATGAATTAGGCGAACTGGTACTCGATCGGTTGCGATTGCTCAGCGAAGTGGCCTACGTGCGCTTTGCCTCGGTATATCAGCAATTTCAGGGCATTCGGGATTTTGTGGAAACCCTCGATCGATTGCGAGCCGAGCGGGCTGAAGCGCATATTTGGCCAGCGGCCACCCCCCTTCTGGAGGATGTTGCACTGGGCGGCGACCATAATTCCTGAAGCAGCCATTCCTGAAGCAGCCAGCAAGGGTCATGAAAAGCCCCGCAATCAGCGATTTCGATCATTTTTTGACTATCTTTTTTGGGTTATCTTGAATTCATTTTTTGATCCTTCCAGGACATTTCTGGGGCGATCGCTGTCATCCCCCAACCACACAGGGGGCCCGGCCGCTTGTCAAATGCCCCTAAGAGTGGCAAAACCAAAGTGGCAAGACCAAATATCGGCATTGGTTGCAGCGTCAACCAACGGTCGCACCTAAGCATGGAGTGAATCAAAGTGGATGCAGTGTTGGGGCTACTCGTTTCTCTCGCCGTGGGCTTGGGCTATTTTGCCAGCTCCGCTCGGGTGATTGAACAGGGAAATAAAGCATTGGTTGAGCGCCTCGGTCGCTATCAACGCACGCTCGATCCGGGATTGAACTTTGTGATTCCGTTCGTGGATTCGCTGATTGTCGAAACCATGCGGGAACGCGACCTGGACATCGCCCCCCAGCAAGTCATCACCAAAGACGGCCTGGCGATCGAAGTGGATGCCCTCGTTTCTTGGCGCATCGTTAACTTGAAGGCCGCCTACTACAACGTTGATAATCTGGATGATTCCCTCAGAAACTTGGTTTTGACGGAATTACGCGCCCGATTCGGTCAAATTGACCTAGAAGAAACCTTCTCCAAAATTGAAGAACTGAATCATTACCTGCTGGAGCGCCTCGATACCATCACCACCGAGTGGGGCATTAAGGTGTTGCGGGTGGCGATCCAAAACGTTAAGCGCCCGGAAGAGATCGATCGCGCCATGGAGCGAACCCGAATTGCTGAACGGGAACGCCAAGCCGCCGTTTCTGAGGCTGAAGGCAAGCGCGACGCAGCCATTGCCGAAGCCGAAGGGCGCAAGCGGGCCGCCGTTTCTGAAGCGGAAGGGATTGTGCAAGCGGTGCAGCTCATTTCGGCCGCCATGCAGGATCGTCCCCAAAACAAAGGGGTCTTGGAGCAAATGGTGAAATTCCTGGTGGCTCAACGCTATGTGGACGCTAGCCAGCGAATTAGCGAAAGCCCGAACTCCAAGGTGATCTTTATGGATCCCAAAGCCCTCACGGAAACTGTCAACGGCATCATGGAAGGCGAGGAATCAACCCCCGCTCGCCACAACCATGTACATGGCAAGGTTGACTTTGCCGACTTGGATGGCCCGGGCGGCGCTTAGGCCGCCGGTTAGTTGACGACGAGCGGAGCCTAGGGCTGTGCAGGCGACGGACTGGGGCTGGCGGCGGGGGTTTGCTCAGCGCCGGGTTCCGTGGCCGCCAGCTTGCGGATTTGATCCTTGAATCGATCGGGCGCTAACCCCGCAGCCGTTGCAAACAATTCTTCAGCCTGTTGAGTCTTGCCTTGGTTGCGCAGCACGATCGCCTTGGCCAAAACCGGTCGAAAATCCTTGGGATTGCCCTCTAGGGCCTTGTCAAACGCAGCGATCGCGTCGTCATACCGCTCCAACTTGACGTAAACCTCGCCCAAGAGCAGCCGAATCGACACCACATCGGCGCTGTTGGGCTTGCTTTTATTGGCCGCGATCGCCTGATCCAATGACTCCTGCACCAAACCCACGGCCGCTTGGGGGCGCTGCTGTTCCACCAACAGGGTGGCCAGTCCTTGCAAGGCCTTGAGGCTGTTGGGCTGGCGATCGAGCAGGGTGCGGTAGGTGGCTGCTGCCGCTTCCAAGTCTCCCGCCTCTTTTTGGGCTTGGGCTAACAGAATGCCGTAGTCCGGTTCGGAAGGGTTCAGCTCCGCCAGCTTGGCCAACGGCGCGATCGCTCCCTTGCGATCGCCCATTTTCAGCTTGGCTTCCAACAGCCCCCGCAGGGCCGTTTGATTGTCCGGCTCCCGTTGCAGAACCAACTCATAGCCCTTGGCCTCGTTCATGAGTCGATCGCGCTCCGAGCTGGCCGGGCTGGCCCCCGGGCTGGCGGCAGCATTGGGGGTTTGGCGTAACCCTCCCAACAGGGGCAGCACCGACAGTCCAACAAAAGCGAGTAGCGCCAAAAACAGCACAGCGCTCGTGAGCCAACGGTTTTGCTTTTGATTCGTCACAGTTTTTGCCTCGTTTGCCTGACGGAAGAGCAGCCCCATGCGGGGAAGTCTCTTGGGGGCCGTAACCCGACATTTTGACATCCACGCGCTCTAAACCGACAGGAATTCTTGGATCCGATCCCTTCGGCAACCGAGCGAACCCCATGCGACGATCGATCCCTAATTTCGCTCAAATAATTATGACATCAGGGTTTGAGGTCAAGTCCAAATTGGCAGCACTTCCCCAAACTCTCAAAAAACCAGAAAAATCTTCTGACTCCCTTGGGCTATCCATGCATTCAGTAGAATAGGCAGATTGACAGCCCCCGGGTCTTGGCCCTTGAGCCGTCACCTCCGGTTTCCCCGTGGGCCCATGGGGTGATTGGTCTCTGGAAAATGCCATTCCAGGGGGGTGGGCGAGTCCTGGGCTGGCCCCGTCAATGTCCGTCCTCGTTCAATATCAGTTTCGGATCGGTTTCGTCTGAAGTCTCTTGGCTCGTTTCTCGGCTCATCTCGGGAAACTAGCTGAAACCCGGCCCTGAATGATCTTTGCCCAATGATTTTTGCCGAATGATCTTCAATGGCTGTGGGGCGATCGTCCTGATTTGCATTTCTGATTTGCATTTCTGATTCGCGCTGATGCAGTGTCATACACATCGTTATGCGCACCGTGATGCACCGATCGCCGGGCTGACCGATCGCCGAACTGATCTCTGTTCCTCGCTCCTGTCTCCGTTCCCTGCAAGGAGGTCTTATGTGTCCCCCGTCTGAGCCGCCTGCGGCCGAGTCATCCACACCGAACAACGGGCCCAAGCGGCCAAACCCGCCCCCCGTCCGTCCCAATCCACCCGCCGCTCAATCCGAAGAAGCCCCTCGCAAGGAAGCTGCTAAACCGGAAAAAGAGTCCGCCAAAATCGTTAGTATTTCCAAGCCCGTGCGGCGAGACCCAACCGCCACCCCCGAACCGACCGCCGCGCCGGAACCCGTGGAACCGGAGGAAGCCGCTCCCGTCCCGGAAGAGGACAGCACCCTTGGTTTGCGACTGCATCCCATTCCGCCGCCGAGTGACCCCATGCAATACCGGGCGATCGGGCTGGTGCGAGGCCGCTATCTGCCTTCCGAAGAGCGCCTCACCAAGGGTGCTTTGGTGGTGGAAAACGATATCCAGATCGATGCGGTGTTGCTGGGCCGGGTCATGAGCCTTGTCAAAAACCACATCGACCTTGATAAGGAACACCTGTGGGTGGTTTATCCGCGCACCCGTGAAAATCACCTGCATTTGCAAGTGGTGGGCGTTTGGGAGCCAGAAACCCTGCACCGCAAGCCACCGGAAGGATCGGACGAGCCGGCTTTAGAGCCAGCCGTGGTGGATCAAGAATTTTTCTCGATCCGAGGCGAGGTGATGTTCCATCGGGCCGACCAAGAGGCGGTAACCATGCGCATCCAGCAAGCGCCGCGTCGCCCCGATGACAAGGCGAAGGCGTTCAAGATCCACTTGAAGGGCGTGCTGGGTGAGCGAGCCGTGGGCCATTTCTGGGATGTGGAGGTGAAGCGGGAAGGCGATGTGCTGACGATCGTGCAGGGCACATCCATTCGACGAATGCCCCCCCGCAAACCCCGCAAGCCGACGGGTAACCACAAGCCTCGGGGTGGCGGCGGCGGTCGCCGGTTTAATCGGAACGATCGCCCGCCGGGAGATCGGCCCGAAGGAACTCGGCCCGCCACACCACGGCCCCAACGGAACGGAGACCAAAAGCCATCGAAACCGCGGCCACGCAGCGCGGCTCCGGAGGGCGAGGCTCACGAATCTTCAAGGGAATCCTAGGCGGCTAACGGAGACCGTGGTTCCCAGCCAGTCTGGGAAATAAGTTCAATTGGGAGCGATTAGTTGAGGCGATCGAGTTCCAGGCAACAAATTTGCCAGGGCTTGATCGCCTTTGTGCTGGCGGGGTCTGCTGGGGTTGTTGCTGCGGGCGTTGGGTCAGAATCCGGGAGCGGATCGCCCAACAAGTTGACCCGATCGCCCCAGGTCAAGGGCAAATCGCTAGTCAGGTGCAACTGACCCGATCGACCGACACTTTCATAAAGCCGCAACAACCAGCGATCGGCCCGTTGGGGATGGCGGGTGAGGGCCATCAGTTGGGCATGGTCACAGCCCAAGTTGAGCAAGGTGGCTTGGGTGGGCAACTGGGGCGCGATCGACGGGTCGGCCGCAGCTTCGGCTAATGGAGGATCCTCAGTGGCGGGCACAGGAACCCAACAGGCTAAGAGTGGTGATTGCAACTCGGCCGATCGCTGCACCGTCTGGGCCCCTTGCCAGCCGCCCAAGTGGGGATAGATCGCGTAGGTAAATTCCCAGGTACCCCGATCGCTGTGGGGATCGGGCCAGCAGGGCGATCGCAACAAACTCAAGCGCAACTGACCCGGCTTGGCATCAAACCCATGGGGCCCCGTGGTTAATACACTCACCCCCCAGGCCGCCACATCCTGCGGCGTGGGATCCGCAATTTGGGGAGTCCGATCGGGGGTCGCATCGGTGGCCGCGTCGGGGGTCGATCGCCCAGGTGCAGCAGGATAATCCGCAATTAAGCGGGCAGCCAAGTCAGCCCAGCGCAGGGCGGGCACTTCCCACTTGGCTTGTTCGGCGGCGGTGCTGGGTCGAGTGGGGCGAACAATTGCCCCGCAAGGAATTTCGTAGGTGGCGAGATCCGGTTCGTCACTGAGGGGAAAGGCGGCTTTTAAAAGCACTTGGGTTTCTTGCCATTGGGCGGTGGTGCGAATTTGCAACAGGGGCGATCGGGACTCCAGAACGTAATCTTGAGTGATCACCGATTGCCCCACCTGTCGCCGCACTCGCAGCACCTGGCGCACGGGGCCGGACTCTTCCCATTGCCAATCCAACAGTTGAGCCGGAGGCAGCGCGTTAGTTTCGTAGGCGGGATCAATATTCCAAGCGTCCCAATATTGCCCCGCATCCCGAAAGGCTTGCAGCTCGTTGCCGGGACCGGACAGGATTTCGCAATTTTGGATGATGTCAAACAAACTGCTGATGTTGCCGGTGATTGAATCGATCGTGACCCGTAACCAGGGATTTTGCAGAATCGGCGGCTCGCTGGGTAAATGTTGCAAGTCCACCATCGTAGGTTCGGCATCGGGCACTAACCACAGGCATTGATAACCCACGCCGGGACAGTCATTCACCTGCACCAACAACCGATCGCCCCGGGGCCCCGATCGCTGAGTTAACAACGGTTGCCCATCACCACTCACCGCCCGCCAAGATCCCGGGGGCAGCCCCAGTTCCACCACGCCCGATCGCTCCCAACTGAGGCTGTTAAAAATCACCACGGGGGAAGCTCCGGCCACGGGCGGTTGGGTCAGGTCGATCGCCGCGCACCAATGATTTAATGCGCGATCGCGCCCGGCCAAGGCCCCCGCTTCCGCCACCTGCCAATCCCCATTCACCGTTTCATAGACTTCTGGGATCGAAGTACCGGGCAAAATGTCATGGAACTGGTTAAACAGCACCCGTTTCCAGGCCTGCTCCAGGTCTGCAAAAGCAGCGGTGGCCAACTCGGGAGTCACCAACCCCGCTATTTCCGCCAAAGACCACCACAGCTCCGCTTCATACAGCAGTCCCTCACAGCGGCGGTTGGCCAGCTTTTGATCCAAATGGGTGGTGTAGCAACCGCGATGGAACTCCAGATACAGTTCATTGCGCCAGCGGGGCCAGGTGTCGATCGCGGCGAGTTTTGCGCCCAAGTCGGTCACCCGTCCAAACCCTAGCTTCGGGAACAGGGGAGAGGCTGACCAGCGCTGCCACTGCTCCAGCATTTCTCGGGTGGGGCCGCCGCCTCGATCGCCCAGCCCCGGTAACCAAAGGCTGGTGGTTTGGCCGGTGGCCTGTTCCCAATCGACGGCATACCGAGCGATCGCCAGGGGATCCGCGTCCGTGCCAATGGGCGGCAACATCCAGCCCAACACTTGCGACCCATCGGGACTTTCCCAGGTGATGGCCTCGTGGGGAAAGCGGGTGGTGTCGTTCCAGCGCAGTTTTTGGGTGGCAAAAATATCAATGCCCCCTAACCGCAATAGTTGCGGCAATTGCCAGCAAAACCCAAAGGTATCGGGCAACCAGGCAATCCGGGCCGGTTGATCCGCCACCCACTGGCCTTGATGGTTAAGGGCAAATTGTTGACCGTAAAGAATTTGGCGGGCGATCGATTCGCCGCTGATGCAGTTCAAGTCCGGTTCAATCCAGAGGCCCGCCGCCAGTTCCCACCGTCCTTCCACGGCGCGATCGCGCACTTGGGCCATCAGGGCCGGGCGATCGGTCGCCAGCCACTCAAACAGGGCCGGGCTGGAATGGGTGAAGGTCAGGTCAGGAAATTCCGTTTGCAACTGCAAGACCGATCGAAAGGTGCGATCGGCCGCATCCCAGGTATCCGCCACGGGCCAGAGCCAAGCCATGTCCAGGTGAGCATGGCCCACGGCGTGGATTTGCCGCCGCTTGAGCCAATCGGCCCAACCGGCAGCCACCAGGGTTTGGCGGGCCCGTTGCAGGGAGGCTTCAAAGGCCACCCGATCGGCGATGGCTGCCCAGTGAATTTGCCCAATCGCCTGATCCAAACTGGTGCGATCGGGGCGATCGGACGATTCCAACGTGGCAAACTGAGCCACCACCGCCAACTCATCGGCCAGCGTTCCCGGATCCAGGCGATCGACCAAAGAAGCCGTCTCAAAAATCAGCTCCGCCTTCACCAACGCCCCTTGATCATGGCCAGGTGACACCAATCGAATCGCCAAATCAAACGCCATGCCCGGTTCAGCCGCCGCACTCAGCAACCGCCGACAGGCCGGATCGAAGAGATCCCCCGCCTGGACAAATTGCCCATTCAGATAAATTTCCGCCACTTCCGCCCACCACCCCAAGGCCAGCCGCAGCGTCAGCCCCGCGATCGGGTAGGGTTCTGCTAAATAGTCCGGAATCACAATCCGCTGGGCTAACCACAGGGTCGATCGGCCCGCCGCCACGGGAATGTGGCCCTTGTCATTCACCGCCATCTGCGGCCAACGCGACCACCGATCGGGATCCAAGGCCCAATCTAAACGCAATTCACCTCGCCACCCCTGCCAAGCGGTTTGGCAGCGATATCGAGTGAGGGAACGCAGCCGATCAATCGAGAACTGCCAAGGCTCAGAATTCTGCGGAGTCACGGGAAGCTAGGCTCAGTGTATGTATACTTTCTCCAATTTAAAGGCCATTCTCCCGTCGCTCTTTCGCTGGCTCGTTCACTCCCATGGAATTTGAGACCACTGAGACTCAAATCAGGCTTAAATTCGGTTGCCATCAGAACGACGGCCGCCCCGCAGGACGTTGGGGAGAAAACCACAACACCCGATAGCTCGGCCACTGCTCCACCTGGGTTAACTGCCGCAACCGACGACCATCCGCACTCGCCACATAGATATGGTCACTACAGGTGATCTGACCAGCGGTCACCAGCCGCCGACAGGGGCCCGCAAAGCCGGCCACCAAAGCCAGTTGTTGGCCGTCCGGTGACCAGGTGTAGGCCGATAAATCCCCCAGGCGCTCCCCTTGGGTCAGCAGCGGCAATTCCTGAAACTGACGCGTTCGGATATCTAAAATCCAGATCGAGGACTGGGATTTCACCCCAGATGATTGGGGAAAAAGCCACTGAAAACTCAAAAATTCATCAAGCGGATCGTCGTTGCCGCGCACGGCCGGGTTGCGATGATTTAAAAAGCTCAGCCGCTGACTATCCGGTAACCACTGGAAGTCATACATAGAGACTTCGGGCACTTGAAAAGGCGTGGTTTCCCCTTCCCGAATCAGCACTTGGGGCGGCTTTTGCAGATCCAGCAGGGTCAGATCCACCGCTTCTTGTCCCAGTTGATAGCGGGCAACGGCCAGGCGCTGACTATCGGGAGACCAGCTCATCCAACGAATTTCCCGATCGGCATCATTGTTCGCGAGCCAAAGGCGCTGTTGACCCGTTTGCCGATCGAGTAAGTAAATTTCCGAAAAGGTGGCTTCACCACGCGGCTCAATTCGTTCATAGGCCAACCAACGGCCATCGGCACTCCAGGCCCGCCGCCCATTGGAGCTTTGGGCAGCGGGGGGAACGGTGAGCGATCGCACTCCCCCTTGGGGCGTAATCAAAAAGGGACTCGATCGCCCGGAAAATACGCCTTGATAGATCAACCCGCTGCCATCGCGCAACAGAACGGGCGGGCCATTTTCAATGAGGGCTTGGTTTTTGTTGGGCTGCTCAATCTCCACGTCGTTTTGCAGCAGCCAGCGAGCTACCAAGCCCGTTTGTAAATCGGCCGTATAAAATGCCAACCGCGAGGGGTCGGGGCCTTGATTGTTAATGTCCGTGGTCACGATCAAGGTGTCCCGATCGTTGGGCAGTTCTGTAACGCTCGGTAACTGTGCCTTGGGCAAGTCACTGGCGCAACCTAAGAGCAGAGAGAGCAGGCCAAGGCTTGAGCAGCGTGCCGCGATCGCCCGCCACCGCCAGAGTTGAAAATTGGATCGCAACAACATTCGATAAGGTCACCATTGGCGACAGCCAACAACAGCCAACGACAGCCAAAAAATGATCGTGCGCTGTCTATTCCCGCCATAGAGTAAAGTGTACTTTCTGGTCAATTCCTAATCGTAGTGGGTGACTGCCATGCCGACTGCTCCTATTGCCGTGACCGTGCCAATTCCAGCCTTAACGATCGCCCCGGCCAGGGTGACACGCGGTTGGGGTGCGATCGCCCAGGCAGGAGCAGAACTGGCCCGGTTGGGCAAGCGTCCCCTGATCATCGGGGGCGATCGTTCCCTTGCGGCCCTGCTACCCCCTTTGCAGCCGATCCTGGAGCAAATCGGGGCTAAAAGCATCGCCACCAATTATTTGCCCGATTGCTGTGAAAGCAGCCTGGAACGCCTGCGCGTGGCGGCCAAGGCCCATCGAGCGGACTACATCATCGGCACCGGCGGCGGCAAGGCCCTGGATGCGGCCAAGCTGGTGGCTCACCAACTGAAAATCCCGATCGCCACGATTCCCAGTTCCGGGGCCACTTGCGCCGCCTGGACAGCCCTCTCCAATGTTTATTCCGAAACGGGGGCGTTTCTCTACGATGTGACGCTCGATCGCTGCCCCGACCTGTTGATTTTGGATTATCAACTGGTGCAGACGGCCCCGACTCGCACCTTGGTGGCGGGCATCGGTGACGCGATCGCCAAATGGTACGAAGCCTCCATCAGCAGTGGCCGCTCCGAACAAACCACGATCATCGCCGCCGTTCAATCGGCCCGGGTGTTGCGAGATTTGCTATTGCAAAAATCCGCCGAGGCGATCGCCCAACCCGGCGGCCCCCTCTGGCAAGAGGTCGTCGATGCGTCCGTGCTGATGGCCGGCGTGATTGGCGGCTTGGGCGGGGCCCAATGTCGCACCGTGGCCGCCCACGCGATCCACAACGGCCTCACCCACATTCACGCCAGTCACGGCACGCTGCATGGCGAAAAGGTCGCCCTCGGGATTTTGGCCCAACTGCGGCTCGAAGAAATGATCCAAGGCAGCCAACTGGCCGCCGCTGCCCGGGCCCAGTTGCTGAGTTTTTATGAGGCGATCGGGTTGCCGCGTTGCCTGGAAGACCTGGGCCTTGGACAAATGACGCTTCAGGATTTGAAACAGGCCGCAGAGTTGGCCTGCCATGAGCGATCGGATATTCATCACCTGCCCTTCCCCGTGAGTGCCGACCAAGTGATGGCGGCCCTAGTGTCAACCCTCGCCCCCTGCCGCAGCAGCTTCAGCCCCGATGGCGGGCCGATCGCCGCGGCCCCCATCTACCACGGAGAGGAGGTCACTCAGCCATGAAAATTCAACCCGCCGATCGCCTGCGTGTTTTGCCGCAATACGTTTTTGCCCGCCTGGACGAACTGAAAGCCAACGCCCGCCAACAGGGCCTCGACCTGATCGACTTGGGCATGGGCAACCCCGATGGCCCCGCCCCCGCCCCGGTGATTGCCGCCGCCAAGGAAGCCCTCGACGATCCCAACGGCCACGGCTACCCACCCTTTGAGGGCAAAGCCAGCTTTCGGGAAGCGATCACCACTTGGTATGAGCGGCGCTATGGCGTGAAGCTCAGTTCCGACAGCGAAGCCCTGCCCCTGTTGGGTTCTAAAGAAGGACTCACCCACTTGGCCCTGGCCTATATCAACCCCGGCGATACGATCCTCGTGCCCAGCCCCGCCTATCCGCCCCACTTCCGGGGGCCGCTGCTGGCCGGAGCGAACCTACACACGATCGTCCTGAAGGCCGAGCAAGACTGGCTGATTGACTTTGGTTCGATTCCCGAAGACGTGGCCGATCGCGCCAAGATCCTTTACTTCAACTATCCCAGCAATCCCACCGCCGCCACGGCTCCGCGCGAGTTTTACGAAGAGGCGGTGGCCTTTGCCCGCAAGCACGAGATTTTACTGGTTCACGATCTCTGTTATGCGGAACTGGCTTTTGATGGCTATCAGCCCACTAGCTTGCTGGAAATTCCCGGCGCAAAAGAGATCGGCGTGGAGTTCCACACCCTCTCGAAAACCTACAACATGGCGGGCTGGCGGGTCGGCTTTGTGGTGGGCAACTCGGAGATTGTGCAGGGCCTGCGTACCCTGAAAACCAACCTGGACTACGGCATCTTTTCGGCGCTGCAAAAGGCGGCGGAAACGGCCCTGTCAATGCCCGACAGCTACCTAACGGAGGTGCAAACCCGCTATCGATCGCGCCGGGATTTCCTGGTGGAGCGGTTCAACCAGTTGGGTTGGTCGCTCAAACCCACCCGCGCCACGATGTATTTGTGGGTTCCCTGCCCGCCGGGATTGACTTCCACGGATTTTGCGTTGTCGGTGTTGGAGCAAACGGGCGTGGTGTTTACGCCGGGGAATGCCTTTGGCCCGGGGGGTGAGGGCTATGTGCGGGTGAGCTTGATTTGCGATTTGCCCCGGTTGGGTGAAGCGCTCGATCGCCTGGCTGCGGCTGGCATCCACTACGACATGGCGGCCGCGACGGTCTAGGGGCGATCGTCCAATCACCGGAAACCCGGATTCCACCGCTTGCGAGTCGTGAGGGGCAAGGGGCTTAAGCCCCTTGTCTGGGGTGGTTAGGGGATTTATCGTTCCCACGTTCAACCTGGGAACGATGGGAAAAACCGTCGTTCACGAGGCGACCGGCGCTATCAACCAACCCTCAAACCGCTAGAGTGTCGATACGATGAAATAGAGGGACAGGATCGCATCGAAGTTGTTGTCCCTCAGCGATTATTCCCTTGGCTGAACCAATTTCCACGTCAGTTAAAGCCGGAGTAAATTTCATGACCACCACTACCTCGATCGAGCCATCAGAAGTCCTCAGCGATCGCTACCCCCTAGGTCAACTGGTCATTGGTACTGTTGAGCACCACGCCCCCTTCGGCATTTTTCTAAACATTAATCATCCCACTGCTAAAGGCTTAATTAAACTGCCTGATTTTCTCGATCAAGGCATCATGAAGCCAGATATGTATCCACCCATTGGCGCAAAAGTTGGAGCGATCGTCGTAGGCTACAATGAGAGCAATCAATGTGAAGTTTATCTAAGTGCTCGTCCTACAGTGCTTCATCAAGCCCTTGTACCGCTCAATCTAAAGTAGCGAGACAATCGCAACCAGTATTTCCACGCAGAGCATGGGAACGAGGAAATCCTACTGGCTGGGGGCAAAAACTTTCACTTCGGTTTCGAGGCGATCGCGTAGGGTTTGTTTCAGGATCTCCAGATCGTAGTGAATTTGGAGGTTCAGCCAAAACCGTTCGGAAAGTCCAAAGTAGCGAGATAACCGCAGGGCCACTTCGGGCGAAATCGATCGCTTCCCTCGTGCGATCGCCCCAATGATCCGCACCGAAATCCCCGTTTCAGCAGCCAGCTTGGCATAGGAAATCTTCAGCGGCCGCAAAAACTCTTCTAGCAAAATTTCGCCAGGGTGAACAGGTTCTAATGGATTCGTTTCCATCTTTATCCCTTGTGATAGTCAACGATTTCAACATTTTTGGCTTGTCCTGGCTCCCACTGAAAACAGATACGCCATTGGTCATTAATGCGTATGCTGTACTGCCCTTCTCGATCGCCTCTTAGCTTTTCCAGGCGATTGCCTGGAGGGATGCGTAAATCGTCGATGCATTCTGCTGCGTGAAGTATTGCGAGTTTTCGTTGGGCAATTCGCAAAATTTCAGAAGGAAACCGGCGCGATCGTTGTCGAAGAAAGAGTTTCTCAGTCTCTTTGCAGCTAAAGGATTCAATCATCCATTTCTTAAGCAGTTATGAATCAATGTTAGCGACTTTTGCAGTTTTGTAGGTTGGGTTAAGGCACGAAACCCAACAACGGTAGTGCTTGCATGGATCGCGTTGGGTTGAGCAAGGCTAGGCCGCGTGGGATGTGGCGGGAGCGATCGGCATCAATGAACCATCGGGCAAGAGGATGGGTTGTTCAAGGGCAACCTGGAGCGATCGCACGAATGCTTGAAGTTCATCCAGGTTGTTAGCCTGGGGTTGAATCACCGCAGCGGTATCGATCTGAAGGTTGCCCATACCATTATCGAAAACTGGGCAAATTTGATAGCGGTTGTCTTGAAAGACGACGCGATAGCTGTTGGGAATGGTTCGTGGCGTGGCGTTGGGTTTCTGACCAATTTGGTATAGAAATTCGGGAGCGAAATCTGCACCATTGGGCCAGGCGATCGTGTGGGTTTCTGGGTCGATCGCCACTTGCTGAAAAACAATTAGAGATTTGAGGGGTTCAAAGATTTCCCCATGGAGTTCCGCTTCTAGGTCAACTCGTACTGTTTCTTGATTGTTAAAAATTAGCTCTAATTCATAGCCTTGCAAGTAGCTGACTTTTGTAATTGCTAGGGATGGAGAGACTGTCAACATGGCTAGAGTGCTTGGTGTTAGAAAATTCAATAGAATCTTTAGGACTCAATAAATAGAAGGGGTTTGCGATCGCGGGCCCGCTGCCAATTTTCTCGAAGCTCTGCATCATGTTGATCTGCCCACTCCAAGACCATGCGGAGCGCTTGTTTATTCATTTTTCCTTGGACTAAGCCGCTGTCTAGCTCAACTAAAACCTCTTGGTCTTGGTAGCGAGCGTGGAAGTAGGGTGGTTGATGATCGTTGTAGTTGATATAGATAATGATGCCTTGAAAGCGGGCAATCGTGGGCATAGTCGAGTAGGTCAAGATCAGGTTAAATAACCCTAAGATAGTCGTGTATTAAGCTTGCTGCGCTATTACTGGGAATCAATTTTGGTGAGTTGTTCGGTTGCCCATTCGCGCAAGAGATCGTCGGGGCCATTGGCAACCAAGCTGAGAACTTACAATAAAGACTGTCTAGGTGTACTTGGATTCGCTGGACAAGCTCAGGTCTTTTAAATACGATCATTGTAAATACATGAGTTCTCACATTGCAATGCACATCGTATTGGGTCTTGCCTTTGGACTTGCTTTTCTCATTTTTTTCCTTGCTTTCAGCTTTTTGGTGGATGCTGCATATGACCTATTTGCAGCTATTCGTAGACCTTATGAGCAGAGCTTGTATTACAGCAACTTGAAACTTCTTCTCATTGAAGGTAACTGGAAGGAAGCTGATCGAGAAACTGGGAAAATAATGCTAAGAATCATGGGTCGTACAAGTCAAGGATTCTTACGATATAAGGATATATCCCATTTTCCCAAAAGACACCTCGTTGAAATCAGTCATTTATGGATTAAACATAAACAGTCGATTGCAAAGTGCGCTCCCAAAATCTATCTCAACGGCGAGGTATTGAAGGGGTCTGGATTAGCTGCACAATTGAAAATTTATCATCACATCCGCAGCAATCATCTCTATCGACACTCTGATGAATTGCTTTATGGATGTACATGGCATACATTTTCAAACTATATTGGAAACAATTTACAGAACCCACGGTTATTCCCATTGTGCATAGGCGAGAATGGCTACCCTGTGTGGCTTGATTGTAGCCGTAACTAATTTGAAGGCAGTAGATACAGCATAAAAGATCTTATTTGTAAGCCACTCTCCACCATCACTTCTAGCCTCAATAATTACTTCGAGGTTCTGGACAAAAATAAGCATCACATCTCGGACATTGAAGATGCCGATGAGTTTTACAAAAGATATAGTACCTATAATTCTCTCCTCAGATGGCTGTAGCGATCGCGCAGTCGCTCGGCATAGGCGGCCAAGTCACAGCCCACCGCCGGCCCGAGTCGATCGGCCAGCAAGTCCGCCGTGGCCTGTTGTCCCTCCAGCAGTTGGGCCGTCAGCTCAAATTGAGCGATCGACCGCAACTCCGCCGACTCGCGGACGATCGCTTGCACCGCCGATCGATAGGCCGTCGCCACCGCCGCCCAGTCGAA
This sequence comes from Limnothrix sp. CACIAM 69d, assembly GCA_001913845.2. GTDB lineage: Bacteria > Cyanobacteriota > Cyanobacteriia > CACIAM-69d > CACIAM-69d > CACIAM-69d. The sequence continues at coordinate 21,713 of MKGP02000060.1, read as the reverse complement.
CCCCTCCGGCAGTGATCGCACCCCCAGCTCATCCCACAACTCCGCCAGGGCGATTGGGTCGGGGGTTTCCTGCCGCAAATTCAGCGCTGTGCCCAGCAGGGCTGCCCCGTCGCGATCCTTGATGAAAGTCTTCAGCGGCTTGACGTAGGCATCGGGGGCACAACCCAGGCGATCGAGTTCTTGCTCCATTGCCGCCGCAAAGGAATTGAGCGATCGGATCACGGTGCGCCCTTGCGCAGTGAACGGCAACCGCTGCCAAGTGCCGATGATCAAGTCATCCTTGACGAAATCCTTCAGCAGATCTTGAGCAATGTCTTGGGAAAAGCTGCCGAGCCATTCCCACAAAGGCTTCATGGCCGGACTGGTGGCTACATGAACCAATCCCCACGGCTCAATCATCATGGCTCACTGCCTTGCTCGATTATGGGTGGTTGAATGACCTGGCCAACCCTCTCACCTCAGCTACGGCCGATTCGGTTGGCTATGGCTCAAAATTAGCAAAGCACTAGCAATCATCAAAATGAAAGTCATCAAATAAAAATCATCAAAATAAAGAGCACGCAAAGGGTGCGTACTCTTAAAATCATCTCAAAAATTCCTGCAACGTTGTCCCAAATTCACCACCCAAGCGGGGGATGCGATCGAGACTCCCGGCAAGACGACTTAGCCAACCAGCAAAGAAACGCCAATTGAACCAAGCCAACTTCAACCAACATCAGTAGCCCTGGCTTAGTAAGCCAAGCCCATGCTGCGGGTGGTTTCGCCGCCCAGATAAACACGGATGCTCAAGAAGTCGGTGGGGCAAGCGGTTTCGCAACGCTTGCAACCAACGCAATCCTCGGTGCGGGGCGAGGAAGCAATCTGAGCGGCCTTGCAGCCATCCCAGGGAACCATCTCCAGCACGTCGGTGGGGCAAGCGCGCACGCATTGGGTGCAGCCAATGCAGGTGTCGTAAATTTTTACCGAATGAGACATTGAAGCAATACTCCCTTCGATTCCTTGGTTTGAAGTAAACGGCGATCGTGCCGAGAATCCGTTGAAATCACCGTTCAGTGTATCTTGCGAGTTTTGGTGGCTTCCTTGAAGGTTGCAAAAATTTAAAGTTAGTAAACCAAGCTTGACGGCGGGGGCCGGTCATTGTGGGTTGTTTGGGGGCCGGTTCCCGCCGGGGTCGATCGCCCGTCTCAGGGGGCTGATGCCTAAGCCAGACCCAGCTTTTGGAGCACTGGACGCGTGGAAACAATGTGGCGATCGAGGCCCAAATCGCGCGGGGGCAAACCCAATGCCAGGCCAATCAGTTGCGGCAGGTGCAAGACCGGGATGTTGAGCGATCGCCCGGTCACTTTTGCCACTTCCGGTTGTCGGGAATCGAGGTTGAGATGACACAGGGGACAGGGCGTGACCAGGCAGTCAGCTCCTGCGGCGATCGCCTCTGCAAGGTGGGTTCCCGCCAACTGGAAGGACGCATCGGTGGCATAGCTGGCCAGAGGCCAACCGCAGCATTGGGTGCGCCCACGGTAGTCGATCGCCCCTGCGCCCAGGGCCGCAAAAATTTGCTCCATCGATCGGGGGTTGTCGGCGTTGTCGTAGCGATTGAACGACTGGGCCCGCAGCAGATAGCAACCATAAAAGGCGGCGCAGTTGAGGCCGGCCAGGCGGCGGGTCATGCGCTGGGCGATCGCCTCAATGCCGTAATCGGCCACCAGGGCCCAGAGCAAATGCTTCACCTCCGTGGAACCTCGGTAGGGCAAGCAGCCCTGATCCGACAGCAGGCCGTTCACCTGTTGGAGATAGTCTGGTTGTCGATCGCGGGCGGTTTTGAGTCGCTCATCCACATGACCAATCACCCCTTGGCAGGTGCTGCAATGGGTCAGCATCGGTAAATCCAAGGCCTCGGCCAGGGCAATGTTGCGGGCATTGACCGTATCTTCAAGCAGTTGGGATTCTTCCTTGAACGTGCCTGACCCACAACAGGCGGCCGCCGTCAATTCCACCAGTTCAATGCCCAAAGCACGGGCGATCGCGGTGGTGGATTGGTGCAGTTCGCCACAGGCCCCCTTGGCCACACAGCCCGGGTAGTAGGCGTATTTCAACTTGCCCGATCGACCCTGTAGCGGCTGGCGATCGGGAAAAGAACCGGTCGATCGCGATGTCGTCGGTGTTCCACTTTGGGCAACAACCATCGTTAAAGTACTCCCAAGGGTTAATCAACCGCCCATTCATGTCGTCATTGCCAATCGTGGCCACTGCCGAATCATGAGCCATCGATACGTGGCAACCAAATCGTGGCAACCAAATCGTGGCAACCGAATCGTGGCAACTAAGGCATAGCAACTAAGGCAGGGCGCTGATGGTTCTGAGTTTAAAGGGCACGACTGGGGTTTTGGGCAAATCTTTTGGATTCTGTTCCATTCTGAACCAGTCGCTTGGTTTCAATATCCGCGCCTTGATCCCACCCCAGAATTCCTGTCCGGCCCGGTCAACCCAAACCGCCCACCGCCTCGCCTTGGGCTGTGGGGAGCAATCACCCGTAGAATCTCACCCGCAACGGCCGCTTTCCGATAAGATGAAGGAATGCTTAGATGCGCCCTCATCGGTGACCCGTCTCGATGCCCCTTGGTCGCGGCCTGGTTATCGTCATCTTCGAGCCAGCCGACTGACTCCCTGCGGTCTATTCAGACGCAAGCCGACTGAGCCGGATGCACGGCCCGCCCGCTCACCTTCTCGATCGCAGCATTTTTAGAGTTTTCAATGGCTCAGATCTGCTGTCGGATCGATCATTGCACCCCCGTTGTGCGACGATAACCCTCACCCCGTCAGACTAGAACCTGGGCGGCTTGGGGGGCTGTCCAATAGGAGTCATCATGCAGGATCAAATTTTCGAAAAAGTTAAAAAAATCGTAGCCGATCAGCTCAGCGTTGAAGTTGAGAAAGTCGTACCGGCAGCTAGCTTTAGCAACGACCTGGGTGCAGACTCCCTGGACACCGTTGAGTTAGTCATGGCCCTCGAAGAAGAATTTGATATCGAAATTCCTGACGAAGCGGCTGAGAAAATCACCACCGTGCAAGAAGCGGTTGACTATATTCTTGCTCAACAATCTTAGTTATTGCAGCCCGATCGCCCACTGACGGCTCGTAGACCTCTCGTGCTGGGTTTGCAGACCTCCAGACTGTTATCACCATGACCAGTTCCAACCGCGTTGACACCCCTGTGGCAAGCGCTGCCGGTGCGGCCCCCGCTGACGAACCCCGTCGGCGCGTTGTCGTCACCGGTCTGGGCGCAATTACCCCCATTGGCAACACCCTCAGTGAATATTGGGATGGGCTAATGGCGGGGCGTAACGGCATTGGGCCGGTTACGCTGTTTGATGCCTCACGCCACGACTGCCGAATTGCCGGCGAACTGAAGGACTTTGATCCACTGCAATACATCGATCGCAAAGATGCCAAGCGAATGGATCGGTTCACGCAAATCGCGGTTTGTGCTAGTAAGCAAGCCGTTGCAGATGCCCAGTTCGTGATCAACGACCTGAACGCTGAGCAGGTTGGGGTGTTAATCGGAACCGGTATTGGGGGACTGAAGGTTCTCGAAGACCAGGTGGAAGTGCTACTCCATCGTGGGCCCGATCGATGCAGCCCCTTCATGATCCCCACCATGATTGCCAACATGGCCGCTGGCCTGACGGCAATCCAACTGGGGGCCAAGGGACCAAATTCTTGCACGGTGACAGCTTGCGCGGCGGGATCCAACTCAATCGGGGATGCATTCCGGCTCGTGCAGCGAGGCTATGCCCAGGCGATCGTGTGCGGCGGCTCAGAAGCAGCCATCACACCGCTGGGGATGGCCGGCTTCGCAGCCATGAAGGCCATGTCCACCCGCAATGATGATCCCGCCCGCGCCAGCCGTCCCTTTGACCAAGGACGCGACGGCTTCGTCATGGGCGAAGGAGCCGGGATTCTGTTGCTTGAAGAACTGGATCACGCCCTTAGCCGGGGAGCCAAAATTTACGCAGAAATCATTGGCTACGGGATGACCTGCGATGCACACCACATGACGGCTCCGGTTCCTGGCGGGGAAGGCGCAGCCCGAGCCATTCGCTTGGCCATGAAGGATGCAGGTATCACTCCTAGCCAAGTGAACTACATCAACGCCCACGGAACCAGCACCCCCGCCAACGATTCCACTGAAACAGCGGCCATCAAGGCGGCTTTGGGTGAAGATGTGGCTCCCAGGGTGGCCATTAGCTCCACCAAGTCCATGACGGGACACCTATTGGGTGGTTCCGGTGGCATTGAAGCAGTAGCGACAGTGATGGCGCTCGTCCATGACAAGGTGCCACCGACCATTAACCTGGAAGATCCGGATCCGGCTTGTGATTTGGACTATGTGCCCAATGAAGCGCGGGAAATGCCGGTGGAAGTGGCCCTGTCGAATTCCTTTGGGTTTGGCGGCCACAATGTGACGCTCGCCTTCCGTAAATATCGCGGCTAGAGCAAGCTAATTGGTTGAAGGAAACAAGGGGTGATCGCGTGAAGGGCGATCGCCCTTTGTTTTTCAATCACGGTTCAGTCATTTGTGATCGCGTCTTGATCATTTCTAAGGTTGCCAGTCGATAATTGACGGAATTACGCGCCCCGACGATTAGGAGCCAAACCACGGTTACTGGGTGTGAAGCAATAGGCATTGCGATCTAAGCGTCGGATATTTTGCCGCAAAAATTGATCGCAATTTCCTTCGGGGATAATGATGGTCTGGTAGAGGCGTTTGCCCGAAAGATTACGATAGTAGGGAATCCAGAGCACACCCAAATTTTGGAATCCGTGTTCAAAATGTAGGGCTTCCCCACGCCGTTGGGCTTCGGCTTCAGTTTGCCAAGCAGACTCAGCAATCACACGACGACTCTCAAAATCTGCACTTCGCCAATCAAGGCGGGGGTAGGCTAATGCTGCCCTGGCGGTTGCGGTTGCCAGAGTCAGGGTTGCTAAACATAGTAGCAGTGACCTTGCAGAATTCATGGATAAGTAACAATACTCTTGGTGATTACATAAACAACAAAATCGTAACACCTTTTGAGGAGCTGATCAAGATGTGGCCCCGTGGGAACATAGAACCACGTCAACGACCCGAATTTTGAATCGCTAGATTGACCATGAATGATTGAAACCCTAGCCAATTCGATCAAACAAGGCCCGATAAACCAGTAAGCCTTGATCCAAAACCGACTTTTCCCGTTCGGTGGGAATCGGTAACGGGTTTTGCGTCAACCAAGGCAGGGCATGGGTGAGCCGAAAAGCCGCATGTTCGCAGAAGCGATCGCGCATTTCGATCGCCACTTCTTCGATATCTGATTGCACAAAAACCTGTGCCCCCACGGGTAAAAACTCCGCCAAATCTTTGACCAAGCTGGGTTGCACGACCCGGCGCTTTTGGTGACGTTTTTTAAACCAAGGATCGGGAAATTGAATCGTTACCCGCTGCACGATTCCTGGGGGCAAGGATGCCAACAGTGGGCGAATTGAGCGATTGGCATTACAGGGCAAATACCGCACATTTTCGAGGCCGCGCTCTTCGGCCCAGCGGTTGGCTTGATGCACCAAGGGTTCGCGAATTTCGAGGCCCAAAAAGTTCCAGGTTGGCTCTTGGGCCGCCATGGCTAAGATGAAATGCCCCTTGGCACAGCCAATGTCGAGATGAAGGGGTCGATCGAGTTGGCGAAACAGTTGCGACCAATTGGGGGGTTCGATCGCCCGATCATAATGGCGACTGAGGGGATTGACATGCTCACGAACACGCACCAAGGCCACGGGAGGGTTCCTCAACTCAAAACCTCCCGATCCTACCGCTTCAATTGAATGCGATCGCGATCGGGAGCAAGATTTTAGAAGGTTGAGGGAAGTCCCCGCCATGAGAACGCAATGGGACTGGCAAAACCCGGCGTTCACGCCCTAAGCCAATTCCCTAAACCGCCAGAAATTGTTGAATCGTTTCGTTGCTGAGTTCGCTCGTGTCACCGGAGGCCACCATTGAACCCTTTTGCATGGCGTAGTAGTGATTCGCCTTGCGCACAAAGTGCAAGTGCTGTTCCACTAACAACACCGCAATCCCGGTCGATCGAATAATGTGTTGCACCGCTTCTTCAATTTGCAACACGATCGAAGGTTGAATCCCTTCGGTGGGTTCATCCAACACCAAGAGCTTCGGTTTGCCCATCAAAGCCCGCCCGATCGCCAGTTGCTGTTGTTGTCCCCCGGACAGGTCGCCCCCCATCCGATTCAGCATGGTTTTCAACACCGGGAAGAGGTCAAAAATTTCTTCGGGAATCGTCAAATCCTTCGCATTGGCTCCGGCGCGATCGGTTCCTCGGCAAGCTTCCAAACCCAACAGCAGGTTTTCCCGCACCGTCAGCCGGGGAATAATATCGCGACCTTGGGGCACATAGCCAATGCCCAACTTAGCCCGGCGATCGGGAGACAAATGGGCGATCGGGGAATCAGCCAGGGCGATCGCCCCGCTCCGAGGCGGCAGCAGGCCGACAATGGTTTTCAGGAGCGTCGTTTTTCCCACCCCATTTCGACCAATTAAACAAGTCATTTCCCCTTCGCGAACATTCATATCCACATCACGCAGAATATGACTTTCACCGTAATAAACATTCAAGCCCGAAACCTTCAACATCCCTAGTCCTCCATCTCAATTACTTGGGTCTTTTCTAGGGGCAATTGCCAGATCCCTAGTCCTCGTCTTCTTTGCCCAAATAGACTTCGATCACCCGTTCATCGCTTTGCACTTCATCCATCGTGCCTTCAAACAGCAATGATCCCTCATGCAAAACCGTTACGGTACGGGCAATTTGCCGGACAAATTCCATATCATGCTCAATCACAATGATGGAATGCACTTCCGCCAAAGAAATCAATAACTCTCCCAGTTGGTAGGTTTCTTCATCGGTTAAGCCGGCCGCCGGTTCATCCACCAACAAGAGATCGGGCGATTGAGCGACCAACATGCCAATTTCTAGCCGTTGTTTTTCCCCATGGGAGAGCAGGGCCGCCGGTAATTGGGCTTTGCTTGTGAGTCCCAGAGTTTCTAATAACTGGGCCACGGACTGCCGTTCCGATCGCAGGGGTTTCCGAAACAAACTATGGAGCACGCCTTTTTGGGGATTGCCCGACAGTTCCAAATTTTGGGCCACGGTCAAGTTTTGATAAACCCGAGGCGTTTGGAATTTGCGACCAATGCCCAAACGCGCAATTTCGTATTCACTGCGCCCTTTGAGGCTGCGACCCTTAAACAACACATCCCCTTGGGTGGGCTTGACCTTGCCCGTGATTGTGTCCAAAAACGTGGTTTTTCCTGCACCGTTGGGCCCAATCACCACCCGCAATTCGCCAGGGGCCATGCTGAAGGTTAGGTTATTCAGGGCCTTGAATCCATCAAAGTTGACGGTCAGGTTTTGAATGGCGAGGATTGGCTGAGCCGCCGCCGTCGGCAGATCCAAAGAATGGGTCATGATTTATCCTGCAATTCTTCGCGCTCAAATTGAACTTCGGGATCGGTTTCCAAACTGGGATAGGTGGCAACCGATTGGGGCGATCGGCCGATCAGTCGATTGATTAAGTCCATGCCGGAGGTCTTGAGCCAACCAACAATGCCGTCGGGCAACACCATCACCACCAACAGGAACAAGCCCCCTTGGAAAAAGAGCCAAATTGCTGAAAATTGTTCGCTCAAAAGGCTCTTGGCAAAGTTCACCAACACCGCGCCCACAATTGCGCCCAGGAGCGTGGCACGCCCACCAACGGCCACCCAAATCACCATCTCGATCGAGAAGGGAATATCCATGGTTTTGGGCGACACAATTCCCGATTGCAGGGTAAATAATGCCCCAGCCAAGCCCGCCAGGGCCGCTGAAACTGCAAACACCACCACCTTAAAACCCGTGGGGTTATAGCCCGAAAAACGCACCCGAGGTTCATCATCCCGAATGGCAATCAGGAGCCGTCCGAAGCGGCCGGAAATGAGCCAGCGACAAACCAAATAGGCAACCACCAACCCACCAAGCGTGATGAAATAGATGATTTTTTGGGTTCCTGGGGATGAAATATCAAAGCCCAGAAATTGCCCAAAATTGGTTAGCCCATTAGTACCGTTAATTAACTTTTGCTGACCATTGAAAAAATTGAAGAAAACAATGGTTGCCGCCTGGGTCAGAATGGAGAAATAAACGCCTCGAATTCGGTTCCGAAACACCAAATAGCCCAGAATGCTAGCGGCAACCATGGGAACGGCAACCATGCCAACCAAGGTTACCGGAAAGTTATAGAACGGTTGCCAAAACCAAGGCAGTTCTGTCACCCCATACAGGGACATAAACTCCGGCAATTTCACCGTGGCATCGGGCGGAATTTGTACTAGCTTCAGATGCATGGCCAAGGCATAGCCACCCAGGGTAAAAAACACCCCATGCCCCAAGCTCAACAGGCCCGTATAGCCCCAGATCAGGTCAATGCCCAAGGCCACGATCGCCAGGGATAGATAGCGACCCAGCAGGTTCAGGCGAAAATCCGACAGCAACAGTGGGATCAAAAGCGCCACAATCAGGAGAACAATGGCTGCCCAATCCTCCGAACTGAGGGGAATTAATCGCTGTTTTCGGGTTGAAGGTAAAGATCCCATACTCACATCCCGCAATGAGGATTGTCGTTAGCAATTGCTGCAATTCTCGAATTGGAATTTGAGAATCGAAACTGAAGCATCGAAACTGGAAAGATGTGTAATTTAGAGCGATCCGAACGCTAGAACAAGGCTTCTAGATCGCGGTTTAGGACTCAACCGTCCGTCCTTTTTGGGGAAAAAGACCGCCCGGACGCACTTGCAAAAAGACGATGATGGCGGCAAACACCATCACCTTGGCCATGCTGGCGGTGGCAAAGAAGTTGAAGAATTCCGCAAGGGGTGGAATCTTCTCAAACACGGCAGTCAGGGTTCCGGAACCAATCAGGAAACTCGCAGTCCCAATGGCCAACGCGGCGACGATCGAGCCAACCAGTTTGCCAACGCCGCCCACCACCACCACCATGAAGGTATCAACGATGTAGTTTTGGCCGGTGTTGGGCCCCACGGAACCCAACAGGGCGATCGCGCTGCCCGCAATTCCCGCCAGTCCGGAACCGAGGGCAAAGGTCAAGGAATCGACGGTGTTGGTGGCAATGCCCAAGCAGGCGCTCATGCTGCGATTTTGGGTGACGGCACGGATGCGCAGGCCCCAGAGCGATCGATTCAAGAACCAATACAGACCAAAGAGGCAAAGAATCGTCAGGGCAATGATGAACAAGCGGGTGGAAGGGAGTTGCGAGTCCCCAATCGGAATTCCGCCCCGCAACCACCGGGGAGCCGTCACATCCACGTTTTGGGCCCCGAACCAGGGTTTGGTGACCGTTAGCTTGAACTGTTGAGCTAACAGGCTGCCCACGGCGATCGAAATTCCCGCTGAAACCGGCAACAAAATGCTCAGGGCCTGGGTTTTGATCGCCACCCAATTGGTGCGCTTGCCCAACAGCCCCCAACCGCCAAAAAAGAGGGCGCAAAACAGCACCAGCCCGATCGCCATCACCCAATTAATGCTGCGGACAAATTGCTGCAGCATCAGGCTCACCCCCCAGGTGGCCAACAGGGTTTCCAGGGGGCGACCGTAGAGAAATCGCACCACCCCTCGCTCCAAAATCACCCCCGCGATTGCTGTGACAATAAAAGCAGCAATCAGCGCTGGGAAAATATAAATTTCAAACGCCCCCTCACCGAAGGATTTGAACAAATTCTGAACCAAAAATGTTGTGTAGGCTCCGAGCATCATCAGCTCGCCGTGGGCCATGTTGATCACACCCATTAGCCCAAACACAATCGCCAGGCCTAATGCTGCAATTAGCAACACGGAGCCAATGCTAATTCCGCTAAAAATGGCATCAAGCATCTCAAGAACTGGGTTGAGTGTGCGGGTGAAATAAACTTCATTACCATGGCCCTTCAACAACAAAGGGGCAGTGACGACTTGGCCGACTGCCCCTTGGCTGCTGTAGAACCGATGCCTATGCAGTGGCTATTGCCCGCCAAGCATCATCAGGGTTACAAAGATCAAATGGCTTAGATCTTGTATTTACCGCCCTTCTTCGGATCCGACCAGTCGCAAGCAAAGCCCTTGGTTTCAGCCACAAATTGGTTCCAGGGCACCGGCTCGATCGCCTTATCCGTTGAAAACACGACCTTGAATTGACCGCTCTTTTCGATTTCGCCAATCCGCACCACCTTCGACAGGTGATGGTTCGCATTCATGGTCACCATTCCTTCTGGGGCATCGAAGGTTTGGCCATAGGCAGCCGCCCGCACTTTTTCCAGATCATCGGCGGTCTTCGCCTTTTCAACGGCTTGCTTCCACAGATAAACGGCAATGTAAGCCGCTTCCATGGGGTCATTCGTCACGCGATCGGGGCCATATTTAGCCTTGAACGCATCCACGAACTTCTTGTTCGCCGGAGAATCCACCGACATGAAATAGTTCCAAGCGGCGTAGTGGCCTTCCAGGTATTCCACCCCGATCGCCTTCACTTCTTCTTCCGCAATACTCACGGACATCGAAGGGTATTTGTCAGGGCCCAAACCAGCCCCTTGCAACTGCTTGAAGAAAGCAACGTTACTGTCACCATTCAAGGAGTTGAAGATTACGCCACCCTTAGGCAGGGCGCTGCGAATCTTGGTGATGATGGGCGTAACTTCCGTGCCGCCCAGGGGAATGTAGTCTTCACCAACGATTTTGCCGCCCAGCTTTTCCACTTGGGCTTTGATGATCGTGTTGGCCGTTCTCGGGAAAACGTAGTCAGAACCGACCAGGAAGAATTCTTTACCTTTGTTTTTGAACAGCCACTCAACGGCCGGTTCAATCTGTTGGTTCGGCGCAGCGCCCGTGTAGAAGATGTTTTGGGAACATTCCTGCCCCTCATACTGCACGGGATACCAAAGCATGTGCTTCTTCTCCTCGAAGACCGGCAGCACTGCCTTGCGGCTGGCAGAAGTCCAGCAACCAAAAATGGTGACCACCTTGTCTTGGTCGATCAGCTTTTTCGCCTTTTCTGCGAAGGTGGGCCAGTCAGAGGCTCCATCTTCCACAACCGGCTCGATTTGCTTGCCCAGGACACCGCCGGCCTTGTTGATCTCTTCGATCGCCAGCAGTTCAGCATCGATCACGCTCTTTTCGCTGATCGCCATCGTGCCGCTCTGGGAATGCAGAACACCGACTTTGATCGTGTCACCACTAGCAGCAGGGGAGCCGGCGGGACTAGCCCCGGGGCTAGGGCTGCCCGGCGATGGAGCGCTTTCCGGGGCTTGGCCACAGGCCTTGAGTAAAACACTGGCACTCAGGGCAGCGGAGCCGTAAAACAGAAATTTACGGCGATTGAATTGACCGGACATTGTATTGTTTTACACTCCTCAGCTTTGCGTAAAAATCAGTTACAAACCCCGCTTATTGCCTGGATAAAGGACTCAAAAAAGTCCTGGCTTGTCCCGATTTTAGCGCCATCCTAGGGCGCTGAAATATAGGTCGTTGTATCTGAGGATACAGAATTTTTTTTTCCTGTTTTTCTGAAAGTCCTGACGGGGGTGAGTTTCAACGGTGGCCATGATTACAGATTCTGATTGTTGCCATTCGATAATTTGGATATTGTGCTGTTTTAAAAAAAACGTTATAACCGATACTTAACCGAATCCTTACTGATTATTTACTATCAGGATTAGCTTGTTCACCGTTGTTCGCAAGGGTGATGAGCTAAGCGAGGATTTCCTAAAGTTTTGGTGTGAGGATAGATCGTGTTGAAAAGTCGCTATGGAATCCTGATGGCCGCCTTGGCCATTTCGGGTGGGGCAATGTTGGGCACGGCCGATCGCGCGGCTGCTGAAAGTCCGGTTGGGGTGAATGCCTCCACGGAAGCGACGCTGCTCGGGTCGATCGACTCGGAAATGGCGCTGGATCAAGTAACTTCCGTCTCGCAACTGTCGGATGTACAGCCTACCGATTGGGCCTTCCAGGCATTGCAGTCCCTGGTGGAGCGCTACGGCTGTATTGCGGGCTATCCCGATGGCACTTTCAAGGGCAACCGCCCCCTCAGCCGCTACGAGTTCGCCGCTGGTTTGAATGCTTGCCTCGATCGGATCAATGACCTGATCAAGGCCGCCACAGACCCGCTGGCCACCAAGGAAGATTTGCGGAAACTGCAAAAGCTGCAAGAAGAATTTGCCGCTGAGTTGGCAGCCCTGCGCGGCCGGGTTGATTCCCTGGAAGCACGCACTTCGGAACTGGAAGCCAACCAGTTTTCAACCACCACCAAGCTGTCCGGTCAGGTGATCTTCGGAATGCAGGGTGGCACGCTCACGGGCGACGACAGCGACGATAGCGGCGCAGAAAACGTCACCTTCAGCCAACGGACGCGGTTGCTGTTGGTCACGAGCTTCACCGGTAAGGACAAGCTGTTCACCCGTTTGGAATCCAACAGCGTTCGCAGCCCGCTGAACGATGTGACGGGGCTAACCAACCTCAGCTACGGCAACGGTTCCGATACGAACTTCCGCTTGACCTTCTTGGCCTATGAGTTCCCCCTGAGCGATCGCGCCACGGCGATCGTGGGTCAAGATTTGCTGCTCGAAGATGCCCACCCGGTTCACACCCCCCTCTATGGCGGCGGGAATGGAGCCATCAGCGCCTTTGCCGACTTGAACCCGATCTATCGCCAACCTACCTATGGTGGTGCGGGGATCCGTTGGCGGGCTAGCGACAACTTCACGGTGGCCGCGCTCTACTCGGCCGGCAACTCCGCCAGCCCCGATGAAGGTCGCGGTTTGTTTGACGGCAGCTACAGCGCCAGCGTCAGCTTGAACTACACCAGCTCAAACGATCGCTTCTCGGCCGGTCTGCTCTACGCCCACTCCTACTACTCTCGGGTCGATCGCCCCTTCAACGTCCTGGGCGGCTCGGGTACGAAGAACACCTTCAACCTGTTTAACGGCGACTCCTTCGACAGCGACAACATTGGCTTCCAAACCCAATACCGCTTCTCGGAGCACTTCGGAATGCACGGCTTCTTCGGCTACACCTGGGCCGACAGCCTGAACAACGATGATGCAAATGCTGACATCCTGACCTGGGGTGTGGGCTTCACCTTCCCCGACCTGGGCAAGGAAGGCAGCATGGGCGCACTGACGGTGGGTCAACCGCCGACGGTGGTGAATGCCGATGGCGTTGATGAAGACGACAACACGCCGATTCTGGTGGAAGCCATGTACAAGTTCGCCCTCAACGACAACATCTACCTGACTCCGGGTGTGGTGGCTGTGTTTGATGCCAACGACAACGGTGATACGGCTGTGATGGGCGTACTGCGCACCGAGTTCAAGTTCTAGAACTGGCCGGAATCGTTGCTGCCACTGCCAGCCCTGCCGATGGCGTGATCAGGCGTGGTTGCAATCCGGACAGGCTGGGAAGTTCAAGGCAATTGATCCTGATGGGTTGGTTGCCTTAGATCCAAATTCCAGTTGCAAGCGTTTTCTCAATCCGATACCAAATTGAGCACCCCGCGACCACGAACGCCGGGGTGCTTTTTGCTGTGCCGGGATGTCTTTTGCTGCGAACAGTTAGGGCTGCGACGGAGCCTGTAGCTTCACCAGCTCCTCTTGGATCCGTTGGCGCAGGGCAGGATCGATCGCGTGGGTTTGAGTCATTTGATTAAACTGGGCGATCGAGAGGCCCGTTCCCTCAATGATGCCCTTGGTTTGGTTGCAGAAGGAAACGGCAATTTCCCGCGCCTCCCGCGACAGCGATTTCACCGTATCACCCTGAGAGCAAATCACCACCGGCAAGGGCCGATCGCCCATCACGGTTTTCAGTTGGCTCGCTGCGGCCTGGCGCACCGGCTCGATCGCCAACACCGCATCAGCATATTGGGCGATCGCGGCTGCTCCCGACGACTGGGTTTGGGCCTGCGCTTGCCAAGCGCCGAACATCCCCAAGCCCAATACCCCCAAAGACAGCCAGCTCCAGGACTGCAACCCCAGCTTTCGGGGCGATCGACCCTCGTTCGGAGTCACTGTTGCTTGTTCATCAATGCGATTGCGCTGTTCTTGTGCCATAGCCCCATTCACGCTTTCCGAGCATCAACCGCCATTGTAGGGTCGAGATGAATTGCCCCGGCAATCAAGAGCACTGTCTAATCTAACTAATCCAAAGACTGCTGATCGGTTGGCGATTGGCGCTCATTTTCCATGGCCCGGTAACCATCGGGGAGCAGGGTTGTGTGGTCATAAAATGCTTGGGAAAGATCCGGATCCTTCGCCCGAAACAGATTAGCCCGCTGGAGCTTGGCCCCTTCCAAATGCGCTGACTTCAGGTTGGCACTGGTCAAATCGGCCCCTCGCAAATCCGCTTCCCGCAGATCGGCACTATATAGATCTGCCCCACAGAGGTTGGCATGACGCAAATCGGCCGATCGCAGGTTGGCATAGCGAAAGTTGCTGCGCACACATTGGGACTCCTGCAGGTTCGCGCCCGCCAGGTCGGCCTGATAGAGCTGGGCATTCCCCAACTCCATCCGTTGTCCCTGAACTTGCGCCAGTTGCGCTTGGCTCAAGTTGGCGTAGGGCAGGTAGGCCATAACCAAACAGCTCTGTTGCAGGTCAATGTCTGGCAATGAGGCTGCGAACAGATCCACTCCCTGAAGATCACTTTTTTGAAAATTGCGTTGACCTTGCTGATATGCAGATTGGAGTTCTGCTGCGGTCAGTTTTTGCATACCATCGGCGACGATACAACAGGCTCCCGAGCGACGGCGGGAGTGACGGTGACAGGCCAGTTTCTGCTCAATTTCTGCCCAAAGTGGTGGCGGGAGCTTATTCTACTGCCGGGGTAAACCCTTGGGGTGATTGCTGGCTGGGCAAATTTTGGGCTGCATTCCTAAACCATCGACGAAAGCTTAATTAACTAATATTGGCTGAATATTGGCTGGCTGTAGGTCTCAGGAAGAGGTCAGAATTTTTCTAAAATTCAACCGTTTTCTATCAGAATTTTTCGGATATTTTTGCAGATCTAAGATTTTTTTTAGATTCAATTTCTGGGGTTACTGTCTTTCCAGCCCATGATCAGGTATCAATTTTGTCAGTTTGTGAATTTGCTTCTCCAGCAATCCCAGGGGCGATCGGGAGGCTGCCTCAGACAATGATCGAGAAAATTATAAACCAGGAAAACACATTGAAAATTGCCAAAAAATAATTAATCTTGCAGATATCACGATCCCTTAATCGCCTTGAAGGCTCTTAGACTTCCTGGGAGATTCCCACTCCAGCAGTGGTGAAAATTGCGAGCTGAAGCCATCGGCCAAGGCCACGCTCCCAAGGGCAGGCGTGATTGCATAGGCTCGCAACAAAAGTTGGGATCAGCAGCCGATTCAGCATTGGATGAAGGGCGAATTTATTAATCAAAAATAATTATCACTTGATTTAAAAAAATCATCATTAAGCCATTTTCAAAAATTCTCCCAGGCTGCCACGCCATTGACTCGGAATGGGGAGATGTACCCCACGGCGCTGATGTTTGATCTTGCTCCCGAGGTGGGACGATCGGGGGTGTAATTAGGCGATGATGTTTACCGCGAGTGGATTGATTTGTCCCCGTTGTTGTTGGATATTGATTGCGCGATCGTTCCTCGTTCAATTGGAAGCCATGCCCGAGGTAGAGTTGTCTATCGCTCAGTACTATCACGAGCGCACTAAGTATGATCCTGAAACGATCGAGCGTCAATCTCGACCGCTGAATTGGGACGATCGCCCGGAACTATACAAGGATTATCGATTTGGCACAGTGCTGGATCTCAAGCCCAGCGCGATCGATGTTTTAGACAGCCCGATCGCGACCTGGTGGCGGCGACTGTCCAAGTTGCTCTATTGCGCCTATGGGATCACGGCTCGGTTGCCGCAAATGGGCGTGGCGCTCCGTTCGGCTCCTTCGGCGGGGGGGTTGTACCCAGCGGAGGTTTATCTGTTGTCGCCGGGCAGTGGCCCCTTGGCGGCGGGGCTGTATCACTACCAAGTGAAAACCCATGGTTTGGTTCAGGTGTGGGACAGCGCCCTTTGGCCCGACCTGCAAGCGGCCTGCTTTCAGCACCCTGCGTTAACCGACGCGTCCTTGGCCTTGGTCACCACGGCGGTTTTTCAGCGATCGGCCTGGCGTTATGGCGATCGCGCCTATCGCCGCATTTGTCTGGATACGGGGCATTTGTTGGCCAATGCCACGCTGGCCAGCTCTCTGGTGGACTATCAAACCACGTTGATCGGTGGGTTTGATGATGAACAACTGGAACGGCTGTTGTTTCTGGAACCCGAGCAAGAGGGCGTGACAGCGGTGGTGGCTCTCACCGAAGGAACGGGGCCCGATCGCCCCCACCTATCCGCCCCCAGCGCCCTGCCTTCGCGGGCCGATCGCGCCTATCCCGACTTACCCGATGGTCAACTGCTGCGCTACCTACACCAGGCCACGCGGATCACCTCCCAATCCGCCGCGATCGATCCCAGCTTGCTCACCCAGGACAACCGCTTGGTTGCCGCCGACAAGTACAATCTGCCCTTTGGTCTCAAAGCCCCGATCGCCGCACCGCCAATCCATTGGGGTCAGCAACTTCAGGAGTTGGAGCGCACGATCTTGCACCGTCGCTCAACCCGGGCCTACAGCGGTGACAGCCTCAGCCTCAGTGACCTATCCAGCATCCTGACCTTCGCCTACCATCCCCGCGACTACGCCGATCAGGGTCTCGATCCCGACCCGGACTATTTCGACCCCTATTTGATCAACAGCTTCGTAGCGGTGTCCGATGTGGAGGGTCTCGAAGCCGGTTGCTACTACTACGCGCCCCAGGCCAACGAGTTGCGGCAGATTCGCTTCAAAAATTTCCGAGAAGAGTTGCACTTCCTTTGCTTGGGCCAAGAACTGGGGCGAGATGCGGCGGCGGTGGTGTTCCAAACGGCAGACCTAGACGCGGCGATCGAGCGCTATGGCGATCGCGCCTATCGCTACTTACATCTAGACAGCGGCCATCTGGGCCAGCGGCTGAATTTGGCGGCCATTCGCCTCGGGTTAGGGGCCAGCGGCATCGCCGGATTCTTTGACAACCAAGTGAACGAGGTGTTGGGTATTCCCCCGGCTGAAGCGGTTTTGTATATCACCACCCTCGGTCGAATCCGTCGCCGCTAGCGGGCGATCGCCCCTAGGTCTCCACCAATCGCATTACCGGTTCCTGATACAGGGGCACCGTGAAGGTCACCGTGGAACCCAGCCCTTCACCCAGGCTGTAGAAGTTCATATCCCCGCCCATCGCTTCCACCAATCGCCGGGAAATCACCAACCCCAAGCCCGTGCCCCCATAGCGGCGGGTGCGGGCCCCATCCACCTGGCTGAAGGATTGGAACAGCCGGTCTTGTTTATCCAGCGAAACGCCAATGCCCGTGTCGGCCACCCGGATTCGCACAAACCCCGGCAGCTCGCGATTTTGCACCACCACCGGTTGCCAAATCAGATCGGCGCTGACGGTGATGCCGCCTTCGTGGGTGAACTTAATGGCGTTGCCAATCAGATTCAGCAACACCTGAAGCAACCGTTGATCGTCCCCATACATCAGCACATCGTCATGGGTATCCGGGAGCTGCAAGTCATAGCGCAAGCCCTTTTGCTGAATTTGGGCCAAGGTGAAGTCCGAAGCATGGCGACAGAGTTCCCGCAGGTTCACCGGCACCAGATGCAATTCCAGGCGATCGGCCTCAATGCGGGCAATGTCCAAAATGTCGTTCAGGATATTCAGCAGGTGAACGGCGCTGTTGTAGGCCTCCTGCAAAAAGTCCTGCTGCTCTTCGGGATCATCCACCATCCCATCCAAAATCAGCTTCAGAAAGCCAATCACCCCGTTCAGGGGCGTGCGAATTTCGTGGGATGTGTTGGCCAAGAATTCACTCTTGAGCCGCGAGACTTCCTCCGCCTGTTCGCGGGCTTCCTCTAATTCCTGCTGTTTTTGAATCAGGTGAATGTTTTTTTCTTGCAGCTCGTGGGTCAGGGCTTGGCTTTCCGCAAAGAGGGTGGCATGGGCGATCGCCGTGCCCACTTGGTCGGCCAACTCTCGCATCAGTTCCGCTTCGGCCGTCGTCCAGTGACGGGTGCGATCGTACTGATAGAGCGCAATCAGCCCGTTCACCTTACCCTGGTGACGAGCCGCCACAATAATTGCCGACTGATTCCCAAAGGGATCCTGATTCAGCCGATCCATCACCACGGGTTCCAGGCTAATCAGCGCCTCCCCCATCGGTGTGTCATGGGCCACGGAGAGATCAGCGCCCAGCATCGGATGGGGACTGGGGCTGCGGGTATGTTCCGCCACAACTCGCACCACCCCCTCCTGGGGGCCCGGGTAGGCACAAACAACGGCCCGACAAACACTGAGGGCTTGGACGAGGCCACAGACCGTTTGTTGCCAAATGGTGTCGAGATCGAGCGTTTTGCGAATGTTGCGCGCAATCTTGGTCAAGAGAATTTGATAGAGAGCCGAACTGAGGGGCAGGGTGCGCCGAATGCTGGTGGCAATTTTGCTCAGGAGCTTTTGATGAGCATCCAGGGCAGAAGGGAGATTCGCCGGAGTCATTGGCTCGTGCGATCGCGTTGAAATCGATCGCCCCATGACCAACACCCGATCGGCCCGCCCATCGTCCCCCAGCATCGGACTGAGCACTAAATCAAAAGTACGCGACTGATTCGCCCAGGCCAGGCGACAAGTTAAACGTTCTGGAGCACCCTGCAAAATGACCCGATTCAAAATCTCAAAATACTCAGGCAGACTGATTGGCCCAAAGAGGGGTTCTTCGGGCGGAGCCGCACAAATCAGTTGGGGATCGAGGCCCACGGCGGCCGCTTCTCGCCAGTGGAACGCTCGATAGTGACCCTCGTTGTCTTGGATATAGGTCAACTCAGCGCCCAAGTGTTGCAGCGCAAGGGGTTCATCAATGGTCACGCCCGATCGCCCTGGCGAGGGGGTTGCGGTCGGTGGCTGGGGGTTCGCGGTTGCTTCCGACAGGCTGGATTCAGGCACACCAGATCCGGACGCGCCCCCTCCCGGCGGCACAGAATCAGATGGCACAGAACCGGACACGACGGATCCCGATCCGACGGATCCCGGCGCGATCAATCCTGGCGCGATCGATTCCGGGGGAGCGCTAACTGAAGATGAACCCACACCAAGAGACCCAAGCGGCGCTGGATATGTCGTCAGATCCCGATGATCACCAGGGCGATGCGGGAAGACAGTCGGATCCATGGCGGAGTTGTCCGGGGAGGTCAACGTAGATGGCGAAAAATCCGAAGACGAAGGGGATCCAGACATTACGCGCTCGCTTACAGGGCCATAACCGCTCAATAACCTCAGTGGTAACATCTCTGAGCTTCAATCCTGAGGCTCCGTTCACCACAATTTCCGCGATTCAACACAACTGGCAACGCCATCTAAGGCCGATCGAGCCGATCGGCTAATCGTTCCATTCGCCACGGGGCGGCACAACGGGATTGCGCGGCAACAACCGCGAGAGGTCATCCTCGCGGGCCGGGCCACCCCGCAACCATTGGCGCACGGCAGCTTCGATAATTTTGCTCGGGTCGTCAGTCAGGTGATTGACTCGATCGAGCAAGTCCGGATCGAGACGAATCGAAAGCTCAACTTTTTCGCGTTCCGGGCGGGGGCTGGCGGCGCGATCGCCCATGGTGGAGGGTTCCATGTGTTTTTGGGGGGTTAGATAAGGCTAACGGTCAGACTCGGCATGGAGGGGGAATTGCCAGCAGCATAGCGGATTGATTACCCGCCGTCCTAGCATTTTTGAGCGCTGGACTTTCTCAGCGCTAGATTTCCTGGCTTTGTGGCAGATGCACCTATGCCTTTGCCTCATGGCCCACGGTTCATCGATTGTCCGGATTAAGAATCCTCCCAGAAGGGATCACCATCCATGCAGATAGCTCAATGAGTTTTATCTTTATTTTACCCGGTTGAGATTTGACCGGGGCGGATGTAGTTTGGCTAGGTTATTGGCACAATTGCGAGAATCGCTTGAGGGGTGCGTGACTCTTGGAGCAATCCGATTCGAGTGGTCTCGAAGTTTGGGTCTCGGAATTTTTCCTGGCTCAAATCTCCGTCCCATGACTGCTTAAATTGCTGCCCAAATTGCTGCCCAAAAATCGTTGCAAACCGTTACGAAGCAAGAGAGTCGCCCTTGCTCGCACGGGTGGTAAGCTGTCAAAGCACTCGATTTAACAAACCGGTTTTTGTAAGAAGGAAGCGGCGACGATGACCAGCGCAAACGATACGCCTTACTTGTTGCGAGCGCTGCGGGGCGAAGAACTGCCTCGCCCGCCCGTGTGGATGATGCGCCAAGCAGGGCGTTACATGAAGGTTTATCGGGATTTGCGCGAAAAATATCCGTCCTTCCGCGATCGCTCAGAAATTGCTGACTTGGCGATCGAAATTTCCCTGCAACCCTTCCGCGCCTTCCAACCCGATGGCGTGATCATGTTTTCGGACATTCTTACGCCCCTGACCGGAATCGGCATCCCCTTTGACATCATCGAAAGCCGCGGCCCCGTGATTGAGTCGCCAATTCGGACGATGGAGCAAGTTCAGGCCCTGACTCGCCTGGATCCCGATGCGGCCATGCCCTACATCCGCACCATCTTGACCACCCTTCGCCAAGAAGTGGGCAACAAAGCGGCCGTATTGGGATTTGTGGGTGCGCCCTGGACGTTGGCGGCCTACGCGATCGAGGGCAAAAGCTCCAAGGAATATGCCGTGATCAAGCGGATGGCCTTCTCGGAGCCAGCCGTGCTGCACGCTTTCCTCGAAAAGCTGTCGGACATGGTGGCAGATTACATGTGTCACCAAATCGAATGCGGCGCGCAAATGGTGCAAATGTTCGACTCCTGGGCGGGTCAACTGTCGCCCCAGGATTACGACGTGTTCGCGCTGCCCTACCAACAACGGGCCTTCAAGAAGGTGCGCGATCGCTACCCCGATGTGCCCCTGGTGCTCTACATCAGCGGCAGCGCCGGCATTCTGGAACGGATGGGCCAATCGGGCGCAAATGTGGTCAGCGTTGATTGGACGGTGGACATGGCCGATGCGCGTCGCCGCCTGGGCCCGGACATCATGGTGCAAGGGAATATTGATCCCGGTGTGCTGTTTGGCTCCAAGGCATTCATCCGCGATCGCATCATCGACACGATCAACAAGGCTGGCCGCAAGGGTCACGTCCTGAACCTGGGTCACGGCATCCTGTCCACCACGCCGGAAGAAAACGCCGCCTTCTTCTTTGAAACGGCGAAGAATGCTGACAAGTTGCTGGTGGGCGCGCGGTAAGACTTCGGCACAGCCCTTCATTCGGCATAGCTATAACGAGGGCGATCGGGAATCGATCGCCCTCGTTTTTTCACGATCAGGATGAGCGGGAGCCAACAAGACCCATTAGACCTCTTGCATCAATCAAGACCCTCACCCTAAATCCCTCTCCCGACTTGGGAGAGGGACTTGAAAATCAACAACAAAATCGCCGTAACTCCCGATTTCTGGCTCCCCTTCGCCCCCCTTGGGAGAAGGGGTTGGGG
>MKGP02000054.1 GCA_001913845.2 Limnothrix sp. CACIAM 69d | reverse complement strand
TTGAGCAAGGACTATGAGTTGTATTCGGAGACGAGCGAAGGAATGATCTATGGCTGCTTAATGCATTTGATGGTGAGAAGATTGGCTGCCCTAGATGATTAATAGTTGCTTTATAAATCAGCTCTGAGATTTGCGAGCGGCGACCATTATGTTTCAATGGACAGACGAACGAAATGATGGTCGCCGAAATTACTCATTATTAATTTTTGATTATTAACGGCAATTGTTGCGTTTTAGGCGGGAATTTTAAGAATTGACTACTGACAAATTGCTCGTAATTCCAGGGACAGTCAGGGTCTGAGCCAAAATTGGGGTGTCAGGGAGATCAGGGCAGGATCGAGCCAAGTGTAACGCTGTGAATCGATTTGTTGCATGATCTCGCGCAACAGCTATCGTCTTGTATCATTCCCTGCGGTTGGCGACTGTGCCGGTTATCTTATCAACATAAAGAAAACCTTAAGGAGAGTCTCTCATGAAACCTCTACTGATGCGGCAACTATGGTCGGTGGTTGAATCGATCCAAACCAGCACGCTCTTAGCCTTGGATGATGACGGTCTGGTGAACTTTTTGGCCGATCGCCTCATGACCGGTTGCCCCGGAATCGATCGCAGCGATCGGGCCGAGCTGGATGGCTACCTGCAAGCCAAAGTCTCCCTAATTCGCGATTTAGCCAACGGGCGCTCAGTGGCTTAGGTGGCTTGCTCGATCGTGGTTCCTGAATCCATCACCCAGCATCTGCTCAAACTAAGCACATGCTCAGCAATCGAACAGCCGAACAATCGGCACAGCGATCGCTCAATGATCGCTCAATCAATCATTTCTAACCTGCCAGAGAATTGCTCAGAGCAGCGCTCAGAGTAGTCTGTGAATCTGGCGAAAACTGAGTTTGGCAGCAACAAAAACTTAATCTGGCTCAGCACTCACTTGCCTTAGCCGAATGGGATATGACGCAATCAAAATTCCCGACCAGCCGCCCATCAGCGAACTGCCCCAACGATGGACGGCTCAACCATTCGACCGCAAGCACCGGCACAAAGTTTGAGTGCGAAACGCTAAAGCCAGAATCCAATTAGCAAAATCCAATTAAGGATATGACTGACCGGCGCTAGCCGTCTCGACGATAGCGGGTTGGTGCTAGCAAGCTGGTGCTAGCGGGTGAATTAGGAAGAATGGTCTGAGTGACCGATTCAGAAGATGGGCGGTATAGGATTTGAACCTATGACAGCCTGCTTGTAAGGCAGGAGCTCTACCGCTGAGCTAACCGCCCCTAAGGGATTTGAGTCATTGCCAAGAACTTTGACCGCTGACCGGATAACAATATACCAGAGATTTGGAATTTTGCTACGGTTTAGATCGCTGAGATTGCAAAATTGTCCTTTCTGATTGATTCTGCCTAGCTCCGATGGATGGTTTGCCATTGCCCGCTTTGCCCGCTGCGCCGCTGATTGCCTCGATCGCAATCGAGATTGAATCGGAACCTGGGCCGACGGTGAATGATTCCGGGAACTCACCGCCCCCGCCCCTGACTGCAAGGCCGGTGCTCTGTTTGGAGCACGATCGGTGGCAATTGTTGGCGGAGGCGATCGACCAAAATTTGGAACGTCAAACCACCTGGGTGCGACCGATCGTGCTGGCGGAATACGCCGATCGACTAGCCCGGGAAGCTAGCGATCGTCCCCAAACGATCTACTCAGAAGAATATGGTGTGGATTTGGTATTGCCGAGCGCCCTGTTTCGGGCGGCCTTCGATCTGGAACTGCTGAACTTGCTGGCCCTGAAGCCCCATTGCTTGCCCAGCATTGAACCGGCGGCGGGCCGCATGGTTTTCCAAAAATTTGTGCGACTACTGCTCTGTGCTCCCGTAGGCTCGCGCCGATGAGGATCAGCGGGCCCCTTGAAGTCCCCCGTTGAGGTTTTGGACAAGGGGCGATCGGGCCCAAGGGTGATGAATCGTACCGCAGCGATTTTCGATCAAGATCCCTGAATCAAGGACTTTTTGGCTCAAAGACTTTGACCGAAGCTTGCGATCGGAAGTTGTTGACCAAGAACCCTGACTCAACTGAATTGGAAGTCTATGTTGATCGGAATCAGTGGGGTTGGATTGACTGGATCTCGATGGATTGGATTCAGGCCAATCCGGCTGATCGGTTTGATCAGGGATTCGATCAAAAAGTTTTGATCAGGTAGTTGCCATGAAGCTTAAGAGGAGCTTAAGATTTAGGCATCAATCTTTTGACTAAACGCTTGGAACTAGTTGGATGCGACCTTCATCCATCTCGCTCATGAGAAGTTCCAGCGCTTCATAATCCGCATCTGAAACATAACCCTGGCGGGTTAACTCATAATTGATCTCGTTCTCGATATCGGGAGTCAGTTGGCGGAGATAGAGGGCCTTTTCCACCAACCGCCGGATTGCATGGGTTGCTTTCACGGTCAGCTCCTGTTAATTACGAACAGTTGGCTATTGGTATTGTCGGTTGTTGGTGCGGGAGCTGATGCGATCGCGCCGCTTTTGTCTGCGTGATCTTTATCACCATCGCACGGATGCCCACTGACGATTGCAATTAGCCTATTCAACAAGCGACTTCCTTGGAATTGATCGCTGTGCCACTGTTTTGTCCGGATTGAGTTTGGCTGAATTTTGCCGAATTCGGAAGTTTGCTCGGTACGATCGAACTGAGTCCAATGGAGAATGCCTGTGACCGTTGCTGTAGACCAACTGATCACGACTGAGATTCATCGTCCTGCCCGCTACCTGGGGAACGAACTGGGATCTGTCCACAAACCCTGGGAGTCGGCGACGGTGCGTTGGGTGCTGACCTACCCGGAAATCTATGAGGTGGGCGCATCGAATCTGGGCCATGTGATCCTCTACAACATCATCAACGCCCAGCCGCGCCAACTGTGCGATCGCGCCTATTTGCCTGCCCAGGATTTGGCCGACAAGCTGCGAGCCAGCCAAACGCCGTTGTTTGCGGTGGAAAGTCGCCGGCCCCTGAGTGATTACGACATTTTGGGCTTCAGCTTGAGCTACGAGCTGGGCGCAACCAACATTCTGGAAATGCTGGATTTGGCCGGGTTGCCCCTGACTTGGGCCGATCGCGCCGATCGCCCGATCGCCGACTGCCCCTTAATCTTCGCGGGTGGGCAAACGGCCACCTCCAACCCGGAACCCTACGCGGATTTCTTTGAT
This sequence comes from Limnothrix sp. CACIAM 69d, assembly GCA_001913845.2. Classification (GTDB taxonomy): domain Bacteria; phylum Cyanobacteriota; class Cyanobacteriia; order CACIAM-69d; family CACIAM-69d; genus CACIAM-69d. The sequence goes on along the minus strand of MKGP02000054.1, from coordinate 8,605 downwards.
TTTGTGGCCCTGGGCGACGGTGAAGAGCTGCTGCCGGAAATCGGCCTAGTGATTCAAGAGGGCAAGGACGCGGGCCTCAGTCGCCAGGAAATTTTGCTGGACTTGGCTCAAGTGCCGGGGGTCTATGTGCCCCAGTTTTACGACATGGCGGCCGATGGATCGGTGCATCCCGCCCGGCCCGATGTGCCGGCCCGGGTGTTGCGACGGGTGGCCACCCCCATGCCCCACTACTCGATCGGGCTGGTGCCCTACGTGGAAACGGTGCACGATCGACTGACGGTGGAAATTCGCCGGGGCTGCACGCGGGGCTGTCGGTTCTGCCAACCGGGAATGCTGACCCGCCCGGCCCGCGATGTGGATCCTGAAGAAGTGATCGATGCGGTGGCCGACGGGATGCGAGCTACGGGCTTTAACGAATTTTCGTTGCTGTCCCTCAGTTGCTCCGACTATTTGGCTTTGCCGGCCGTGGGATTGGAGATTAAAAACCGACTCCAGGGCGAAAATATTACCCTGTCGTTGCCCAGCCAACGGGTCGATCGCTTTGATCAAAACATCGCCAATATCCTCGGCGGCACGCGCCAAAGCAGCTTGACCTTTGCCCCGGAAGCGGGCACTCAACGGCTGCGGGACATCATTAATAAGGGCTTGACCAACGAGGAGCTGCTGCGCGGCGTGAAAACCGCCTGGGAACAGGGCTGGGACAAAATCAAGCTCTATTTCATGATTGGGCTGCCGGGGGAAACCGATGCGGATGTGTTGGGGATTGCGGAAACCGTGCGCTGGCTCCAACGGGAATGCGGCGCGCGCGGCCGTAAGCGGATTCAGTTCACCCTGACGATCTCGAACTTCACGCCCAAGCCCCACACGCCGTTTCAGTGGCACACGGTTTCCACGGCGGAGTTTTTGCGCAAACAAAGCCTACTACGGCAGGAATTTCGGACGATTCGCGGTCTGAAGGCGAATTTCACCGATGTGCGAATTTCGGCCATGGAGGATTTTGTGGGCCGGGGCGATCGCCGGTTGGGGCCGGTGGTGCGCCGAGCCTGGGAATTGGGCGCGGGGATGGATTCCTGGTGGGAAAGCCTCGATCGCGCCTTTGGGGCCTGGCAACAGGCGATCGAGGAAGCGGGCCTGCATTGGAAATATCGCCAAGTGGAAGCGGGCGAGTGGAACGCCTTTGGGGAAGGGGAATCGGCATCGGAGGCGATCGACCCGGCCGCCCTGCTCGATCGCCCCTTGCCTTGGGATCACCTGGACAGCGGCGTGGACAAAAAATGGCTAAAAGAGGACTTGCAACGGGCCTTGGAAGCGGCCACGGTTCCCGACTGCTCCTTTGAGGGCTGTTCCCATTGCGGCGTTTGTGGCTATGACTTTGGCAATAACGTGGTTGTGCCGCCGCCCGTGATTCCCCAGTTTCAGGGGCACTTCAAACCCAACCAAACCCGGGCCCAACGGGTGCGACTGCGGTTTGCCAAGCGGGGAGAAATGGCCCTGCTGAGTCATTTGGATTTGATGCGTCTGCTCGATCGGGCGGTACGTCGGGCGGCGATTCCGGTGTCCTTTACGGGAGGGTTCCATCCCTCGCCCCGGATTGTGCCGGCCCATGCCCTCTCCTTGGGGGTGACCAGTGAGGGAGAAATTCTCGATCTGGAGCTAACCGAAGTGCGATCGTTAGCCCAGATCCAAGGGGAACTGGCGGCCCAGCTCCCGGCGGATTTGCCCCTGCTGGCGATCGAGGAAGTGCCCCTGAAAGATCCAGCGGCCAACCAACTGCTCGATCGCGCGGAATACGAAATCACCGTCACTTCCACCGATGGCGGGGCGATCGACTGGGCCGCAGCCTTGGCCACTGTGCTCGATCGGGCCGAATGGCTCTGGGACAAAACCACCAAATCCGGCAAAACCACCCAAGTGAACCTGCTTGATTGGCTCGATCAGGTGCAACTGATCGACTCCACCGGGCAATCCAAGGGTGAGTCCGCCGTCCTGCAATTCCGAGGTCTCTGCCGCAACGATGGGCAACAATTGCGGCCCGAGCATCTGGTTTGGCTACTGGAGCAGGCTACGGGCCAGGCGATCAGCCTAGTGCGATCGCACCGGTTGCAACTGCTGCTGGCGGCCGCAGTGCGATCGGTTGCATCTCCCGAGTTGGCAATTGATCTAGCAAATTGATCTAGCAATTAGTCATCAACCGATCGGGCAGTGGTCATCTAGGCGCGGTTAGGTCAAGGCGATCGTCCATCGGTGGCTGCGTTCCTGGGTTGCCGCTGCACACCGTTACCGTGAACCGTGAACAAGTCTCGCAAATCATTGCAATTCGTAACAATTTGCGAGAAGAGTCGCATGATTCCAGTGAACCCCCCAGTTCTGTGCTAACCACCTGCTACACTGGAGATGACTGCTAGGCCATTGTCCCGGTGCGCGACACCACCAAAGACAAAGCCTCAGCAGCCGATCGCCTTCAAAATCAATCGAGCCAGGCATTTACCCAGAACGCGCTTAGTGCCCGTCCTCGATCGAGCGCCTGTGCAGCAGCGAAAATATCCCGAGCCACCGCCAATCCTCAGGAATTGCCTCGGCGATTGAATGCCGCCCACGAATCTAACTCTTTGCGGGCAACCACATCTCGGAGCCAAACTTGCTCCTGATGATGTCGGAAACCCGCAAGATGCAGGGTTAAGCTCGTAACATCTGCTCTGGCCAATCCCTGTTAACAAGTCGCCGGTTCCAGACTGAGTGAGAGTTGCTCAAGCTGTGCTGGATAGGGGGTTTTTAACAGGTCAACACATCCAACGTGCTTTGATCGAATTGTGTCTGGATCAAGTTGTCGATCGCCATTCAGTCGCAACCCCTTTGGGTCAGGTCTCGATCAAAGTCCCACACCGGGGTCTCTTTGATTGATCGCGAGTTTGTTCGTTGGTTTGGTCATTCGCAGTTTGCCTCAGCCTTGACTCCTGCTTCTGGGCAATTCCCCGGTCGAGGTGAATGTCTCCGGTATTTTGAGCTGCTCGATTGAACCGAGAAATCAATCGATGTTGTGCTGCTCCTTGATGGGTGCAGCCGCACCCCCTGTTTGCTTTTCTCGATCGAACCTGCATGAAGCGGTTGGTCAGCGAGCCTTCGATTAATTACTGTCTTATCCCCGGCGACGGTCGCCCCCTGCATCCTCTCGGCGGTGCAGTAGACCGCATGTGGCGATCGCCCGTGAATTCCCAGAGGAATCTGCATGCCCAAACAAATTATCATCGCCGAACAGCACCGCATTGCTGCCGTTTTTAGCGAAGATCGCGTTCAAGAACTGATCGTGGCCACCGGCAGTCACCAGGTGGGCGACATTTACCTCGGGGTGGTAGAGAACGTGCTGCCCGGCATTGACGCGGCCTTCGTCAACATTGGGGATTCCGAACGCAACGGGTTCATCCACGTTTCCGACTTGGGCCCGCTGCGGTTGCGTAAAACCGCTGGGTCGATTACTGAACTCCTCGCGCCGCAGCAAAAAGTCTTGGTGCAGGTGATGAAGGAACCGACGGGCAATAAGGGCCCTCGGTTAACCGGCAAAGTCAGTTTGCCCGGTCGCTATTTGGTGCTGATGCCCTTTGGGTCGGGGGTGAACCTGTCCCGACGGATTGAGCGCGAAAACGAGCGCCACCGACTGCGGGCCTTGGCGATTTTGATCAAGCCAGCGGGCATGGGGCTGTTGGTGCGCACGGAGGCCGAGGGCGTGGCCGAAGAGGCGATCATGGAAGATCTGGAAGCCCTGCAACGCCGTTGGGAATCGATCCAACAGGAAGCCGCCTCGACCCGTGCGCCGGCCCTGTTGGAGCGGGACGATGATTTTATTCAACGGGTGTTGCGGGAAGCTTATACCCAAGAAGTGAACCGGGTGGTGGTGGATTCCCACTCGGGAATGAAGCGGATTAAGCAGCAGGTGACCCTCTGGGCGGGCAGCAAAACCCTACCGGGCGTGTCGATCGACCATCACCGGGAGCGATCGTCAATTCTGGAATATTTCCGGGTGAATGCGGCGATTCGCGAGGCCCTGAAACCACGGGTCGATTTACCCTCGGGCGGCTACATCATCATTGAACCCACCGAAGCCTTGACGGTGGTTGATGTGAACTCCGGGTCGTTTACCCGATCGGCCACGGCCCGCGAAACGGTGCTTTGGACGAACTGCGAGGCGGCCACGGAAATTGCCCGTCAGTTACGCCTGCGAAATTTGGCGGGGGTGATTGTGGTGGACTTCATTGATATGGAATCCCACCGAGATCGTCTGCAAGTGTTGGAGCATTTCAGCAAGGCGCTGAAGTCCGACAAGGCCCGGCCCCAAATTGCCCAGCTTTCCGAGTTGGGTTTGGTGGAACTGACCCGGAAGCGCCAGGGCCAAAACATCTATGAGTTGTTTGGGCGTGCTTGCCCCACCTGTGGTGGTTTGGGCATTTTGGCCCATCTGCCCGATGAGGCGGAGGATGCGGAGCCGGTGAGCCTGTTGCCCAATGTGGACAGTGGCGATCGCCGCAGTATTCCGATGCTGCAAAAGAGTCGATCGAGTGTTGGCAGTCGGCGATCGGTCTCCCGATCGCGTGAACTCCCTCCGGCCGCTGCGATCGCCAGCCTTCCCAGCTTGGAAGATCCCTTGCCTAACTTGCAAGATTTGGATCTGAGCAACCATCCCAACTATCAAGAGTCCCTGAATGGCAGCAACAGCCGCCGTCGCCGTCGCCGTCGCGGAGGGAACGATGAGCCGGTGAGTCGGCGCGGGGCGGCCAGTCTGCCGGTGGCGGCAGAACCCGAGGTGGATGAAGCACCTTTGGAGCCGCCCACGGTGACCGCCGCTGCCCAACCCAGCCCAGCCCCCGCCGCCCAAGGCCGCAATGGCCGACCGGAACGGAGCCGAGGGCGTGGTGCTCGGACTGCGGAACCCCGGGAAGTGGTGGCCGTGACCATGACTTCGGAGGAGCAGGAAGTTTATGCCTGGATGGGGGTATCGCCGCTGCTGTTGAGCGATCGACAGCCGGAAAACCCGGAAAGCGCGATCGTCTCGGTGCTGTTGCCGGGTCAAACGGCTCCGCCCGCTCCGGCTCCGCAACCGGTGGTGGACTTGATCGAGCCGGCCGAAAAGGATAGCCCAGCCCCGATCGCTGCGGAACTGGTTTCCACGGAATCGCTGCCTTTGAATGTTTCCAATGGGCATGGGTCAGAGGATCCGCCCAGTGGCTTGCCGGAAATTGTGTCCGTCACGCCTGGCGGGGATGCCAACGGCCGGCCGCGCCGCCGTCGCCGTCGATCGAGCACTCGCGCTTAACCCTGTGGGGGGTGAACTATCTTGGTGCAGTCTAGCGGCGGGGCGATCGTGACGGAATCGTTGCCCGATCGCCCCCTGACCGACTCCATCCCTCCGGCTCCCAACCAAGCCCCATGGACTGCGGGAGTGGATGAGGTGGGCCGCGGGGCACTCTTTGGGTCTGTGGTGGCGGCGGCGGTGATTTTGACGGCCGAGGCGGAAAGCGACTTGCGAACTTTGGGCGTGCGGGATAGCAAGCAACTGTCGGCTCGCCAACGCCAAGCCCTGGTGGAACCCATTCGCGATCGGGCGGTGGCCTGGGCGATCGCGGAAGCCTCCGTGGCCGAAATTGATCAACTCAACATTTTGCAAGCCACTTTGCTGGCCATGCGGCGGGCCCTGGAGCAATTGCATCCTCGACCCGATCGCTGCCTGGTGGACGGCAATCGCCCCATTCCTAACTTGTTTTGCCCCCAAGAAACGCTCATTCAGGGCGATCGACAATCGATCGCGATCGCCGCCGCTAGCATTTTGGCGAAAGTTCACCGCGATCAACAGATCATTGACTGCGCGGCGCAATACCCGGGCTATGACCTAGCTGCCAACAAGGGCTATGGCACGGCGGCCCATCGGGCGGCCTTGCAAACCCTTGGCCCCACGCCGCTCCATCGACGTTCTTTCGCCCCCTGTCAGTTGACCCTAAATCTCAGTGAGCTTCCGAGCTAGGGTCAGGATCTGCAAAAGCAATCTGCCGATAAATCGTTTTCACGGATAGGGTCAGATCGATCGCCCCTAGATTGATCGCGTCGTCTAAGCCATAGTCCGACAATACCCACTGGCCCCGATCGTTCCGTTCAAACACTTCAATGGCCGGGCGATCGACCTGCACCAAAATGTAGGTTTGTAGGGTGTCTAAACGGCGGTAGGCGGCAAACTTTGCCCCGCGATCGAAGGATTCCGTAGAGGGTGATAGGACTTCGACAATCAAGGATGGAAATTGGATGAAGCGCTCATCTTGGTCGCGGTCGTCGCAAGTCACCACCAGATCGGGATAGAAATACTTGCGCCCTGGAACTGCCTGCACTTTGATATCGGAAATATAGACCTCACAGGGGCGATCGGCGAGGGCTGCGGAGAGCGCCGCAAAAATGTTACCGGCGATGCGATTGTGCGATCGGGTGCTGCCGCTCATGGTGATCGGTTCGCCGTCCCAAAATTCGTGGCGTTCCGCTTGGGTGACTTCCCAGGCAAAGTATTCCTCAGCGGTTAGGAGCGGGCGATCGGGTAAGGCAACCATGGGTAGCGATCGGGCGCGATCAGACCAACATCTGACTTCAGGATACAAAACCTAGGGATAGAGAGCCGTGCCGGTGCTGGGGTCGAATAGGTAGAGTTGGTCGCTGGGAATCGATAGCCACAATTCATCACCCAGGGCGATCGGGCGATCGGGCGGCAGGCGCACCTGCAACGGTTTGGCCGGGGACTCTTCCAAGGTGCGTACTAATCCCCGGTCGATCGGTTCCACCAGCGCGTAGGTTTCCGACCCCAGCGCTTCCACCTGCAACACGCGCACCGGCAAATTTTTCGGCGCAGGCAAACCGTCGCTCCAGTGCTCTGGCCGCACCCCCAGCCACAACGCCCGGCCGTCGTAGGGTTCTAGGGTTTTGTCCCAAATTTCCGGCAGGGTCATCCGAAATTCGCCATTGGTCAGCAACGCTGGCCGTTTCACCCACACGGGCAAGAAATTCATGGTGGGCGAGCCGATGAACTCCGCCACAAATCGGTTGGCCGGCTGGCGATAGAGTTCCAGCGGCGCGGCGATTTGCTGGATTTGCCCGCCATTGAGCACCGCAATTCGATCGCCCATGGTCATCGCCTCCACCTGGTCGTGGGTGACGTAGACCGTGGTGGTTTTCAGCTTGCGTTGCAGTTGCACGATTTGCGATCGGGTCTCCGTGCGCAACTTCGCATCCAAATTACTCAGCGGCTCATCCATCAAAAACACTTGCGGGTTCCGAGCGATCGCCCGGCCCAGGGCCACCCGCTGCTTTTGGCCGCCGGACAATTCCTTGGGCAGGCGATCGAGCAGGTGGTCAATTTGCAGCATCGTCGCCACCTCGCGCACCCGCTGCCCAATTTCCCGCTCCTGGGCTGACTCGTACCGCAAGGAAGCGGGCATTCGCCGCGTCAACCCGACCGCCAGCGGTTCCCACTTGCGCCATCCCTCCGCCGGTGAGGGATTCAGCCGCCGCAGCCCAAAGGCGATGTTGTCATAGACATTCAGATGGGGATAGAGCGCGTAGCTTTGGAACACCATGGCCACGTCCCGCGCCTTGGGGGGCAAGGGATCGACGCGCCGATCGCCCACCCAGATTTCGCCGCCCGTCACGGCTTCCAGCCCCGCAATCGATCGCAGCAGGGTGCTTTTGCCGCAACCGGACGGCCCCACCAGCACCAAAAATTCGCCATCCTCGATCGTCAGGCTAATCCGCCGCAACACGGCCGTGGGACTGCCACCAGGCGCGCGATCGCGGGGCGGATAGCTTTTGTAGACGTTATCCAAAACGACACGAGCCACGGCAATTCAACTAGAGCGCAGGTCTCGACCATTATATGGATTGGTCTATGGATTGATCTGTGGGGATTGGTTATTTGGATTCGCTAAACACGACGCGGCGATAAATTTGGGCGATCGGCAGGGTGGCGGGCGAGGTTTTGAGAGCGATCGTTTGGGTGCGATCGCTGTAGTCACAAAACTGCCAATTCGAGTCATCCAACTTCCAAAAATGGGTGATGAAGGGTTCATCTTGCCGAACCAACAGATATTCCGCCAACTCAGGAATCGATCGATAGAATCGAAACTTGTCAGCGCGATCGAACAGTTCTGTGGAAGGTGACAGCACCTCAACTAAAAAACAGGGATTCAGCACCTCATCATCCCGATCGTCATGCCGTTGAGGTTGCCCAGCAATCACCATCACATCAGGATAAGTTCCCCGTTGATAGGTCGGAATCCAGAGCCGTAGATCGCTGTTAAAAACCTCAAATTGGGTTTGATCCAGTTGGCCAATCAATTGTTTCCTCAAGCGATCGGTACTCAGCTAATGAATAGTACTGTTCAACCGCTAGCATGATATTTTTACCCCTCTAGATGATTGATCGTTTTCAAGATCACTTGGAAAATTCCCAAAATCGTTTTAATCTCTAAGGGTCAATTCCCCGCCGCTCTGCGGCGTAAAAATCAGAGATGAGCGAATATATCCACAAAAGTCATAACGTCACAATTTTGCTTTACCACTTAGTGTTCCCAGCAAAGTATCG
>MKGP02000075.1 GCA_001913845.2 Limnothrix sp. CACIAM 69d | reverse complement strand
CCTTTTTCGTAAGCTTCTACAATTTTCTGGCGCAAGTCTAGAGAATAACAACCCATAAATTTTCCTGACGATAGCCCAACTGCACTTATAACTATATCGTACTGATCGTTCTAGGTAAAGGCTGTATTTCCGCCACGGTGGTGGATTTTTGGATGCAAAATGCTGAGGCGATCGCCTTTTGGAAACATCGCCTGGCGGATGCAGGTCAAGGCAGCTTAATGGTGTCACGGTTGGGCAATGCGGATGGGTTGCGCCAGGAATTTGAGGCGCTGCTGAGTTAAGCCAACTGGAGCCAAAACCGGTCAGCTTGTGCCAAGGTTCCAAGGCAGCCTTGGGGCCTTGGCTGCCCCCAGGCCTAAAGTCGAAACCCCGGTGGCAATTGGGCCCCGCTCAACTTAGCCCCGTTCAGTTCCGCCAGGGTCAAATCTGCGCCGGTTAAGTCCGCGTTGGTCAGGTCAGCGCTGCTGAGGTTGGCATAAAACAACACGGCGCGATCGAGCTTGGCCCCACGCAAAAACGCTTGGAATAGATTGGCGTTGGTCAAATCAGCCCCGGAAAGGGTTGCACCAATCAGATTCGTCGCCTGAAACTTGGCCTCAAACAACCGGGCCCCCGACAGGTCAACCCCTTCCAAATTTGCGCCAGTGAAGTCAGCCCCCGACCAATCCGTATTCGCCAACTTCGCCTTCGAGAGATTCACCCCCACCAACCGCGCCCCAATGAAGCTGTTGCCCGACAGGTCAGCTTCACTGAGATCGCAACCGCTGCACTCATTGGTGCGCCGCAATCGCAGCAGGTCATTTTCCGAGAAGGCCCGCACCGGCAGGGCCAGGCTGCTTAACCAAGCGCCCACAAGAACAATGCCGATCGCGCGGTGAACCTTCAACATGGGGGTGCAAAAAATGGGGCAGGGAAAAAATGGAACCAGAATTGCAGACAGGGGACAAGGCCAACAGCCCCAACAAACCGGGATGCCATGCCTACGATTATTGTAGGAGTTCAGTCCCGGAATCAATCAGGGGGCCCAGGTGCGCATCATTGGACTTACGGGCGGCATTGCCACGGGCAAAACCACGGTGTCAGACTATTTGGCAGCAAGCTATGGATTGCCGGTGCTGGATGCGGATCAGTTGGCGCGATCGGCTGTGGAACCGGGGTCGCCCCTTTTGCCGGCGATCGCCCAGCGGTTTGGTGCCGAAGTTATTGGGGCTGATGGTTTGCTCGATCGACCCCGTTTAGGCGAAATTGTGTTTCAGAAACCGGCCGAGCGCCAATGGTTGGAAGCGCAAATCCACCCGATCGTGCGAGCCCAATTGCTGGCTGGAATTGCGGCCCATCAAGGGCGATCGAACAGCATTGTCTTAGCCATTCCCCTATTATTTGAAGCCCAAATGACCGATTTAGTCACGGAAATTTGGGTGGTTAGTTGTGAGCCAACCCAGCAATTGCACCGGTTAATGGCCCGAAATCATTTGACGGTTGATCAGGCCCAAGCTCGCATCAACAGTCAATGGCCACTGGCACAAAAAATGGCACGGGCCGACGTAGTGTTGCATAACCAGGGAACTTTATTGGAGCTATTTCAGCAAGTGGATCACGCCTGGGAAGGTTGTTAACAAGTTTCAGGTTTCAAGATTCAAAGTCCAAGATTCAAGTCCCAAGTTTCAAGTTGGATCGTTAGGAAGCTCTAGAAATTTCATGCATAGTCCTGTGATTGCCACCGTTGATTCTCCACGTTCTTTTTCCGAAGCCCTTGGCACTTGTCTAACAAAACGCACCATTCGTGTGTTGCAAATCAATCTTGGCAAACGTTGTAATCTGGCTTGCACCCATTGCCATGTGGAAGCGGGGCCAAAGCGCACCGAAGCCATTAGCCCAGAGGTCTGTGAGCAGTTAATTGCTATCATTCGGCAATTTTCACAGATTCAAACGGTGGATTTAACGGGCGGCGCACCAGAAATGCACGACGGCTTTCGGGCTTTGGTGCAAGCGGCGGCCGCTGCCAAAAAAGAAGTGATTGTTCGGTCAAATTTAACCATTTTCTTTGAGGATGGGTTTGAAGATTTGCCGGACTTTTTCCAAAACTATCATGTGCGAGTTGTGGCTTCACTGCCTTGTTATTTGTCGGAAAATGTCGATCGACAACGGGGAAGCGGTGTGTTCGATCGCTCCATTGCCGCCCTCAAGCTTTTAAATCAACGGGGCTATGGGCGAAATCCCAAGCTGCAAATCGATTTGGTTTATAATCCACCGGTTCCTACGGGGGCTAATTTTTCACTGCCCCCGGCCCAAGCGGGTTTGGAAGTGGCCTATCGTCAGCGTCTAAAAGCTGATCACAACATTGATTTCAATCATCTACTGACCATCACCAATCTCCCGATCGGGCGGACTAAATTAGCCCTGCAAGCTCGCCAACTAGAAGCTGATTACTGTCAGTTTTTAGCTCAAAATTTCAACGCAGACACCGTGGAAGGGTTGATGTGTCGCGATCAGCTATCCGTGGACTATCGAGGCTATCTCTACGACTGTGACTTTAACCAAATGGAGGAGATTCCCGCCCGATCGCCCGATGGTAAAATGCTGACCCTGGCGGATCTGTTGGCAGCCGGTTCCCTGGATTTAATCCAAACAGTTCAGACCGATCGCCACTGCTACGGATGCACGGCCGGTGCTGGTTCCAGTTGTGGCGGCGCGTTGCTTTAGGTCGCCTTCCCTGATTCAGTGATTTGCGATTCATTTCTTTCCCATCTCTCTGCTATGGATATCCAATTTCGTGAATTCGACCCCTTTAATGTTTGGATTTGGCTGGAGCTGGAAACCGTTCCAGGACGCATGGAGCAGCAATATATTGAAGAGGTTTTTGATTCTTGGTTTTTCCTGGGGAAGTTGGGCGGATTTAATGCCGAAAATGCACAGGTTCAAGAAGTGGGCTTGGACTTGAGCTATATGGAATATGACAGCGAAGTGCTGGATCAATCGATGATGGCCTTGATGCACAACATGGGCGAGGTGGAGTTTGAAGGAACCCGCGCCCGTTGTTGGTTTGATCTAGGAACCAGTGATGCGATCGCCCTGGATGTGTTGATTAATGCCTTTGCTCAACTGAGTCGAGAATTTCTATCAATTCGTCGAATTAGCGTCGGTGGCGAAGATGAAGATTGGCCCATTGATGAAAGCAAGCGGCAAACCAGCGCAGATTTTAACTAGTTCTAGATCGAGTCCTTAATCATTACCAGCCAATGGGCCGCGAACTACTAGGATTGTGCCTTGAAATTGCTGGGCGATCGTGGCCGGCAAGTTGCCATGGATCACCTGTTTGAGGAGGCTTTCTCGGCTGGCTCCTAACACAATCACTTGGCTATCTAGACTTTCGGCCAAGTGCAAAATAGTCTCAGCCACCTGATCTGCACAGAGAGCCAGCGCCGTGACTGAAGTGGGGCTGGTTTTGGTGAGGCGAGCGGTGGCCTGATCCAACAGATCGGTCGTCCAGGGTTGCGCCGCCGATTCGCTGAAGTCCGGTTCCTCGCTGGTGGCCACCTTGGGCACGACTTGGCAGAGGGTGACGGCGGCCGATCGGGTCAAGCCCAACAGCGGCGGCAACAGGTTCAGGGCCCGCTCCACATTGGGCCCACCACTAATCGGCACTAACCACCGATCGAGACTGAGCATGGCTTGCACCGCCTCCTGGTGACGGATTCGCGGCCGTTTGAACAGGTCTTCTCCCCATTTCACCAGCATGATTTCACAGGGGGCATCGTTCAACAGCCGAGCGATCGAGTCGCCAAAAACCGGCAATCCCGGCCGGGCGATCGCCCCTTGCCAACCCATAATCACCAAGTCGATTCGCCGCCGTTGAATCACTTCCAAAATGGCCTCGGCCGGATCCCGGGCCAGGCAAATTTGGCTATGGATGGGGATGCGCCATTGGCGACCGGCACGGGTTGCCCGTTCAAACAGTTTGCGCATGGGGGCCACCAGCGCCGGATCGATCGAGGTTTCCGCCGGAGACTGACCCACAGGAACCAACATCACATGCAAGCATTCCACCTCCGCCTGTCGATCGCGCGCAATGGCCAGCGCCAACCGCAACAGCCCCAAGGCCGCCGCTGGATTGGCGATCGGCACCAAAATTCGCGATCGCCCCGTGTTGGGTCCCCGGGTTTTATAGATGGCATAGGCGGGCCGGCGCGGCTGCTGGGGATTAATTTCTCCCCCCAGCCGTTTAGATTCAACCCGCAACAGATCGCTGCGCGTGACAATGCCCACCAGCCGTTGTCCTTCCAAAACGGGCAGTCGTCCCAGTTTGTAGCGACTGAGCAAAAAGCGAATATCCGACAGCCGATCGTCAATTTGCACCGCAATCGGCTGGGGAGTCATGGCCGCCGTCACCCGATCGGTGGCGGCCAAATCCTGGGCATCCAAGTCTGTGATGTCCGATTGGGTCAAAATGCCCACCAAATTTCCCCGATCGTCCACCACCGGAAAGCCGCGATGGTGGGAATCGGCAAACCGTTGGCGGGCCGTTTCCAGGGTTTGGCTGGCCCGCAGGGTTTCCACCGGATGATTCATCACATCCTTGGCAGTTAAATCCGCTAGCAAATCCACATCGGGAATCGGTTCCGACTCCAATCCCTTGAGGGCCAGCAGTCGATCGTATAAAGAGCCGGAATCCAGGCGATCGGCCACCAAATAGGCCACCGTGGAGCCAATGGTGAGCGGCAACACCAAGTTAAAATCCGCCGCCATTTCAAACACAATCGCGATCGCCGTGATTGGCACCCGCGACACCGCCGCAAAAAATGCCCCCATCCCGGCCAGAGCATAGGTGGCGATCGAGTGGGCCCCCACCAAGGCTCCCACCACACTGCCCAAGGCGGCCCCCAAAATCAGCGAAGGGCCAAACAAGCCCCCCGGCGCACCGGAACCAAAGGCCACCAAGGTCAACAGGAAATGGGCCCCAAAGGCGATCGCCGCACCCTGCCAAGCCGTCCCCCCCAACACCAAATCTTCCCGCAGCCAGCTATAGTTCCAAAACGCTGGCGGTAGCATGGCCATGCCCAATCCCGTAATCCCACCGGCCAGGGCCATCCGCTCCGGCAACCCCCACTGCAACCGGCGATAAAGACCCAAACTGGCAATCACCCCCCGATTGAAATTGGCTCCCAACCAACCGGCCAGCAACCCCAACAACAGGTAGGCCGGAATATCCCGTGCCGTAAATTCCGTGGCCACCCGCGATAGGTTCAAGCTGACGGGCAAAATATCACCGCCCAAGGACTGCGCCACCACCGCGCCCACAAAGGCCGCCAACAGGGCCGGTCCCAGGGTCAAACCCGACACATCATGCAGCAGCTCTTCCACCGCAAACAGCACACCCGCGATCGGGGCATTAAACCCAGCCGCCAAACCAGCAGCGGCCCCGGCGGCAATTGTTTGGCGGCGATAGGCCGGCGAAGTGGGAATCCAGCGACTGAGCTGGGCCGCGATGGAAGCGCCCACATGCACCGTGGGCCCCTGGCGACCCAGGGTTAACCCAGACCCCAAGGTGAGCGTGGTCGCCAATAATTTGACCCAAACAGCCCGCCAATCCAGCAGGATCGGCCCAAAGGCCAGCTTGGCCTTGACCTGCGGAATGCCACTGCCCCCAGCATCCGGCGAAAAGCGCTGCACCAACCAGCCAGCCAGCCAACAACCCACCACCCCCACCGCCGCCAACGCCAGGGCCGGCACGGGGCTACGGGTGGCGATCGCGATTCGCTGGGTTCCCACCCAAGCCGCCCCCCACTTCATCAACACGGCCGCCAACCCAGCAATTAGCCCGATCGTGCAAGACTCCAGCAGGGCCAAGGTCTTGGGGCGCATAAATGGCCGTACCCACCGCAGGGGATGCCATTGCTCGCCAAAGGGGTTATAGCGGCGATACCAATCATTTGCCACAAACGCGCTTCCTGAAAACGATCACGCAGCATGATCGCGCCGAACGATCCGATCAGTCAGGAGGCGAGTGCCAATGGCCCCACTGCCAACCGACAATCGTTATAAGGGTTATTTAAGTCCTACTCGATTGCTATTTCACCCAATTGAATTTCAATGGGGATGTTTTTGAATCTTACCGATCAACCGGACAGATTTAGAGAATCGTGGACAAAATCTTGCTACCAAGTTCCTTTTCTTACGGGGTTTCTTCTCCCGAGCAGGCTTGGGCAGCCGGCAGAATACGCGGCAAAGATGGCTGAGACAATGACTCCAAATTTCCAGACTCCAGAGGAAGCAACCCAGTTCGTAATCCCAAGGCGATCGCGGCAGTTTCTACCCGATCGGGCCCCATCACTTGCACGAAGTGCAGAACATCCGCCACCTGGGCAATGAACTGGTTTACATCAATTCCACTGTAGTGATCGTCATATTTATTCAGTCGGCTCAGCCCTTCACCCAACAAAATAGCCGCTCCACGCCAATTCAAATTACTGAGGTGATGGAGCGCCACCGCCACTTGCAAAACCCCTTGATAAAACGTGCGCTCCGGCTCATTCGCCACCACCCACAACGCCTCGATCGTGTCATGGCAAGCATAAAACTCCCCACGATTAAATTCCTCAATTCCTTGCCAAAACGGAGTGTTGGGTTGTGATTCCTCAATCATGGCGCTGGGTAATGGTTCAGGGATGAAAAGGCGCGATCGATCCACAGGGCGATCGTCATCGTCTCAGGATCTTTCAGGCTGATCTTTGAATGCCGCAGGTACGCCAGCCTCGCCAACGAGAATTGCACAAATTTTTTCCATTTAAAAGGTAGTGTTGCTTCGCCTCGCGAGCGCTCTTGGTTGAGTGTTCATAATGATCGCTCTAGCTAAACTCTGCATCAAAACCCGGCGGCGGTCATTTGGCGGACGGTGGTGAGGGCCGAATAGCTCGTACCCGCTGTGCCTTCGCCCGGGTGGGTGGAGTCGCCCACCAGCCAGAGACCTGGAACCGGCGTGCGATTCCTGATTCCCATGCCACCCATGCAGACGCAACGATGACTCAATAAATTGATACAACATAAATTGACACAACACTGCTTGAACTGGAATAGCCCAAAAGCATAATTATTCCTGGTTATATAATCAGCCTAAACCCAATTCATAAATTCCGTAGTCAAGCCTTGGAGACTCAGGATTGACCACAGCAAAGCAGTACGAAACGATCGCGCAATCCTTGGACTGGGAAGGTCTCAGATCCTTATGGGCTGATATCGAAGCTCGCCAAACACCAGGCTGGGATGCGGGAAAGGCTTTTGAATATTTGATTATTCGCGCGTTCCAACTCGATGGCGCAGAGGTGAAATATCCCTACAGTGTCAGGTTATTTGGCGAAGAGCTTGAACAAGTTGATGGCGTGGTTTACTACTCAGGGCTATCTTGCTTAGTAGAAAGCAAAGATCTGGCAGGCAGGGTTAACGTTGATATTGCACCCATTGCCAAGCTCCGCAATCAGCTTTTGCGTCGTCCCGCAAGCACCCTTGGTTTAGTGTTTAGTAGAACAGGATTTACTGAGCCATCTCGTCACTTGTATCATTTTTCATCACCTCAAACAATTTTGCTATGGAGTGGAGAAGAAATAAAATATGCGCTAGAACGAGAATCAATCTGTGAGCTACTAGTACTGAAATACCGTGTATGTGTGGAAAACGGTTTATCTAACTACGATGTTCGGGAGAGGGATATTCCATGAAGACCTATGTTGTTTGTGAAGGATTGAATGATGTTCAATTGCTAAAAAGAATACTGCCGTCAGAATTAACTAAAAATGTTGAGATTGTGGCGGGTGGTGGCTTATATGCTCTCAAGTCTTTAGCTCTCTCTCTAATTGTTCGCCGTCAATCCCCGGTCGTGATTGTAATTGACTCAGACTCAGATATCGTTGAGCGAGTTCAGCAACAGGTTCAAGATACCGAAGAGCTACTTAGTAGTCTTGCTGTCCATACACCTGTCAAGGTTATTCCAGCAATTCCGGCTTTAGAAATTGTCTTGTTTAAGGATATTGCTTTACTGACGCGCCTGCTGGGGTATATGCCTAACCCAGATCTCTTGAGCCAGGCTATTGATCAACCCAAGCAGGTCTTAGATCAGTTGATCTCTCAATCTCAAAATTTGAAAGATCAGGCTCAGTTGCTAGATAATTTAACCGAGCAGGATGTTGAAATTTTACGTGAAACTACGGTCATTCAGGAGCTGATTAGGTTTCTCAAATCAGTCCAGGTTGCTGATGAAGTCCTGCAACAATCGCTTTAGATTCAAAAAACTGGATCAGAACCCGGCGGCGGTCATTTGGCGGACGGTGGTGAGGGCGGAATAGCTCGTGCCCGCTGTGCCTTCGCCCGGGTGGGTGGAGTCGCCCACTAGCCACAGACCCGGAACCGGCGTGCGATTCCCGATCGCGAAGGGGCCAAAGGTCGAAACGCGCATTCCCACGCCGCCCACGTAGCCGAACTTGCGGCCCGTGAAATCCTCAAAGGTGCGCGGGGTGGCGGCTTCGCAATGGACGATCGCCCCTGGGTCGAGGTGGAAATAACGGCCCAGCTTCTCGATCGCCTCTTCCGTGTAGCGGGTTTTCAGGGCTTCGTACTCCGCTCGATCGCGGCAACGATACCAGGGCTGCGGATCCACAAAGGAAGACGCGGTGATCGTCGCCATCCCGGCCGGGGCGCGCCCATCGCCCTCGCGGCTGACGGACACAAACAGCGAATTGTTTTCGCCCACGGGGCCGTCCCAGTCGTAGAGGAATTGCAGGTGGGGCGGGCAGTCGGCGGGTAGGGCGGCGCGATCGACCCCCAAATAGACCACGAACGCGCCCGAGGGTTCCGGCAGTTTTTCGGCACGCGATCGATAAAAATCTGTGGCGAGGCGATCGAACCAGGGGCGATCGCTCGGCCAATCCACCATCTCTGTTAAGTTCTGAATCGGCACATTGGCTACCACTGCTGCCGCCGGTTCAATCCAGGTTTCGTCGGTTTTCAGGTTCCGCACCAACACGCCCGTTGTCTGACCGTTTTCGGTGATGATCCGCTCGACCCGATGGCGCATCTGGAGCTGGCCGCCGTCTCGGGTGAGGGATTCCAGCAGGCGATCGCTCAGCACCTGCATACTGCCCTCCAGGTGGTACAGCCCAAAGGGTTCCTGGGACAACCCCAACGCCGTCGCCGCATAGAGCAGGGCCGTTTCGTCCGCGCCCACCTGGGAATAGAGCTTCAGTTGCATATCCAGAAAGGTTTTCAGGCGGCGATCGCCCGCCAAGCCCAACCGCTGCAACAGGTCGCCAACCGTCGAAAAAGCGTGGGGAGCCGTCAGCAGGGTGCTGGGTTTCACCGCCTTCAGTAGTTGCGCCAAGTCCCAAGCATTTCCCGGCGGCAACACCGGATCGCCCGCCTGAAATTCCCAGCTATAGCGAAACAAATCCGCCAACAGCCGCCAAAAGGGTTCGCTCCCGGGAAATTGCCGCGATCGCTCTGCCCGCCAGCGATCGGGGTCGCGCCAAATCGAAATCGGCTCCGTTTCCCCCGGCAAAAACACCGCACAGGCGGGATCGCAGGGCTGGGCGGCCGGCAACTCGATGCCCAATTCGCCAAAAATTCGGTGATGAATGCCGCCCGGTTCCAACCCCGCCACCTGGGTCGCGCCCACCTCAAAGGTGAAGCCCCGCCGCCGAAAGGTGGATGCACAGCCCCCTGGCACGATCGCCAAGTCAAACACCTTGACCGATCTCCCCCGTCGCGCCAGCAGGGCCGCCGTGGTCAGGCCGCCAATTCCCGCCCCAATCACCACGATCGGGCGGTTTGCGTCGGTTGCGGTGGTTGGGGTCATAGGACAGCAGGCCGGGATGAAACGGGATTTGTAAACTTTTGTAAATTATCACTCATCAACAATTATTTGGCACTTTTTCACTTCAAAATTGTCTCAAGTTTCAAAAACTCACTTCACACAGATTATGACTCTTCAGAGAATTCTGATCGTCACCAAAACATATCCGTCCATCAGCCAAAAGTACAGAGAGACCGTATGCACAGCGGGCGTTTTACTAGATGATTTAGATCGTCCTTTGGGTTGGGTTCGCCTCTATCCCATTCCTTACCGACTGCTGGAGAATGATCAAAAATTCAAAAGATGGTCAATCATTCAGGCATCGATTGAACGCAATACTAAAGATTCAAGACTAGAAAGCTATCGAATCGATATTGATTCCATAGTTGTAGAACGAGAAGTTGACACTAGTGATTCCTGGCGCTATCGCAAGGAACTAATCCTACACCCGTCTTTACAATTTCCTTCAACAGAAGCTATTAAAAGCCAAGGGCGCTCACTAGGTCTAATCAAACCCTTGGAAATCACGAAGTGCTATTATGAGTCAGATGCAGAAAATTGGACACCTGCTCAAAAGCGGATTCTCAATCAGGAAAGCATCTTTGAAAAGCCACTAGATCTCGAAAAAATTCCTTACCGCTTTGGCTACGAGTTTATTGATGCAGATCACAAAAAACATAGGTACTCAATTATAGATTGGGAAATAAAACAGCTATATCGCAACTCTCGAGATACAAAGCTAGAATCAAATCCTGAGTTATGGAAAAAGTCTGGATGCGAGGGAGTTCAACTCAAGCTATCTCGCTTTATTGAAGAAAAGGATCTTTATTTTTTATTAGGAAATCTCAAGAGTCGACCACAAACTTTCACGATTATTGGACTAATATATCCACCCAAGGTTAAAGGAGATCAACTGTCTTTATGTCTTTACTAATTCATAATTCAGTCAGCAGCCACTATCATCTTAGAAGCTCTAAGATTTTCACATTTGGGTATGGGAACCGTAAAAATTATGATTCTCTATCATCAGCTATTCACGAGAATAGTATTACTTACTTAGTGGATATTCGTCTTAAGCCATCAGCATGGACGCGGCGATGGTATGGAACAGAAATTGCAAAATTCTGTCAATCTATTAATATTCAGTATATTTCCATGCCGTGCTTGGGAAATATCTCTGGAAAACCCGAGTGGATTCCTCCAGATCCAGAAGCAGCAGCAGCAGGTTTACAAAAGCTTTCTGAGATTTCTAAGCATGATTCCATTTTATTGCTCTGTGCAGAATTAGATTACCGTAGCTGCCATCGTACGGCTGTGGCTGAATCAATCCAGAAGCTTAATAATGAGCTAGTACATCATTTTGGTAGGTCTTAGGAATTATATATAGCTTCCAGTTGATTTTAGCCATTTTGATCAACTAGCTTTATGTCCTACAGCAAGTTTTCTCTTAAGACCGTCAAGGAAAAATTTGGCATTACCTTAGTTGAAGACCAATCCCTCTTTGATCTCAGCCAAATTCCATCCGTTACCATCAGTCCCTACTTGGAACTAACCTTGGCGGAAGGAACATCGATCGCGCTGGCCATTAATACTGAAAAATCTCGATCAGAGTGGATCATTGCACCCATTTTGACCGAGGTGCGTAAGCAGGTTCATGCCCAAATCAGCTTGTTTTCAGGACGGAGTTTCACGGTCGATCGCAAGCGGGGTCTATACGGTCAGTGTGACTACCTATTGAGCCTGAGTCCTGAGCAACTATATATTGCTGCTCCCGCGATCGCCATTGTGGAAGCGAAAAAAGAAGATATCGTCGCGGGCTTGGGCCAATGCATCGCAACGATGTACGCCGTTTGGTTATTTAATGAACGGGAAAATCGTCCTCTGCCTTGGGTTTATGGAGTAGTGACCACGGGTACTACTTGGAAGTTTCTGAAGCTGCGCGATCGCACGGTTTATATTGATCGAGATGAATATTATTTCAAAGAAAATGAACTACCCCGCCGCAAGCGGACGGGGTATCAGAATCAAAAAAGAGTAAGCTGCTCATCTCTGTGCAATTTCAGATACTCATTACCCTGGTTCTTAACGTATCTCGCTATCATCCCTTCAT
>MKGP02000012.1 GCA_001913845.2 Limnothrix sp. CACIAM 69d | reverse complement strand
GGATTGGTAGAGTACTGCCAAGTTGTTGAGGCTGGTGGCCGTGAGGGGATGCTCGGCTCCAGCACTTTCTCATCGATTTCCAGCGATCGCCGGTAGAGGGGTTCCGCTGCCTCGTACCGTCCCTGGGATTTGTACAGTAATGCCAAGTTGTTGAGGCTGGTGGCGGTATCGGGATGGTCAGCTCCCAGCACTTGCTCACGGATTTCCAGCGATCGCCGGTAGAGGGGTTCCGCTGCCTCGTAACGTCCCTGGGATTGGTAGAGCGAGGCCAAGTTGTTGAGGCTGTTGGCGGTGTCGGGATGGTCGGCTCCCAGCACTTGCTCATAGATTTCCAGCGATCGCCGGTAGAGGGGTTCCGCTGCCTCGTACCGTCCCTGGGATGAGTAGAGTAATGCCAAGTTGTTGAGGCTGTTGGCGGTGTCGGGATGGTCAGCTCCCAGCCCTTGCTCAAGGATTTCCAGCGATCGCCGGTAGAGGGGTTCCGCTGCCTCGTAACGTCCCTGGGCTTGGTAGAGGTTTGCCAAGCTGAGGAGGCTAGTAGCCGTGTCGGGATGATCGACTCCCAGCAATCGCTCACGGATTTCCAGCGATCGCTGGAAAAGGGGTTCTGCTTCCTTGTAGCGGCCTTGTTCGCCATAAACCGTAGCCAAGCTCTGCAAATGCATTGCCAGTTGCGGATGGTCAGCAGCCAGAAATTGCTCCTCAGCTTCCACAGACTGCTGCAATTTCACCAATGCATCTGCGTAGTTGCCTTTTTTGTAGTCAACGCAGCCTTGGTAATGTTGCAAAATCAGTTGTCCCGCCCGTCCCAATCGTTGCTGCTGCTCGTGTTCTTGCCAACGAGTGAGGGCGATTTCAATTTTGTCTAAATCACGATAATTCAACCATTCAACAATCACAGAATCCAAAGCATAATCCCAGCGATTTGGGTCAGCCAAGATTCGGTGATAGGTCATTTCAATCTTGGCATCAACCTCATCCAATCCTGCAAAATAATCGCCCATCCGTCGCGAATACAATAAAAATCTCTCTTGATCCGTTTTCCATAATTGATCTAAAAGAATATTGCGGCTAAGTTCATGGATATTATGCCCATGCCCCACAAACTCCTCCACAAACTCTAAAGTTTGCAATTGCCCATAAAGATCTGAAGCTTGGTCAGCCAACTCTGGACAGAGAGCCGCCAAAACCGCTGCATCAAAAAAATGCGGAATCGCCGCCGCCCAAACCATTGTCGCCAAATCTCCTGGCAACCGAGCCAGCCGAGACTCCAGCAAAATCCAATTTCGTTCTTCAGTGGAAGTTGCTTGATTGAGTTTCTCTAAAAGTTCGGCTACGCTGACCATTCTTCATTCACCAAATGCAAGGCCTGCGAGACTTCAGAGGGCTTCCCTTGAAAACAAATGGCAAGCGCTCGAATGGTCTCCTCTGCAAAATGCCCAAGCCCAACATGTTGAGCATAAACACACCACTCTTGGTGATCGCGAATTCCATTGAGCGAAAAGTATTCGCAATCATCGCCCCAGGCTAAATTATTGCGATCAGGCACATGATGACCCGCCACAACCATCACAACATTGGTCAGCTTCCGAGCAACAGTTTTTAGCCAACGCCCACCGATCCATTGTTGAAATGGCTCATGAGCTTCCTGGAATGTATCAACAATGATCACAACTCGCCGGGACATTGCCAGCAAATCTTCCACAAAATCTTCTATTAACTGTTCCTGCCGATACTCTTGCCCTTTTGCGTCAACGCCAGGATTCAAGGCAATTGAAATCTGATTTTGCCCTGAAATATCATTCCCTGTAAATTCAACCCCACCAACATCCATTTGGCGTATCCGCTTCGTGAAGCGAGGAAAATTTTCTTTCCCTAAGTCCTCTAAAAATTGATACAAAAATGCTGGCAAACTCTCCAGCCCCTTGCAGTCAAAAGCCACATAGCTCACGGATTCAAGCATCTGGCACTCTTGCCGAAAACTCCTGAGCAACGTGCTTTTGCCCATGCCCGACTCGCCTTCAATCAACAAAATGCGGCAGTCATGTTCTGCCCTCACCATCTCCAAAAACGTTTGGCGCTCTTTGGTGCGGTTTGCCAGCTTATGAATCTTTGCCATCTCGCTTACAGAAAATCCCGATCGACCGTTTTGAGCTAATTGGCCTTGTCCGATTCGCGATCAATCTCCACCTTCTGCTTCCCATCCGCATCATTCTCGGAAAAATCCACCCCATCCCGCCGAATGCTGTATTCTCCCTCACCCCGGAGCTTATTCCCCTTAAAAACCACCCCAACCGGCTTTTCGTCTTCGGTTGCTGGCTCCGGCGGCTGGGCCTTCACACCCATCTTGCCGCTGCTGTCAAACCACAGAGCCGTAATCCGATCGCGCAGCAAAACCACAATCACGATCGCCACCAAGCCAACCACAACCGCCAAATAGACGAACTCCATGCCCGATCGCCTCCGCTATTTCTGGACTGAGTGTAACTTATCACCCAACCAGGTCGATTCCGCTAGCGCGCACTGGTGGCGAAGATCCAGTCGATCGCCCCCATCAGTTCAGACAATCGATCGAGTGTGTAGCCTATCGGGTGCTTTGTGAAGGCTTCCCCCCACAGCCGCCCAAATTCCCATAACTTCCCGTTGGACACCATGCCAAACAACGGGCGATCGCCCTCTTGATTCAACCGTTGCGCCGCCCACAGCTCCGCCAAACATTGACCCCAGCCCGCCTCAAAATCATCCCGCTTTGCTTCAATCACAATCAAATAGGGCTGCTCAAACAGCACTTTTCCTCGGGGCGATCGCCTGGCCACCACATAATCCGGCGTGCCCGAAAGCTGATCGCTGTAGCGCAGGGGTTGATGACTCCAAATCAGCAAATCACCCACATACGATCGCCACACTTCCGTCAAAATGGGCGAGATAATATTTTCGCAAATCGCATATTCCGAATTGAAAACCATTCCTTCGGTCAAAACCAATTGCAAGCGATCCGAAAATGCAGGATCGATCGCCAAGGCATGATGTTCAAGGAAAGACGCTTCCTGATAAGTCATCGGGAACTCTGCCAAAACATCC
This sequence comes from Limnothrix sp. CACIAM 69d, assembly GCA_001913845.2. GTDB lineage: Bacteria > Cyanobacteriota > Cyanobacteriia > CACIAM-69d > CACIAM-69d > CACIAM-69d. The sequence continues at coordinate 9,004 of MKGP02000012.1, read as the reverse complement.
GCAATAGTTTTGTACTGTGTGAATGGCATGATTAGGATTGAAATTGGATGGAATTTTAGAATCAGAAAGGTGCTTTTAGAATTTTGGTTTAGTACAATAAATTTCCCGATCGATGATTGAAAACTCAACCACCGTATCGGGAATTATTTGGGGCCGCATGATTACCGGGCTGAGCCAATCGACGAATGCTGTTAGTTTGATCGTGCCTGATCCAACAAAGCAACCAAGTCGTTTTTCTTGGGGTTCGGTTTGCTCGCCAGACCATACAACCGCACTAGATCCTTGAGTTCTTTGACCTTCAAGGATTTCAAAATTGATAATTCCGGAATTGGGGGCAATGGCGGCGGCGTAATGTAAAAAACGCGCTCTAAATAGTCCAGTTTTGGCCCCTTGGTGATGCCACACTTCAGCTTTGTGATTGGCTCCAAGTCTGACCAAGTTTCTCGGGGTGCTTCGCTGATCCGGGGAGCTGCGAGCTGTACTTTCAAGGTTTTGAGTGGTGTGTCTGGCTGGCTCACCACATATTCTAGCGCTTCAATAATTTGGTCATAGGATGCAGAGCTAAGGTTAATGCGGGGTGCAATTTCTTGCGACAAAACCCGCGCCACCTCGATCGCGAGTTCGCTATCTTCCGCCACCACGCACCAAATGCGATCGAGTCCGGCTTCTGCGGCTGCTGAATAAACAAAAGAGTTGCCGATCACTTCATAGTCATATTCAGGGTCTTGAATTTCTCGAACCACCACGGGCAACCAGTTTGATCCGCCCGATCGCGTCAGAATGTCTGCTGCTCCTTGCACCAAAAAGCTAGGCGCGGCTGTGGGCAACCCAGACCGAACTTTGTGCATCCAAAGATGCATCAGATTCCCAACATTGCTCATTGGATGAAGTACTCCTTGGCAAGATTCAGGTAATAGTCACGAGCGGTTTTGTGGGCGTAGACCGCTGGCAAGCGCGAGAAGCTGGCTCCAGAAATTTCGGCATGATTTTCCAGCTCAAAAACCCGATAGTCTTTTCGAGCATTGGTCAATCGCGGAAAAAAGTAGGGTGTAAGGTCAAATTTATAGTCTTTCTTATGACGTGCAATTAACTCTTCTAGGTAAACTCGCACGCGCTGATGCTGAGAATTGGAGAGTTTTTCGCCATTGAAGAAAATCGGAAGGGCGATCGGGCCGCCATCTTGTCGCTTGGCCTGAATGGCTGGAAAGAATTCGCGAATGGCTTCGGCGGCGTTGTCGATCGAGTAGACATTGTTGGGCTTGACCGGCATCAAGATCACATCGGATGCATAAACCGCCTCTTGGCTGAAATATTGCCAGTTGGGCGGTGAATCAATAAAGATGTAGTCATACTCAGAACGCAGGGAGTCGATGGCTTTCTTGAGCTTGTGATAGCCAATTTTACGAATCAAATCATTGATGTCAATGCCCTTGCTATTCGGGTCATCGGTTTTGAGATCTTCAACTTTTGGGGCGGGTAGGATGTCAATGCCGTACTCTTTGTTGGCTTTCTTATCGAGCTTGCGATAGGTCGCGATCGCCTCATGAATATCAAGTCGATCGTCATCTAAGCAATCAAACAGGGTTGGCGATTGACTGGTCACCTCCAGGGTTTCTGTTAAGTCCCGTTGGTTTGGATCAAAATCAATCACCAAGGTTGAATAGCCAATGAAGTTGAGAAGGCTGGCTAGGTTAATGGTGGTGGTGGTTTTGCCTACGCCGCCTTTGTTGTTGTAAACCGCAACCACCAAGGCGCGGGAAGGTTGGCGCAACAGGGGAGCAATCTGGTCATGAACCACTTGATCGATCGTTTCGGGTTTGATTTCCAAGCAGGGAGTTGCTGGAAAAATCACCTTATGGTGCTTCCGAAAAAGTTGCATGTGGACTGAATTGATGATCAATCCCCATTGGGCGTTTTTGCATTTGGGTGCTAGCAGATAGCGCCGCAATTGATTAAAAGTCGATCGATATTGCGGCGTGCCATAGCTTAAATTGCTATCGGTTCCCTTCGCTTCCAGCAGAAAGTAGGGATCCACGGGAGATTGAATAAACGATCGCCCTTCTGAGTCGTCATAGCGTGCGGCAAAATCAACGTGATCTGCACCCTGGCCCGTGGCGAATTGGGGAATTCGTTTTTGCTTGTCGAACCCCAAGGCTTCCATCAGAGCGTCAACAAAGTTATCGACAACAACCGCCTCAGGAGCGGAAGCGGGCAAATTGCGGAGTGCTTGAGCTAGGACTGGTTCATGTGCCATAGGACAGTCAAGGAAGTTCGATCGCCCATATCATCTTAACGGCGCTCACTCAAAAAGGCGACACATTCCACATGGGGCGTTTGGGGGAAAAAGTCCGCTGGCTGCACCCGATCGAGCTGATATTGTCCCTGTTCACAGAGCAGCTTCAAATCTCGGGCCAGGGTGGCCGGTTTGCAGCTCATGTAAACAATCCGTGCCGGGGCGATCGCCCGCAAGGCTTCAATCACACCCGGCTCACAACCTTTTCGAGGCGGATCCAACAACACCACATCCGGTTGCAGTCCCAATTGGGGCAGCAGATCCGCCACTTTCCCCACCTGAAATTCAACATTGGTAAGCTGGTTGCGTTCGGCGTTGTGGCGGGCTTGGGTGACGGCTTCCGCTTGGGCTTCTATCCCGATCGCCCGGCCGGCCCGCTGGGCCAAGGGCAAGGTCAGGGTTCCCACGCCGCAATAGGCATCCACCAAAATTTCCCGGCCGGTCAGGGCCAGTTGTTGGTGCATGGTTTTCAGCAGCTCTTCCGTTTGGTCGGTGTTCACCTGAAAGAAGGTTTCCGGGCGAATTTCAAACACCAATCCATTCAGGTGTTCCTCCAGGGCCGACCGCCCCAGAACGCAGCGGGTTTCGGGCCCAAAAATCACATTGTTGCGCTGGGGCTGCTGGTTCACACAGACCCCCACCAACTGCGGAAATTGCTCGCGCCACAGCTCCGCCTGGGTGACCAGACCGGGCAGCGCTTCCCAGTCGCGCACCACCAGGGTGAGGAGCATTTCGCCCGTGCGCCGCCCAATCCGTAAGGCCAGGTGACGCACTGTGCCCGTGTGGGTGGTTTCGTCGTAGGGTTCCCAACCGCTGGTGGTCAAGTCCTGTTTCACCTGTCGCAGCAGGGGATCGAGTCGATCGTCCTGCACGGGACATTGGTTCAGGTTCACGATTTTGTGGCTGCCCTTTTGGTAATAGCCCGCCCGGATTTGATCATCGGGGCCGGGAGCTACGGGATAGGTGGCTTTGTTGCGGTAGGCCAAGGGGGCCGCGGCGGCCAAAATGGGCAAAACGGGCGGTTCTTCAAAGCCGCCAAGCCGAGTGAGGGCCTGTTCCACCTGTCGCTGTTTGGCCAGCAGTTGGGATCCATAGGCCACATGCTGCCATTGGCAACCGCCGCACTTGTCCGCCACGATGCAGCCGGGTCGGACGCGATCGGGTGAAGGATCCAGAATCGACAAAATTTTGGCCCGGGCAAAGGTGGGCTTTACCTGCAACAGCCGCACTGATAGGTAGTCACCCGGGACGGTTTCCGGCACAAACACCACCCGATCGGCCCAACGGCCCACGCCATCCCCCGAGTCGGCCAGGTCGGTAATTTCCAGCTCGATCGCCGCCCCCTGTTTCCATTCCGGTTGGCTCATCTGATTGTCAAGGGTGGTGGTCATGGCTCGATCGGCCTCAATCTCAATAGCGTGCAACGGCGGGCCAATGCGGTTGAGTGGCGTTGTGGGCCCTGGGCCTCCGGTCGATCGTGCCCTTGTACCTTGGCGACGGGAAACCGAACCGGCCCGGCGCAAAGGTGCGGTGATACGATGGAGGCGCGCCACAGCTCGATCGCGTCATGACGCTCGATCGGGCGATCGCCACCGGCCAACTGCATTGGCCCCCATTATCTCGCCTAGTACGCCACCCGATCGCCTGCCATGTTGAAAGCTCTGCTGGGAGACCCCAACGCCCGCAAACTCAAGCGGTTCCAACCCGACGTGGTGGAAGTCAACCTCCTTGAAGAGGACATCGCGAAGCTGTCGGACGACGAACTCAGGGGCAAAACCGCCGAATTTCGCCAAAGACTGGCCCAAGCCCGCAACGACAGCGAACGCAAGGAACTGCTAGACGACATCCTGCCCGAAGCCTTCGCCGTGGTTCGCGAAGCAGGCAAGCGGGTGTTGGGAATGCGCCACTTTGATGTGCAACTCCTGGGCGGCATTGTGCTGCACAACGGGCAAATTGCAGAAATGAAAACCGGGGAAGGGAAAACCCTGGTGGCCACCCTGCCGTCCTATCTGAACGCCCTCACGGGCCGCGGGGTACATGTGGTGACGGTGAACGATTACTTGGCCCGCCGGGATGCGGAGTGGATGGGCCAGGTGCATCGGTTCCTGGGCCTGTCCGTGGGGCTAATTCAGCAGGGTATGAGTCCCGAAGAGCGCCGCCGGAACTATGCCTGCGACATCACCTACGCCACCAACAGTGAGCTAGGGTTTGACTATCTGCGCGACAACATGGCCACCACCATCAACGAAGTGGTGCAGCGGCCCTTTAACTATTGCGTGATTGACGAGGTGGATTCGGTGCTGGTTGATGAGGCCCGCACCCCGTTGATCATTTCCGGCCAGGTCGATCGCCCCACCGAAAAATATCTGACCGCCGATGAACTGGTGCGGCAACTGGTGCGCGATGACCACTACGAAGTGGACGAAAAAGCCCGCAACGTGATCATGAGCGATGAGGGGTTCATCGCCGCCGAGCAAATGTTGGGGGTTACGGATCTGTTTGATTCGGAAGATCCCTGGGCCCACTACATCTTCAACGCCCTGAAGGCCAAGGAACTTTACCTGCGGGATGTGAACTACATCGTGCGGGCCGGTGAAGTGGTGATTGTGGATGAATTCACCGGGCGGGTAATGCCGGGTCGCCGCTGGAGTGACGGCTTGCACCAGGCGATCGAAGCCAAGGAGCGGGTGGAAATCCAAAACGAAACCCAAACCCTCGCTTCCATCACCTACCAAAACTTCTTCCTGCTCTATCCCAAACTGGCGGGCATGACCGGCACGGCCAAAACCGAAGAGGCCGAGTTTGAGAAGATCTACAACCTGGAAGTGACGATCATTCCCACCAACCGCACCAACTCGCGGAAGAACTACTCGGATGTGGTTTACAAAACCGAGGTGGCCAAGTGGAAGGCCGTGGCCGAAGAGTGCTTGGAAATGCACGAAATGGGTCGTCCCGTGTTGGTGGGAACCACGAGCGTTGAAAAGTCGGAATTGCTGTCGGAACTGCTGGCGGAGCGCAATATTCCCCACAACCTGCTGAACGCCAAGCCGGAAAACGTGGAGCGGGAATCGGAAATCGTTGCCCAGGCGGGGCGGCGCGGAGCCGTGACGATCGCCACGAACATGGCCGGTCGCGGCACGGACATCATCTTGGGCGGGAACGCGGACTACATGGCCCGGCTGAAGGTGCGGGAATACCTGATGCCCAAGTTGGTGCGCTTAGAAGAAGAGGATGAGTTTGAAGTGATGCAGGTGGCGGGCCTGAGCGGCCGGCAAAAGGCCCAGGGCTTTGGCAACTCGGGCAAGAAGCGCAAAACCTGGCAAGCGGCTCCGGAAATTTTCCCCACCCCGATTACGGCCGCGGCGGAAAAGATGCTGAAGGATGCGGTGACCTTCGCGGTCAAGACCTATGGCGAGCGATCGCTCCCGGAGCTAGAAGCCGAGGAACTGTTGGCGATCGCCTCGGAAAAGGCCCCCACCGATAATGAGGTGGTGCAAGGCCTGCGGGAAGCTTACAACCAAATTCGCCGGGAATATGAGGCTTTCACCGACAGCGAGCATGAAGAGGTGATCCAACTGGGTGGCCTGCATGTGATCGGAACGGAACGCCACGAATCGCGCCGGATTGATAACCAGTTGCGCGGGCGGGCCGGTCGCCAGGGTGACCCCGGTTCCACTCGGTTTTTCCTGAGCTTGGAAGATAACCTGCTGCGGATCTTTGGGGGCGATCGGGTGGCTGGCCTGATGCAAATGTTCCGTGTGGAAGAGGACATGCCGATCGAGTCGGGAATGCTCACCCGATCGCTCGAAGGGGCCCAACGGAAGGTCGAAACCTATTACTACGACATCCGAAAGCAGGTTTTTGAATACGACGAGGTGATGAATAACCAACGCCGGGCCATCTATGCCGAGCGTCGCCGCGTCCTCGAGGGGGAAGACCTGAAAGAGCGGGTGATTGAATATGCCGAGCGGACAATGTTCGACATTGTGGATGCCTATGTGAACCCCGATTTGCCAGCGGAGGAATGGAATCTGGAGAAGATGGTGGACAAGGTAAAAGAATTTGTCAGCACCATTCAAGACCTGACTCCCCAACAGATTGAGGATTTCAACCCCACGGAAATCAAGACCTTCTTGGCGGAACAGGTGCGGATTGCCTATGACATCAAGGAAGGGCAAATCGACAGCCTGCGCCCCGGCTTGATGCGCGACGCGGAACGCTATTTCATCCTTCAGCAAATTGACACCCTCTGGCGCGAGCACTTGCAACAGATGGATGCGCTGCGGGAAACGGTGGGTCTGCGCGGCTATGGCCAGAAGGATCCGCTGGTGGAATACAAGAGCGAAGGCTATGAACTCTTCTTGGACATGATGACCAACATGCGCCGGAATGTGGTTTATTCCCTGTTCCAATTCCAACCGCAAGTCCAGGAGCGCGAACCGGAAACGGTTTAGGGCAGATTTCGACAGCCCCAGAAGATATCTGAGGAGTCGCTTGGGGCGCTTGCAAAACACCAGTCGTCGTCTAGGCAAGGGGCTTAAGCCCCTTGTCTGTGTTGATCGCTTGTCTGTGTTGATCGCTTGTCTGTGTTGATCGCTTGTCTGTGTTGATCGCTTGTCTGTGTTGATCGCTTGTCTGTGTTGATCAATCGAGATTCACAAGGTTGCCGTTTTGGCTGTGCAGATATCCTCTCAGGGCGACTGCTTAAGGTCGATCGAGAGTTGCGCGATCTCGGGTGGGGGCGTAACCACCTTCACCTCCAACCAACCATCGGCCAACTGAATTCGGAGTCGATCGCCCGGTTGGGTTTGGGCCGCCCGCCGGACGATCGACCCTTGATCATCGCGCACCAAGCTATAGCCCCGTTGCAACACTTGGTTTGGATCCAGTGATCGGAGGGTCTGGTTGAGGGCCCGTTGCCGTTGCTGTTCCCGATCGAGCCGGTGTTGCATAGCCATACCCAGCCGCCGCCGAAGATCCGTCAACCGCTCCGTTTCCCGCTGCCATTGGCGATCGGGGCGCAGCCGCCCTAACCGTTGCTGGAGCAGATCCACCCGATCGAGTCGCCCTTGCAAGTAGCGATCCATGGCTAACTTCAGGCCCAAGGCCTGTTCCGCCCAGCGGTTGCGCAACTCCACCAGGCTCGGCACGGCCCGCTCCGCTGCGGCCGTGGGCGTGTGGGCACACCAGTCCGCCACCCGATCGCAAAGGGACTGATCCCGTTGGTGACCAATGCCGGTGATCACTGGAATCGGACAGTCTGCTAGGGTGCGCACCAGTTGCTCATCGTTGAAGCAGGACAAATCCTCCGTGGCCCCGCCGCCCCGGGCCAAAATCAGCAGATCGGCTCGACCATCCACCACCACTTGCGCGATCGCCCGGATCAGACTGATCGGGGCCCGATCGCCCTGCACCAAAGCGGGCACAAACAACACCTGCAAACCGGGATGGCGCTGAAGCAAGGTGCGTTGGATGTCTCCCCAGGCCGCCGCTCGGGGAGACGTGATCACGGCCACGGTTTGGGGAAAAGCGGGCAGAGGCCGACGGCGATCGGGATCAAACAACCCTTCGGCAGCCAGGCGATCGTGCAGTTGTTGCATTCGCAGCGCCTGCAAACCTGCCCCGGCCGGCAGCAGTTGCCAGGTCACTAGTTTCAGCTCGCCCCGTTTGGGCCAAAGCTGCAATTCTCCCAAGGCGATCACCTGCTGACCCGGTTCGGGCAAGCTTGCCAGTCGATCGACCTGACCTCGCCACACCACGCAGCCGATCGCGGCCGTTGCCTCCCGATCGGTCAAAGTGAAATAGATGCCGCTGGGAAACGGCTTGGCACTGGACACCTCCCCAATCACCCAAACTCGATGAAGCGCCGGTTCCGCCTCCACGCAATCCTTCAACCACTGGTTGAGGGTGGCCACTGACCAAGGTTCCGTGGCGCTGCTGGGGGGCAACTCCGCAGCCCAATCTTCCGCCATGGCCTATGGCTCCTGGGGACGGGCCGCCAAAATCCGTTCCACCAAACCGCTGGTGCTGCTGGGCACTTCAATTTGCACCAGCTCAATGCGGCCACCCCCGGCAAAGACGGCCGGCGCTTCCGGCAAGGTTTCCACCCGATAATCGCCCCCTTTGACATAGATGTCGGGTTGCAACGCTTCGATCAGCGCCGTGGCCGTGGGTTGCTCAAAAATCACCACCGCCGCCACCGCCCGCAGCGCCAACAACACCTCCGCCCGCTGGGCTTGGGGCACGATCGGGCGAGGAGGGAAACCGGGCCGTGCTGGTTTCAAGCCCGCCACCGATTGATCGCTGTTCAACCCCACCACCAACGATCGCCCCAGTGCTCGTGCCGCATTCAGGTAGCGCACATGGCCCGCATGGAGCAAATCAAAACAGCCATTGGTGAACACCAACGGTCGCCAGCGATCGGGATCCTGGGCGATCGCCCGTTGCAGTCCTGCCAAATCGCTCACCATTGAGGGCAACTCAAGCCCTTCCATCGGGGTCGGAGCCACCAGGGCGATCGACTGAGCAGCATTTTCAACGGGTGAGGAGGCGGTCATGGGGATAATTTCGGGGCTTAATTTCAGGAGAGCTTCAAGTAGATAACGTTATGGCAGAATGGGGTGAGTCGCTGTTCAGCTTGGCCATGACAATGCACTGTCCCCATTGTGATTCTCAAAACATCATTAAGAGTGGTTTAGTCAAAGGTCGTCA
>MKGP02000078.1 GCA_001913845.2 Limnothrix sp. CACIAM 69d | reverse complement strand
CGATTTCGGATCTTCTCAGAACGCTATCGCAATCGTCGTCGCCGTTTTGGCTTGAGGCTCCATCTGTTAGCTGGGTTGCTCAACTACCAAGCGGCACATCCAATTTGATTCGTGCAAGAGGTCTAATGACTAATTGTCGCAGCTCAACCGCCCTTTGTCGCAGCTCAACCGCCCTAGACAAGGGGCTTAAGCCCCTTGCCCCCCACGATCTCGTAACGCAAGGATCAAGGTTTTAGGGATTTGATGACGGCCCCTAATCATCGAGGCGGGCGGCGGCGGCCAGGTCGTCAGCCGGGCGCAACCAGTGGGCAAATTCATCGGCAAAATTGCCCGCCAAAATAGCCGATCGAATCCGTTGCGTGAATCGAATTAGCTCCGTCACATTGTGGATTGCCAGCAGCGTGTAGCCCAAAATTTCCTTGGCCCGGATCAGGTGACTGATGTAGGCGCGGCTGAAGTTTTGGCAGGTGTAGCAAGGGCAGGTTTCATCCAGCGGCCGGAAATCCTCCCGGAATTGGGCGTTTTTCAGGTTCCAACGCTCGCCCTGCACCAGGGCCGCCCCGTGCCGCGCCAGCCTTGTGGGAATCACGCAATCAAACACATCAATCCCGGCGGCGATCGCCTGGGCCATCTCCCGATAAGTCCCCACCCCCATCAAGTAGCGCAGTTTGTGGGGCGGCAACAGGGGCGTGGTGGCTTTCACGATGTGCTCAATCAGTTCCGGCGGTTCCCCCACGCTCACGCCCCCGATCGCGTAGCCGGGCAGATCCAGAGCCGCCAAATCCGCCGCCGCCTTGGCCCGCAAATCCGCGTAGGTTCCCCCTTGGACAATGCCGAATAGGGCTTGATCAGAACGCTGGTGAGCTTCGATGCACCGCAGCAGCCATTGATAGGTGCGATCGGTCGCCTTTTCCACCTGTTCGCGGGTGGCTGGGTAGGGCGGACATTCATCAAACGCCATGATTACATCGGATCCGAGGGCGTTTTGAATTTGAATGGATTTTTCGGGGGTGAAATCAATGATGCTGCCATCGTGGGGCGATCGAAACGTCACGCCCCGATCGCTAATTTGCCGCATTTCACTGAGGCTAAACACCTGGAACCCGCCCGAGTCCGTCAGAATTGGCCCTTGCCAGTTCATAAACTTGTGTAGCCCGCCCGCCGCCTGCACGATGCCTTCACCCGGTTGCAAATGCAGGTGATAGGTATTCGACAAAATCATCTGGGCCCCAGTGGCGGCCACTTGATCCGGCGACAGGGTTTTGACATTGGCCAATGTGCCCACGGGCATAAAACGGGGAGTTTCCACAATGCCGTGGGGCGTGTGAAAAACACCAACGCGGGCCGATGTTTGGGAACATTCAGCGACTAACTCAAACCGAAAATCGGGGGCAATAGCACTCATGAACGGGGGCAAAATTTTTCGGACTGCTGAGCGAATTTCTGAAAACCCAAAACGGATCCTTTGCTAACTCCAACGACCAACCAAAACAAGGGGCTTAAGCTCTGTGCTCCCCATTCTTTGCTAACTCCAACGACCGACCAAGACAAGGGGCTTAAGCCCCTTGCTCCCCACGACTACTGGGGCTTGATCAGGGTTTCAAGATACTTTTCAAATATCTTCTAAGCTCCTTATTCCGGCAATTTGGGTCAGTTCCTGAATTGAATTTTGGATTTAGCTTTGGATGAACGGTTGGATTGAATTGGGAGAATTGAACTGGGGAATTTAGCGTGCCGCCCGCACCAGCAGCCCCGTCCCCAACGCCCCAACCACCAGCAAAGGTAACCAAGCCGCCACCACTGGAGATAAAAACTCCGTTCGGGCCAAGGCATCCGCCAGGAAAGCCAACAAATAATAGGCGAAAATGACCACCACGCTCACACCAAAACTGGTGGCGCGGCCGAGGCGTTGATGGCGACGATTAGCCAGTGCTGAACCCACCAACCCAAAGCCGACGCAAATGAAGGGAAATGCGTATTTTTGCTGAATTCGTAGCTCTAGCTTGGTGATTTCTGCTCGCTCGCCGCTCTGGCGCAAAATGGCCAAACGCTCTTGGGCTTCGGCAATGTTTAGCTCATTGGAGAAGCGATCGCGCACGGCCAAATCGAGGGGCGTTCGGGGTAGCTGCAACCGTTGCTGTTCAAAACGCAAAATGTCGCGGTAGGAACCATCGGGAGCCACCAAATAAATGGTGCCATCTCGGAAATCCCAGGCCCGTTCCTTGGGGTTCCAAACGGCAGATTTGGCGGTGACAATTTGACTGATGCCCGCCTGGGAGCGATCGATAATCGTCAGGGACAGCATCTGCTTGCCGTCATAGCGTTCGGCATAAAACACACGGCTGAGAATACTTTTTTTCTCGCCGTCCGGTTTTTCAACCTCGCTGAATTCCCGATAGAAAATATTTTCTTCGCGGAAAGAGGGTTGGTTATCGTCGGTTCCAAGGGCCCGCTCCAAGATGGTGGTGGCTTGGTAGTTGGCGGCGGGCACTAATGCTTCGTTAAAAACGAAAGTTAGACCCGTGACAAACAGGCTGAGCACCAAGGCCGGCGCAACAATTCGATAAACCCCAATGCCGCAACTGCGCAGGGCCACCAATTCGCTGTCGTTGGACAACCGCCCAAAGGCCATCATGGAGGCCAACAGGGTGGACATGGGGAAAGACAGCACGATGAAGTAGGGCATTTGCAGCAACATCACCTGCATGGCCAGGTGAATGGGCAATCCCTCTTCTACGACTTTGCGCACGAGGTCAAAAACCGTGCCTACGGAAACCCCGATCGAGGAGAATGCACCAACCCCAAACAGAAAGGGCATGGCCAATTCCTTGGCCAGGTAACGATCCATCACGCTGATTTGTGGCAGCCAGTTTTGCCAAGGGGGGGCGGAGGATGGCTGGGGTACGGTGTTGGAGGTCATAGGGTATCTGGTCGGGAATAGCGGCTGAGGGGCCCGCGAGAAGGCGAGGGTTGGAGTGGGGGCTGAGGCAGGGGCGGAACGTTAGGGCTGAAATTTGTCACCCAAGTAATATTGCCGCACCAAGGGGTTGCCATACAGCTCGGTGGCGTTTCCGGAGGCGAGGATCTGGCCTTCCCGCAAAATATAGGCGCGATCGACAATTTCCAGGGTTTCCCGCACGTTGTGATCGGTAATCAGGATCCCCATGCCCCGATCACGCAGGCCGGCCACGATGCGTTGAATTTCGGCTACCGCGATCGGGTCAATGCCTGCAAAGGGTTCATCCAGCAACAGGAACTGGGGCCCCTCCAATCCCACGGCTAAGGCGCGGGCAATTTCCGTGCGGCGGCGCTCACCCCCTGACACCTGAATTCCCGGCGTGTGGGCCACTTTCTCCAACCCAAAATCTTGCACCAACTGCTGGAGACGACGCTCCTGCATCTCTCGGGGGAGCTTGGCTTGCTGCAACACCAGGCGCAAGTTATCCGCCACACTCAGGTGGCGAAACACGCTCGGTTCTTGGGCCAGGTAGCCAATGCCGAGGCGGGCCCGTTGGTGAATGGGTTGTTCGGTAATGTCTTGGTCATCAAGCCACACATGGCCGCTGTCGGGCCGTTCCAACCCTGTGGCCATATAGAAAACGGTGGTTTTGCCTGCGCCGTTTGGCCCCAGCAGCCCAACCACCTCTCCCCGCTCCACCGTGAGGCTAACGCGGTTGACAATTAGACGCTCACCGTAGGCTTTCTGGACGTTTTCAAGAACAATCTTCAACGGTGTACCCCCACGAAAGGATGCAAGCCGGCCAGCGGCGATCGAACAGCGGTAAATTTTAGGGCGCGGTGGGGGCAAACAGCGAAGGCACGGCCGGCGCGGCAGGCAGTCCCCCCGCCGGCCCCGAAGAGGAAGGCAAGACCGTGGGCGTGGTGGTGTCCAACACTAAGTAGACCGATTCCACTTGGCGGTTGGGCAAGGGCAGCGCGATCGATCGCCCCTCATCGACATAGTAGGTGACCGTTTCGGCCCGCAGGCTATTGCCGTCTTGCAGCACAAACACATCACCTGACATCACCAAACGGCGTTCGTTGCTGAAATATTGTGCCTGGGCGGCGGTGGCTTTGAGCATCCGAGCGGGATAGTCCACCTGAACGTTGCCCCGCGCCGTCACAATTCCTGCGATCGAGTTGGCCTCTTGCACGTCGGAAATGACCGTCATCGGCTGGCGCACTGGAACCGGTTCCGTGGGGGGCGCTGGCTGAGCGATCGCCTGGGACACCTGCCCAATTCCCATTGCCGCTGCCATCAGACTGGCTCCCATGGCCCGCCGGGCCCGCTTGGCTGCGGCCCTTTGGCTCGATCGAGTTGTGCCCACTGGTTGACCCACCATAGTCATTGGTTCAAAAACGAAGGTTTAAAGGCAAAGAATAGATGGCTAATGCTAAAGATGGCTAACCCAACGATCGCCCAGTAGCTCACTGAGTAACTGATTAGTTCGATCGCTCGATCGAAGTTTCAGGGCGCTTTAGGGGGCTGCTGCTTCAGTGGTCTATTGAATTCGGCAACAGACCAGAGACAACCCACATTAACCCAAGAGGGGAGATCACCCGACGGCGATCGCGCAGCATTGAGGTTCGCGGCGTTGAGATTAATCGAGATCATAGGATCGCCCCAGATAGTTTAGCGAACGCTTGCAACGTCAACCGTTCGTCATTGCCCATTTGCCAAACGGTGGTGGCGGCCCATGCCTCAAAGGGTTGCGTTATCGTTCATTTCGCCCTTGCTTCCCTGCCTCAGAACTCTAAAGATTCAGAACCGATCGCCCCGGTTCCCACTCAAGGCTGAATGCATTCGGTGATCGTTGTCTGTAGTTTGTCTGTGGTTGTTGCTGGTGGTTCTTGGGAATTTGCTGTTGATTACCCTGAGAGGGTGTCTAAAAAGTATCTTTTGGCACGGGTCAAGCACCAATAGTTGTGGGGGCAAGGGGCTTAAGCCCCTTGTCTATGTCGATCACTAGGGCCTACTGAGTAGCAATTTTGGCTTTTCAAACGGACTCTGACAGATAATCAGTGAATGACCTGAAAATTATCTACGTGTTATCTATGAGTTGTTGTCTACGAATTGCTATTTATAGATTGCAATTTTTAGGTTGTTTTCTGTTATTTTCTGATGATCGTTTTTTAAGTTTTCTAATGGATTTTTCTAAGTACTAAATAATTGATGATGCTTATTGATTTCGCTCCCGTCCCCGATCGATCCGAAATAACCAAATCATCAGCGCCACTACACCCGCTTGCAGTGCCAAATTAGGCAACACCTCCGCCGGGTTTTCGCCCGCCAGCAGTTTCAGCAGAAAAATGAACCCACCCAGCGCTCCCGAAGCAGCAAAAGCACCATAAAACAAACGCCGAAGACCTCGGTAGGGAGCGGCGGCTTCTGCTCGCAGTCGAGCCATGGTTTCTGCATCTAGTGGGCGAGGACGATTGGCCATGTTGGGGGATTGCCTGATGGAATTGGTGTTGCTCTGGAACGTTTGGGCGGCTTTGGGCGGCCGTTTGATTATTTTATCACCAGGTCACTCGATCGCCTGATGGAATGGCTTGCAGGATTGTGTGGGCTAGGAATTTTTCTAATCATGAGCTTGATCTGTTAAGGATCACCTGGTGAAGGATCCTTCATCAAAGTGTCTCTTGATCGATTTTGATGGTTGATTCTTTCGATTAACCTCTGAGGCTGATCTTATAGTTGATTCTGTGTTCGATTAATTCAAATCAAACTTGATTAATCATTGACCGATGATCGAGATTCTAAAAATTGATCTGAAGTATCTAACTCTATTTTTTGATGCTTAATTTAAGGCGATCGGGTTAACCCGGTTCTGATGAATTATCTAGCTGTCATGATTTGGTGAATATCGATCGGTGGCTATAACTCCACGCAAATCATCGGGAACAGGAATGGGTTAACGGGTTCATCCAGCCCAGGACGAAAACGATTAGCTGCGATCGCGTTGTTGGAGTTTGGCGATCGGCTGAGGTTCAAATGATCCAAAACAGTCATCGCCCAAGATAGCCAGCGCCGTTCAACCCAAGGAATCGGCCATCGGCTGTGAGGGCATCTGAATAGCCTAGATTTCTACCTTTCGGGTCTTACCAACCGATGAAGACAAGGGGCTTAAGCCCCTTGCCCTAACCACGGTTAGTGCTTGATCGGTGTCAAAAAATACTGTTCAGACAGCTTCTGAGAGGAATTTCAATCCCTTGACGAAGCTACCTGGAAAAGGCTTTCAAAAAGCACTCCGGTAAGAATATGCTATGCTTACTGAAACTAATTCTCAAAGATCCAAATGCTTCTCAAGCTTAAGGCAATTCGCTTATTGAGAAATCTTTGAGTTAAAACGGTTTTGGGAACACTTTCACGACTTCGGGTTTGGGCATGGGGCTTGGCATCAGAGGGGCGATTGTGGGCGATCGCGCGGCAACCGGTAAGAGGGAGCGCTCACTGAAATGGGAACTTAGGGGCGCGATCGGGCGCGGAATGTTGCTCACGGTTTCGATCGCCCTTGGGCTGACCCTGAGCGGTTGCCCCACCCAGCCCACGGCCCAGCGATCGCCCGGAAATCCCAAGGACTGCCCGAGGTGTGATTTTGCGGGCAAGGATCTGAGCAATCAGGACTTTGCCGGGGCGAACCTGAATGGAGCCAACTTTCAAAAGGCCAATTTGACCGGGGCGAACCTGAGCCAGGCCAAGTTGGACGGGGCCAATTTTCAGCAAGCGAATTTAACCGGGGCCGACCTGAGCCAGGCGGGCATGAACCAGGCCAAGCTGACGGGGGCCAACCTCAGCGAAGCCCGACTCACCAAAACCTATCTCCGGGGGGCTGACTTGACCCAAGCCAAGCTGACGGGGGCCGACTTGAGCGGTGCAGATTTGCTGAACGCCAGCCCCTCCAAGCTTGATCTCAGCGGGATCAAAACCCTGGGCACAACCTTGCCGGATGGGAGCCAAGGGAAATGAGCAGTAACCTTCCGGTTTCCAATCAGGCCTTGGTGACTGTGCGTTCAGAAGAAGTTCCCAGGACTGCTCGATCAGTGACCGTGGAGAACCAGGGGCCCAACGCAGGGGCGATCGACCCGACAGAGGAGTCACCGCCTAGCCATTCCCCAACCAGAAACCCATCACTCAGCAGCGCATCACAACAAAACGCACCCCTAGGGCAAGGGCCCGAGTTAGGGGACTGGTCTCCCAGTGCCAAAATCAGCCTTTGGGGGGCCATGGGCCTGGGCGTTGTGGTGTCCGTGGTGCTCCATGGAGCGGTGTTGTTGCTGCCAATGCCCAAGGAGTCGGACAAGGTGGCTTTGCCCCTGAGCGCCCAAGAGGCCCCCATTCGGGTCACTAATTTGCCGAAAACCACCCCGAACCGATCGACCCCTTCCCCCAGCCCCGCGCGATCGACCCCGGCCCAACGCCGGGCCGATCGGGCCGCAACCCCAAAACCAAAACCGAAAGCGAATCAGCCCAATCGGGTGGTGGTTCCCAAGCCCCAATCCGCCAAACCGGCCCCGGCTCCATCGGCAGCACCCAGCCCCAATCCCACACCCAGCCCTACGCCCAGCCCCAGTCCAGCCCCTAGCCCCAGCCCCACGCCCCAAGGTTTACCGGCTTTGGCGGGGTTGAATGCTGGCGGGGCCGCTTGTGCCCCCGATCGCCCCGATGGGTGCTATTCCCTGCCGGAAAACCTCAGCATTCACAGCGTCACTTCGGAGGTGATTCAAAATTCCCTGGGCCCCGATGTGACGGTGGCCGAAATTCCCGCAATCTACGAAAACACGGAGCAGGCTCGGGAATTTGTGGTGTCGGATCTCCGCCGCGATTCAGCCGATCAAGTGGTGGGCTATTACTACGTGATTTCCACTCAGGTGCGCGGT
This sequence comes from Limnothrix sp. CACIAM 69d, assembly GCA_001913845.2. GTDB lineage: Bacteria > Cyanobacteriota > Cyanobacteriia > CACIAM-69d > CACIAM-69d > CACIAM-69d. The sequence goes on along the minus strand of MKGP02000078.1, from coordinate 4,545 downwards.
CAGGTGGGGGCCATCATTGTCGGCAGCCGCGATCGACTGTTATCCCTGGACGCTATCCAAGCGGCGGCAGGTGCGGAAATTAATTAATTAGTTAATTAAAAAAAGAGTCTTGAAAAGAGATTGAGAGATTTTTAAAAAGAAATTCTCGAAAAGAGGTTTTCGGAAAGCAGCTTGCTAGAAAATCTCTGGGCAAAATTGCCATGGCAACGTTTGTGTTAACGCAAGGTTTCGATCAAAAATTGCCATGAAAAATTCCCAAGCCGAGACATAGCCTCGCTTGGGATGGATGCTTGCTGAACATAGACAGTGGAACACCGTGGGCCGATCGCGCAATCAGCCCTCGCTTGCCGATTAGCCCTAGCGCCAACCGGCCCGATCCATCAGTCGGAGGGCGCGATCGTTGTTGCCCCCAAACTCATTGGCACTGGCGCTAGAGGACTTGAACTGTCCAAAGCTAGACAGGGTGGGATCCAGGGCCACGCCAGACAACACCGGATATTCGTAGCCACTGCGGGCAAAGAGTTCTTGGGCCTTTTGGGTTGCCAAAAAGTCAAGGAACTTCACGGCTGCTTCCGGGTTTTTGGCGGTTTTAATCACGCCGCCGCCGCTGATGTTGACGTGAGTGCCGCGTCCCTGTTGGTTCGGGAAGAACACGCCCACCTTGGCAGCGATTTCCCGCTCAGCGGCATCTTTGGAATTGACCAAGCGGGGCAGGTAATAGGTGTTGGCGATCGCGATCGACCCTTGACCCGCTGCACAGGCCTTGATCTGAGCCGTATCGTTGCCTTCCGGGGGCCGAGCGAAGTTCGCCACCAGGCCGCGCACCCAGGTTTCCGTGGTGGGTTCGCCCAACGCACCCACCAGCTCGCCAACTAGGGATTGGTTATAGACATGGCTCGAAGTCCGCACCAAAATCTTGCCGCGCCAACGGCTATCGGCCAAAGCTTCGTAGGTGGAGAGGTCTGCGGGGTTCACCAGGTCTTTGTTGTACATGATCACGCGGGCCCGCTTGGACAGGGCGAACCAGTGACCATTGGGGTGACGCAGGTTGCTGGGAACCGCCCGATAAAGGTTGGGGGCAGCGCTTTGGGACACGGGACGGAACAGACCGGCCTTGTCGGCTAACCAAAGGCGACCGGCATCCACAGTAATCAGAACATCGGCGGGACTGTTGACCCCTTCCGATTGGATGCGCTCGATTAGGGCATCGGCGCTGCCTTCCACCAGGTTGACTTTGATGCCGGTGGCTTGGGTAAAGGCTTCATACAGTTGGCGATCGCTGTCGTAGTGGCGACCGGAGTACAGGTTCACTTCCCCTGCACCTTGGGCGTTGGCCCGGTTCAGTCCGCTCAGGGCCACGGTGGCTAGGGCTGATCCCCCTGCCAAGAACACCCGCCGAGTCAGTTTACTCGTCATTTTTCGCTCTTAGGAATGCAGTAATTGAATTTTGGGTGGCGAAAGCAGTATATCAATATTGAGAAATCTTCTCAAAATTCCCTAGAATTTTTCCCAAGGACTCTCCGAATGGCTTGAACAGTCTTGAGGTGGTTTTGGGACTGTCCTCGGTGGCGGGCGTGGTGTTTGGGGGGAGAGCCGCTGGGGAAGCGTCAGGCGATCGAGCCGGGGCTGCATAAGGAAACGCCCGGCCCATCGAAAAGATGGCCAGGCGCTTTTAAGGTTTCAAAAGGATCGAAGTTTTGGGGAATGGGTGGAAACGAGCGATCGTCCCTAGCCTTTGCCGGTTTGGGCCAAGACCCGATCGGCGAGTTTGTCGGGCACTTCCTGCAAGTGGTCATGCTGCCAAGAGAAGGTTCCCACGCCCAAGGTGAGCGATCGCAATTCCAAGATTAGGCTCTGCATTTCCGCGTGGGGCAGATAGGCCTGCATGGTGTCCCAGCCGCTCCAGCCGTCCTTGGGCCCGTAGCCCATCAGTTGGCCCCGTCGCCCGGTCACTAGCTGCATGACCTTGGCGGTGAACTCACTGGGCATGGCAACTTCCACCAGGTCGATCGGCTCCAGCAGCACCGGTTGAGCCGCCGGAATGCCCGTCTTCATGGCCACGTGGGCTGCCATCTTGAAGGCTTGCTCGGAGCTGTCAACGGAGTGGTAGGAACCATCAGTGAGGGTCACAGCCACATCAACGATCGGGAAACCCAGGGGCCCGCGATCGAGCGCTTCTCGCACCCCCGATTCCACACCGGGGATATATTGCTTGGGCACAACACCGCCCACAATCCTTTGTTGGAAGTCGTAGCCTGCGCCGCGTGGTTGGGGCTGAATGTCCAAATACACATCCCCAAACTGACCATGGCCGCCGGTTTGGTGCTTGTAGCGCCCATGGATCCGGGAAACGGGTTTGCGAATGGTTTCCTTGTAAGGCACTTGGGGCAGGTGGGGAGCCATGGGCAGGTTGTACTTGCGCCGCAGTCGATCGATGGCGATTTGCAGGTGAATTTCCCCTTGGCCCCAAAGGATGATTTCGTGGGTGTCGCCATGTTGTTCCCAGCGGACGGCGGGGTCTTCGTCCGTGAGCTTCGCTAGGGCGGCGGTAAGTTTCACTTCGTCGCTGCGGTTTTCGGGGACGATCGCCCAAGCAAAAACCGGTGGCGGTAATTCCGCTTTGGGCAACTCATCCCGCCCGATCGCCCGATCGAGCGCCAGCACCTCTCCGGTGGCCACCCCGTCCAACCGCCCCAGGGCCACAATGTCGCCCACTTCGGCCCGGGTCAGGGATTTTTGTTGGCTGCCCATCAGGCGATAGAGGCCACCAATACGAACGCCATTGAGGCTCATGCCATCTTCGATCGCGCCATTCCAGACCCGAGCGATCGATAGCTTGCCCCCTTGGCTGGCATACATGGTTTTCAGCACCTGCACGATCGGGCTGTCGGCATCGGGGGCGATCGCGTCCACCCCGCGCTCGGTGGCCGTCACCGTTGCGTCTGGGGCTTCCCGCAGCAGGGCATTCAACAGCGGCCGCACGCCCAGGTGCTGTTCCGCCATGCCCACAAACACCGGCACGATCTGATCGGCTCCCAACTCCAGCCTCAGATCCACCAAAATTTCTTCTTCGCTGGGTTGAATATCCTCCAGCAATTTTTCCAGCAGCACATCGTCATGGTCGGCCAGGCTTTCCAGCATTTCATGGCGAGCCGCTTGCTCTTCATCCCGCAGATGTTCGGGCAGCGGCACGGGGTCATCGCCTTCCGCGTCAGGGTGGTAATGATAGGCCGTTTCGCTGACTAAATCGATGTAACCGATCGGGCTGTTGCCTTGGCGAATTGGGTATTGGTGCAGCACGATCGGGCGGCTGGAAACGGGCCGCAACACCGACAAAATATCGGCAATGGGACTCGATGCCCGATCCATTTTGTTAATGAACAACACATGGGGAATTTTCCAGGTGTCCAAAAACTGAAACAAGGGAGCCAACACAATGGCGCGATCGATCATGGGTTCGCAAACCACCACGGCCGCATCAACCCCGACCAACGCGTTGTAGGTTTCTGCGGCCAATTCCACGGAACCGGGGCAATCAATCCAATTAAATTGCACATCCTTATAGACGGCGCTGGCCACATTTAGCTCCAGGCCCATGCCCCGATCGCGCGCTTCCGGGGAGCCGTCACCCACCGTATTGTTATCTTTAATGCTGCCCTTGCGCGTGGTTGCGCCCGACAAAAACAAAATACTTTCCAAAAGCGTCGTTTTGCCACTGGAGTAGGGACCCACAATGGCAATATTTCTGATGCGGGGGGTACGGTCACCTTTCATGAAAACCTCCATGGGAATGAAAATTCCCAGTAAAAGAACTGATGTCAGCTCAATGCAAGCTGAAATGATTGCAGACTGAGAAAATAGAACTAGGGAAAATAGGACTAGGGATGAAGTGCAGAGTTGATCAGTGAGATGTCTGATCAATATCCAATTCAAAATCTTGCAAAGTTTGATGAGAAATCAGATCAAGATCAAACTCATGCCTCAAAGATCCCCGATCCCCAATGGGCAAGAACAAGAGAAAAATGCTCGACTAATGCTCAGCTAATACTCAGCCAATGTTCGTCGAATGCTCAGCAGATATTCAATGAACGCCGTAATGGAGCGTTGCCAGGGGCGAGCGTCGTAGGCTCAGTGCTCAAAGCCACTGGATGAAATTTGCAAAATTGAGTTGACTAGATTGAATGAATCAGATAATTGGCGAGTAGAAATAATCATGGTGCGATCGCCCATTGACAGGGAAAAGGAGGAGCGATCGGGACGATCTACAAGAAATCTGATTGGGTTCTGATTTGGCTCTGATTTGATTATGGGTGCTTGCAGAATTCTTTAGGCCAGTTACTCAATGGTTGTTTATAAATTCGCGCAGTTTAGCAACTGTTTTTGGTTTTTTGTTAGGGATTGTAAATAAAAATCAAATCGTATTTGAATCGCTGCCGATTCAAGCTAGGTCAATAGACCTCTTGGATCAATCAAGACCCTCACCCTAAATCCCTCTCCCAAGTCGGGAGAGGGACTTGACGACTAGCAGCAACATCGTCGCAATTC